>CAYVJW010000042.1:0-12236 GCA_964451885.1 uncultured Candidatus Peribacteria bacterium | reverse complement strand
TTTGACCGATAAAAACTTTACTTCTCATGAAAATTTAAACCGGACACTCATGAAAGTAATGAGTAAGATTTGACACATGTGATTTCTTGTTCTATAAGTAGGGTATGAATAAATTAGCAGAAGACAGAGACGAACAAATTTCCCTGCAAAATGGGTGGGCAAGCCTCGTAGATAATTTTGGACTAAGGCTTTTTCCTGATGGTCCAAGGGCTGAAATAAAGGAAGATACGGAAAGAGGAGGAGATACTATTTTGATCAGTCCGATAAGCCTATGTCCAGTAGATCTATTGGCGTTTCTTATGGAAGTTACAAATAGGTGGAGAGAAGAACCTGGCGTGTATCGCGCAAATATTCGGCCTATCCCGCTAGAAGCGTTGAAAGCAGCCAAGAAACATTTAAAACAAGGACTTTTGACTGATATTGCATTAGGCCAGGGCTCTAAGGAAGAGATGATGGGGGCGGCCAAAGGAAGATGGGTGCCCATGTTAGAAACAACCAGCATCTTAACACGAGTGAAAAGTTTGGGAATTTGGAAGAAAAGAAAATTTCCTTGCTGGCTAGCTGAAATAATTGTAGATGGGAGGAGTCATATCGAGGCAAAAGTTTTTCAATACAGAGTAAACAAGATTCTAATAACGGATGAAGACATAGATATGCTGTTAAGAAGGTGAAGATAAGGTGGTGGGGGAAAACTTTGACAATTGGAAATCCAATTGGTACAATAAAGACAATGAAAATCACACGTGAAAAAACAATCCGCCCTACAAAGTTGCAGCCTCAACTTTTTTCTGTGATAAATAAATTAGCTTCTAAAAACGATTATCGTATAGTTGTGGATCGGAATAATGAGCCGCTTTGTGCGTTAGTCAGTTATTCGCTTTTGGAAAATATGGATCTAAAAGATCAGTTTGATGAAGATTCTTTGGGTGCGGAAGTAGCGGCTTATTATCAGGATATGCCGGAGGAAGAAAAAGAATTGATGGATTTAGCTATTGATGATGGAATCAATTGAATACGGTGACATTGTTCTTATCGACTTGAATCCCGTAAGGAACGAAGAAATATCAAAAATTCGCCCTTGCGTTGTTGTTTCAAACCGGGTTCTGAATCAGAAAAGTCCTTTTCTTATCATTATTCCCTTTACGGGAAGTGTTGAAAAGGTTTTATCTTGGCATGTGGTTGTAAAAACTTCGAAAAAAAACGGCCTTGCTAAGCATTCCAAGATTCTACCCGAGCAAATTCGGTCTGTTTCAAAAAAACGCTGTATTAAAAAGATGGGGTGTCTAAATGGTCATTATAAAGAAGAATTAGAGCGAAAGTTGCTTTATATTTTGAATCAACGGCAAAACTTCTAGAAAAGACTGTGTTGCTTTTTATGTCAAGTTAGTTTTATTGACTAAATCTGATATTTTATTTAATAAGAGGCTCGTTCTTTGACAATTCGGCACAATAAACGTCATATAAAATTATGAAATAATATATACTGAACCTCTCTTGTGCATGTATACTCCGTCGCCTTAAAAATTATGTGTATAATACTCCTTAGCTTTTGTTCAGTCTTAGTTCTATGATTCATTGGGAACAGGCTATGGAGCATTATACAAAATCTGAAATTTAAAAACGGCGAAGTATAGAGGCACGCCGCAGCGTGCCTTTACGGCTTGAAAGTGGTTCAGTATATTTATCATGGGAAGAATTAACCATCGAAAGGAAGGTGAAACCTTGAAAATTGCGATCATGTCAGACATCCATGGAAATTGGGAGGCCCTGCAAGCAGTCTTCCGGGACATCACAGAGCAAGGAGCAACACGCATTCTCTGTCTCGGAGATACTGTTGGGTACGGACCACAACCACGGGAGTGCCTGGAAGCCGTATGGAAACAAAAATCGACTTTCCTCAAGGGAAACCATGAAGCAGCGGTTTGCCTTTTGGATACCGAAAAGAAAAATATCCAAAAAGTTTTGTGCGATCTTGCTTTCAGTGGCATCGTGTATGCCAGATTCCAACTCGCAGATAAACACCTGAAATTCATGCGAGCGCTCCCAGAAACATATGTACTTCCGAAACTTGGTATCTCCCTGGCCCATGGGGCTTTCTCCAGGGGCCACACATGGCGCTACATCAACACAGAAGAAACAGCCGGGAAAGAACTAAAGGCCGTAACCACCCCTCTCTGTTTCATCGGCCACACACACTCCGCGTTTGTCTTCGGAAGTAAAAAAGGCCACTACGGGAGTGTGCCTGTCGGAATGCCCCTGAAAGATGAAAAGTTTCTCATCAATGTCGGAAGTGTCGGACAGCCGAGGGACGGTGACTGCAGAGCCGCCTATGTGATTCTCGAAATGACCGAACAAGGACCCCGGATAACGCTTCGACGCGTGTTTTATGACATCGGGGAAACGGAACGAGCCATCATCAATGCAAAACTCCCACGGGTACTGGCCGAACGGCTGTACTGCGGGGAATAACGAGAGGAGGTGATTTTCATGTCACGAAGAAAACTCCCCATAATCGGCAACTACAAATTGGTAAAACAGATTGGGGAAGGCGGCTTCGCCAGAACCTATCTAGCAGAACATCGGTACCTTGAGGAACCGGCCTGCCTGAAACAGAACATCAACATGTCACGGGCAGACGAAGAACTCCTGCTCAAAGAGGCAAAAGTCCTCTGGAAGCTCAGTTTCCATTCACTTCCGGTTCTGCGTGACGTTATCCGACACGATGACAGCTTCGTGTTTGTGATGAGCTACATAGACGGGAAAGATCTTTTTAAGGTCGTGGAAGAGGACTATCCAAAGGGCATGCCTCCTGAACACATCTGCTACATCATCCAGCGACTGCTGAACGCGCTCCAATACCTGCATTACTACCGGATCATTCACGGGGATGTCAAACCCCAGAACGTGATCTTCAAACCGAAAGAACACAACGCCGTGCTGGTTGACTTCGGACTGTCGACTATCCTGCCGCGGCGTTATACCAGTTGCCCCGGTTGTACACCGGCTTTCGCGGCCCCCGAACAGCTCGAAGGCAAGCCTCCGATTCCCGAAACCGACATCTACTGTCTCGGAGTTACCCTCATCCACATCCTGGGGGGGAATATCGCGGCAAAAACCCTGCCTGATCATGTTCCGGAGCTGATTCGCAAATTTATCGTGAAGATGGTCCGGCATGATCCTCTCAAAAGACCGAGTGACGTAAGACCTCTCATCAAAGAAATCTCGGAAATCCGAGAGAAAGTTTTTCATCGGGCATCGTGTCCCGACACACTGAGGGTTAAGTAACCTTCCCCACATCAACACAGAAAGGAAAAAATCATGAGCTACGGATGGAATTCAGACACAGGATCAAGCGGTGGAACCGGATTCAAATCTCAAAGCGATGACGGGTTTGCAAGCGCCCGCAAAGCGTATCAAAAACAAAGCAGATCCAACCGCTCAAGAAACACCAATTCCGCCTCCGGGAGAAGCGCGGCATACTCCGGTACGAACTACGGAGCCCCGCAAACGCCTCCCCCCATCGGGAAAGATATTCAGACAGAAAGTACACACCCTCTCACAGTGGTGCAAGACGTAACCGGTTCCATGGGAACATGGCCGGGTATTATCTTTGAAAAACTTCCTCTATTGGGAGGTGAAGTCGCAAGATATGCTCCCGAGTATGCGATCAGCTTCGCAGCAATCGGCGACGGACTATATGCCCCTCACGAATATGCTCTGCAGATCAGAGATTTCGCCAGCGGAGAACCGCTGGATGAACATGTCCGTATGCTTGGCACGGAAGGAAGCAACGATACCAACGATGAATCCTACGGATTGGTGCCTTACTACTACCTGCATCACTGCCACATCCCCAACGCCGTCAAACCGATTCTCATTCTCATCTGCGATGCAGCCTATCACATGAAAGTCTCGAAAGAAGAGATCAAACGATGGACTGGCGATGATGTTGAAAGCGACATGGACACGTTCGAACTCTTCCAACAACTGAAGGAAAAATTCACGGTTTACGTTCTTTTACGTGGAGGCTATGATGAAGCAAACGTCTCCGACCTCTGGAAAAAAACCGTCGGAGAAGAAAACGTAATACCAATTTCCGAACCGCGGGATGTCGTGGAAATGATCATCGGCATCTACGCAGGAGAGATGGGCATGTTCGATGACTTCAGCAAGCGGTCTTCCGGTCGTCACAGTGACCGTCTCGACCGGGTCAGTCGCGTGAGCAAATCCCTGCACTCAGTCTCAGCCAAATCCGCCAAGATGGCCTCCGCCAGCGGAGATCCGAATGCCGGCAAGAGTGTGAGAAGCGGAGGAAAAAGCGGCAAGAGTATGAGAAGCCGTTCTCTCGTCTGAAATCTATAACCGGGGCCGGGAAATTCCCGGCCCCAAGGAGGTTCCAATGCAAATAATCTGTACAATCCCTCCTTACGCTCCTTTCATCAAAGACGTAATCGCACACCCGAGCGTTTCGGGTGTCCGCATTAATACCGTCATGCCGGTGAAAGAGAGCCTGGAGGATATGCTGACGAGGATAAAAGGCCTTGCCGGCGGCAAAGATATCTGGATAGACCTGAAATGCCGGCAAATCCGGACCAGTCACGGGAGCAATTTTTATAAGGCTCCCCCTCTTCCTGAACCAGAAAGGCCGAGGGAATACAATATCTTCGGACGAACTTTCCGTCTCGAAACTTCCCATCCGAAAGCCCACGGCGATCTGGTAACCCCTCCCTGGGCCAGTATCAAGCTCACGCACAAGATCAAGCTCGATACATCTAAAGGCCCGGTAAAATGTTGGTTCCAGGACGGCTACGATGTTGCTGAAATCGTGGAGGTCGTGAACGGAGATACGTTGATCATGTTGAATGGTCCCAAACGCGTTGTTGGCGGAGGGGAATCTATCAACATCCTTCATCCGAGCCTGGAAATCGAAGGGTTCTTTACAGAGTATGATCTGCGGTACATCGAGGCGGGCAGGAAAGCCGGTGTTCATAACTATATGCTTTCCTTCGTGGAGCAAGACAGCGACATCGGGGAAATGCTCGCGCTCGATCCGGCAGCGAAAATCCTGGCGAAAGTCGAAACCATGAAAGGAATTGAGTGGTGCAGAAACTCCTATCACAAGCATCGCTCACGCAATGTCCGGCTGATGGCGGCCAGAGGTGACTTGTACGTCGAGGTCGGCCGACCGGATAAGATTCTCCGAGCGTTGAAAAAAATCATTGACTCGGATTCCGGTGCGGTTATGGCTTCAAGGATATTGACCTCTTTGCGGGAGAATCCCCGCCCGATCTGTCCGGATATCACCGACATAGCCGCCATGTGGCAAATGGGCTACAAAACATTCATGATCGGTGACGACATCTGTTTCGATGAAGACACTGTCCTACTGGCGCTCGATATGCTGGCGGCCATAGGGGATGAAGTCAGGAGATGGTAATGAAAAACCTCCGATTGACTTCCTCCCCTGAGAATATCGGGGACGGTATCGGGTTTCGTTTGGAAACGCGAGACGGCTATCTGGTACTCACCGCTAACAAAAAGCTGACTGATAAATATAGCGGCAAGCTGGTCTGGAAGATCGGCATTTCGGTGAGTTCTGGGTGCGGCATCGGCTGTATCTACTGCTTCACGAGAGAATTCAATCATTTTCGCCCCCTTACGGGGGACGAAATCGTGGAACAGGTCGAGTTGATGATGTCCCAACCGGGAAATTCGCCCTCCGACTTCGATGAAGTGAAGGTGTGCTTCAAGCAGATGGGCGATCCCCTGCTCAATCCGGAAAACACTTGCCAGGCAATCCGGGAGCTGCATTCACGATATCCCAAGCTCTGCTTTGTAGTTTCCACCTCCGGTCCGAAACGAAATCGATTTTTTTTCACCCTCCTCAATAGCCTGGTGAGCGAAGGGGCAAATATCCGCCTCCAGTTCTCGTGCCACACTACAAGTGACGAAGAACGGCGACGGTTGAGCCCCCTCCTCACCATGCTGACGTTTGCCGAAATCGCCAAAATTACAAAAGAATGGAATGGCGGTCCGGTGACATTGAACTTCGTAACTTTTGCCCGTTTCACCTACGATGCAAATGTACTCCAAAGGCTCTTCCCTCCGGAAAAAGTCTTTCTGAAGCTCAATTACATCGACCACCATACCGGTACCCGGTCTTTCCGCGATGCGGACGAGGCTCGGATCCGGAAATTCGAAACCGACCTGCGGGCGACTGGTTTTCAGCTCGCTTACAGGCATTAACCGAAGGCGCTTGGATCGAGAGATCCCGGCGCCTTTTTACTTCCCAAAAACCTGCACCACATAATACTCCCCTTTCTCATTTTTCGCCAACCCAACACCTACACGCTTCCACTTTCGATGGAGCATATTCTGGCGGTGGGAGCCGGAATTTTCCAGGCCGTTGAGGGCGAGCTGATAGGTTGTGCCGAAACTTAAGTTTTCTCCGTATTCTCCCATTGGCAATTTCGCCATTTTAATCCTTTTCTTTAGGTCAAACCCTTCCGGGGTTATATGGGAAATATAATTTTGATGCGCCATTTTATCGGCGTATAACTGGGCAAAATCGTTCAATTCCTTGCTTGCTGCAAGCCGTGGAAAATGATATTTTTTTCTCAGGCGGTTAATCCAGTTTCGATGGCCTGTGGCTGAAAATGACCGGGAATAAGTTTGTTTCCAATGAGCTACCGGCAGGACCGGAGCTTTTGAAAAATACATTCCCCTGTTGAAAAGGACTTCTCCTTTATTTGATACTATTTCCAGTATGTAAGTCCCGTACTCATTCGGTTTGAAAGAAAATGAAAAATCATCGCCTTCTTTTTTAATGGGATGGTTTGAAACTTTTCCCTTGGGACCAATCAAAAATATGTCTTCGGATAATATTATATCGGGAGATAAAACTTTTCCTTTGAGCACTACCTTACCCAGTGTTTTTAAAAAACGGGGGAAATCATGGACGGATATTTCTTCTTTCTCCGTATCAGGGAAGCCTGGCCGCAAGATATAATTACGGAAATCAGCTTTTTTCCAGTTGGTTTCCTGGTTTGCAAGCGTTCCATCTCTTGATCCGGCTTGATATATGTCAATGGCTAGTTTTTCATCGACTTTGAAGGTATTGAAAAAATCATAAGGAAGCGATATTTCTGATAATCCATCTTCTAGTAAAAGGATTCTTTTGTTTGACTCCTGAGAAAAAACAATTTTTGTCAAAAAGTTTTCCCCCGATTTCCAATCAAAAATAACTTTTGATTCTTCTGAAACAATCCGGGCATATAAATTGGTTGTAAATTTCACTTTTGAAGCTCGAAACTTCCGGGATCGTTTTGGTTTTATTACTTCGACTTTCCCCACACGAGACTCTATCTGATCATTAAAAACAAGCCCTATCTCATAATTCCCCGGTTCCATAAAAAATACCGGGATAGAAAAATTTTTTCCGGAAACGGGAGAGGCAAAATGTGTTTGTTTCTTGGTTTTTGAGTTCTGCAGAAAAATAGTGGCTTCCCTCCTGCCGAATTCCGGGGCCGTGCCTTCTACTTTTAATACAGTGCCGACTTCGATTTTTAGTGGAATTTCCCTTCTGAGCAAGGCGTTTTCAAAGAAATCTTTCGAGAGTTGGGTAATTGATCCTCCCAGATATGGTGTTGTTACTTTTCTTCTTCTGTTCGGCTTCTTGGCAGGTTCGGAAACGTCTATTTCATCTTCTTCAGGTTTTGGAACCGTACGGTTCCGTGAAAAAACTTCCGCTAATGAGTCCGGGACTTTTGTGTTTTTTGATTGGGAAGATAGTTTTGATCGAATTTGTTCCGGGATGACGGGATTATCATCTGCAGTATCTGAATAAACTTCAAATTTAACGTCTATCACTCCTTCGGAAGCGAGCGCTAAACGCTCAAATGCTTTCCTGGATAAATCCAGTACCCTATGCTCAATGTAAGGTCCGCGGTCATTAATACGTACTATTACAAAATCCCCTTTTTGATTTTCAACTTTAAGCCGGGTATCAAAGGGAAGCGTTCTGTGGGCGGCTGTCAAATCCATGGGATCATAAATCTCTCCGTTAGCGGTAAGTTTGCCGGCAAATCCTTTGTCGTAAAAGCTGACTTTTCCTTCTCCGGAGTATATGTATCTGGACGAAAAATTATCGGGTTTCAATTTTTGGGCCCGGTAAATAAGCTCTGCGATTTCTCCACGAGAAAGAGATTCGTATGGGGAAATATGAGGGCCGTCCAATAGATTTAAATTTACCGCCGCATTAAAAAAAGGACGAAACCATTCTTCTCCTTCCTGTATTTCTTCTGTGGGGATATCAAAGGATACGACCATCATTTTAAGAAACTCTGTCCGGGAAACATTCCTTTCTGGACGGAACATTCCGTCTGGATAGCCTTCTACTATTTTCTGATCTACGGCAGCTTGGACGTATTCGGAAAACCAGGCTGGCGTGGGCACATCAGGAAAGGTTAACCCCCGAGTTTTTTCATGGGGGATTTCGGCGCTCAATACCAATATTTTTAATGCTTCGGCACGATTTACTTTTTGCCGGGAAAGAAAATAAACCTTTCCGTCCCTTTGGTATCCCTTTATGATTTCTTTCTTTTCCAGTTCGTCGATGGCGTGGAAGTGGGGGTGGGTTGTGTCTATATCGGCGAATTTGGCAGAGGAAAGGGATGGGGACAAAATTATCCCAAAAATCCAAATCATTGCGAACTGTTGAAGTATTTTTGTCATAGCAAATCAAACATACTGATTATACAAATATTTATCACTATAAAAATAGAAAGTGTTTTTTAAATGTTCGATTTGACATTATCTATATTTTTTATATATTAGCTCTGTAATTACCTCCGGTTTTGAAGTTAAACCCACAGTAATTCCTCCTGAAGAACGGAGGAAAACAAGATCTTTTTCGGCTTTCGGTTTTCGTTTTTTTCGGTTCAATCCACCATAAATAAGGAGCATCAACATGATCGTACTGTCTATCAGTATCGGCGGGTGCCTCATCATCGGCTCCCTGTTACTCACCTACGGAATAAAACACAAAGATCCGATTTTCTGTTGGCTAGGAGGCCCCGTTTTATGGTTAGGCATCCTGGACGTCTCGGAAAATAGAAAATAACAAAAACGCCCGTCAGGGTGTTTTTTTGTAGTACCTCAAATTTTTTTGATGTAGAAGAATATCTACCTTACCTAAAAAATCGCCAAAAATGTATTTTTTATCTCGAAATCAGCCATCGGGCCAGAAGTCCAAAAAAATTTGCTTCAGGCAGGCTATACTTTCCCGTTCTTTGACCTTTCCCCCCGGTTCGCCGGGGGAGTTTTTTTTATGATGTTGAATATCTCTTTATCTTTTGTTTCTCACTCTCCGAATACACATGCTTCCACTCATCTTTGTCATACTCGAACATTTCGTCTTTGGTAAAAAACCGTTCAATTTCCCGTTTGGCTGTTTCGGCTGAATCCGAGCTGTGGACGAGGTTTCTTTGGGGTGAGAGGGAGAAATCTCCCCGGATTGACCCGAACTCTGTGCTTTTAATTCCGCAGATTTTGCGGACTACTTCCACAGCGTCTATCCCTTCCAGGCAAAGTGCCACTAAAGGGCTTGAGCTCATAAAATAGGATAATTCCTCGAAAAAAGGCTCATCTATTACATGTGCATAATGTTCTCGAAGAACAGCATCTTTTAAATGCACCATTTTTAAACCGGCAAGTTTTAAGCCTTTTCTTTCAAATCGTGTAATGATTTCGCCTGTTAACCCGCGCTGAACACCATCGGGCTTGATAAGGACAAGGGAACTTTCCATAATTGATTAGAATATTGAATATTTTTTTACACACAATTATAACTCCTCGTTCCCAAGCGTCACTTTCGAGAACTCTATTACCTTGGAAGCTTCAGTATCTACGAGAAACAACTTTCGACTAAAACGGTAGGTCTTCCGCAGAAGCTTTCTTTTCCGGATTGTCTTCCGGGGACGGCGCTTCTTCTACGTTCAGTGCGGATTCGAGTTCTCCTCCGCCTCCGGCGGCGGCACCTCCGCCCCCACTTTTTGGCCCTAAAATAATCATATCATCGGCTATGATTTCCGTCCGATAATGTTTTATGCCGCTCTCATCTTCCCAGTTTCGGGTTCGGAGCCTTCCTTCAAAAAATACTTTTGAACCTTTCTTTAAAAAATCAGCAACGATTTCTGCCAATCTTCCCCAGCATACCACACTGTGAAATTCCGCCTCCTCATGTTTGTCTCCCGTAGAGTCTGTCCACGAACGGTTAGTTGCTACTCCGACAGTACAGACCGACTGGCCGTTTTTGGTCTTTCTGAGGTCCGGATCCCTCGTAAGGTTTCCAATGATTTGCGCCTTGTTCAATGAGTTCATCTTTAAATAAAATTAAAAAATATTATAGGCCGAAAAAATTCTAAGGTATATATGGTAGAGTACAAATTTTTTGTGTTGACAGACTGCGACTAAGTTATAAGTTATTAATAAATTCAATCACCCACTTGTTACTTTTGACTTTTAACTTCTGACTTTTACACTTAGATTCTGTTAATTTCTCTTGAATAAATGAATAAAAACTATGTAAAAATATTCGATACGACTCTCCGGGACGGAGAACAGGCTCCGGGGTTTTCTATGAATCTGGATGAGAAGATTCGGATGGCTGTGCAACTTGAAAGGTTGGGGATAGATGTGATCGAGGCCGGGTTTCCTATTGCCAGCCCTGATGATTTTGCTTCGGTTCAGCGGATTGCAAAAACTTTGAAAAAAACGGAAGTTTGCGGACTTGCTCGGGCTATGGAGAAGGATATCCAGACATCCTGGGAGGCGGTAAAAGAGGCGAAAAAACCGCGGATTCATACCTTTTTGGCTACGAGTCCTGTTCATATGAAGTTTAAGCTCAAAAAAACGCCGGATCAAATCCTGATAATGGCAGTAAAAGGAGTAAAGCATGCAAAAAGCTTATGTGGCCGTGTTGATTTTTCTCCTGAGGATGCGGGGAGGTCTGACCGATGTTTTTTGGTGAAGGTTATTGAGGCGGTGATCGATGCGGGGGCAGATACGATCAATATTCCGGATACGGTGGGATATTTGACGCCGGCTGAATTCGGGAATTTGATGGAGTATTTGATCAAAAATGTGAGGAACGGAAATAAGGCTATTTTTTCAACGCATTGCCACAATGACCTGGGATTAGCCGCGGCAAATTCATTAGCAGGGGTGAGTAGTGGAGCCCGGCAGATTGAATGTACAATAAACGGTATCGGTGAACGAGCCGGAAATGCAGCTTTGGAAGAGGTGGTTATGGCGCTGCGAACTCGAGAGGATTTTTTTCATCTGAAAACAGGAATCAACACGACAGAAATTTTTCGAACCGCGAAGCTTTTGGAGCAGATTACTACGCAGCGTATCCAGGCAAATAAGGCAATCGTGGGGCGAAATGCTTTTGCGCATGAAGCAGGGATTCATCAGCACGGGATACTAGCTCATCGTGAAACTTATGAAATCCTGACTCCTGAGTCGGTCGGTGTAGAAAAGATGGAAATCGTCCTGGGGAAACATTCCGGCCGGGCGGCTCTGAAAGTACGCCTGGAAGAAATGGGATATAATATTTCGGAAAAAAAGCTGAATGAGGTTTTCGAAAAATTCAAGAACCTTGCCGACCATAAAAAAGAAGTGACAGATGCGGATCTGGATGTACTAATGATGGGAGAAGAAGGAAGAAAAAAACTCTGGATTTTAGAAGATTTTGAAGTTTTTTCAAGTAATACTAAAACTTCCAGAGCAAAGATTAAGCTTCAAAATACAGAAACAGGAAAATCTTCAACTTCCGAAAAAACCGGTACCGGCATGGTAGATGCGGCTTATCAGGCGATTGAAGCGACCTGCGGAAAGCACGGTCGGCTGACTGAATTTGCTATGGATAGCGTGACTTCCGGCCTTGATGCCCAGGCGATTGTGAAGGTGCGTTTGGAGACAGAAAATGGACAGGTTTTTACGGCTAAGGCCGGAGATTGTGATATCGTGAAAGCTTCGATATTGGCGTATTTGGAGGTGATAAATCAAGGGGCAGATTAAGAATTATGAATTAATATTTTTTTAGCTTCATAAAAATTTTAGCAATGCTTCTTGTGTTTTTTATTTTTTCATACTAATATAGTAAATTAAATTTAATAATAATATTAACCGAAAAACGATAAGTACGTCATGAGTCACAAGAAAACCAGGCCTGT
>CAYVJW010000041.1:0-12288 GCA_964451885.1 uncultured Candidatus Peribacteria bacterium | reverse complement strand
ATATACGGTCTTTAAGCCGATTCTGCTAAGTGTGCACTGATTAATCGCTCCCGTCTCCGATTAGGGACTCCGACGTTCGCGAAGCGAAGTTACAGCAAGGTCGCTTTTTTATGATAATTCTCTTCGAGAACCTGAGCACCTCAGAGCCGATGGCCGAAAGGTTGATAATTCGGCTTCGCCGCGGCAGAGTCCCTAATCGGAGACTCTGCCGGGGGGATAATAAAATAATCGTTCCTGAACACTTTCGAAGCCTCGCTTATATATAAAATAGTAAATTTCGTAAAAAAGTCAAAAAAGAGTTGACAAAATAAATTCCATGGTTATATGTATTCCTAGATATTATTTGCTTAAATTTTAAGTATGATTAGTCCTATAACAGGAGAGCATGAAAGTTTCGGATATAGAGAGGAACTGATTGAAAACCCAAATAGAATTAACTGAATTACAAGAGGATCATGAAGAGATAGAAGATTATAATGAAAATGCTGTTGAGCGATATGCTGCGATGATTGAAAATTGTATTGAAGAAATAGCCGGTCGAAGTTAAACCCCAAACTCTCTCACAATCCTCCCCGCCGCCTCCCGCACCAACCCCAAAGGCGCCACCAAAGCAAACCGCACATAATTCTCCCCGGGATTTACCCCTTCCGCCGTACTATCCGAAAGCCACGCCCCCGGCGTCACCACAATACCGATATCCAAAAGCTTTTGTGCCAGTCCCACCCCGTCTAATTCTTCAGGGGCTTTTTGCCATAGGTAAAAAGTCGCCTCACTTTCGCATTTCGGCAAGCCGGCTTTCGTTAAAGCCGAAACCAGGATATTCATCTTGGCCTTATATTCATCACGCATCTGCCGAATATGCTCGGTATCATTCAACGCCACAGAGGCTGCATCCTGAATAAAAGTCGGTGTTCCGCTGTCGATATTGGTCTTTACTTTTCGAAATCCCAAAACTACGTCCCTATCTCCCGCACAAAACCCGATTCGATGCCCCGTCATATTATTTCGCTTGGAAAGGGAATAAAAAGTAATAATTCCTTCTCGTCCGACTTCCAGAATACTTAGAGGTTTTTCCTTAAAATAAATATCGTTGTAGCATCCTTCATCAGCCGCAATGATGATATCATGCTTATGTGCCCACTTTATCAACTTTTTCAGCCACTCTCGAGGCGCTAATTTACCGGTTGGAGAATTGGGATAGTTCGTCCAGATGATTTTAGCTTTTTTCGCGATAGTTTCCGGGATAGATTCAAAATCAATCAGAAAATCATTTTCCGGCAAAAGCGGTACAAAATAAGGAACTCCATCGGCAAATCTGGTGCCGACTTTATACGGGGGGTATCCCGGAGTAGGACAAATCACTATATCCCCCGGATCCACAAAACCAAGAGGAAAATGAAAAACGGCTTCTTTTGATCCGATGGTGGAAGTGATCTCCGTTTCCGAATCTAAATCCACATTATACTCCCGCTGCATATAATCCGCACAAGCCTGGCGAAAATCCATATCTCCCGCATAATTCGGATACCCGTATGTAGATCTGTTCTTCGCTGCTACACAGAGAGCGTCATTGATAAAATCCGGTGTAGGACTGCTCGGATCGCCCACTCCGAAATCTATGACTTTTACGCCTTTGGCTTTTAAGGCCGCCACTTTTTTATCGACTTCAGCAAAGGCATAAGGCGCGGTGACGGAGATGCGTTTGGAGAGATGAATATTCATAAGGATTGAAAGTTAGAAAATGTTTGATTTATAAAATATATTTATATATAATATTTATAATTTATAAATATAAATTTTAAATAATGTCACAAGCTGCTGTCTTCACCAGTACCATTTCTCAAGACCTTCTTGATTGGCTAAGGGGATACTCAAAAAATACAAAAAAAACAAAGCGTGCTATCCTTGAAGAAGCTATAAAAGAATATCAAATTAAAATAAAAAAGCAAAAAATGAAAGAGGATTTTATACGAGCATCTCAAGACCCGGAAATGCTTCAAATAGCAGAAGAAGGTATGGGAGATTATTTGAAAATCATCGAACAATTTGAAAATGAAGCAAAAAGAAATTTACTTCGCTAGTCTTGAGCCCGTAGAGAGAAGCGAACAAGGGGGAATCAGACCAGTGGTAATTATCTCAGGTAATACTATAAATGAAAATCTTAATGTTTGTATTGTTTGTCCTTTAGCTTCCCAAGTAAAAAACTTCCATACCTGTGTTCAGATAGAAAAATCTTCTCAGAATCAATTAAAAAATGATTCCGAGATACTTACTTTTCAGGTTCGAGTTATTTCTAAAAGCAGATTACTTAAAAAAATTGGCGAAATTACAGATAAACAATTAATGGAATTGATTAATAAATTGAATGAAGTTTTAATTTATTAATCCCGGATAATCAAGCGTCACAAAATAATCCTCCAAAGTTTCCGCTCTCCGAATTTCTCGCACACTCCCATCCTCTTGCAACAAAAGCTCTGCCGAACGCAGTTTCCCGTTGTAATTAAATCCCATGCCGTGCCCGTGAGCACCTGCATCATGAATCGCTAATAAATCATCTATTTCAATTTCGGGAAGCTTTCTATTGATAGCAAATTTGTCATTATTTTCGCACAAAGAACCCGTTACATCATAAACCTGAGAGAGGGGGGCGTTTTCTTTTCCGAGTATCGTAATATGATGATAAGCTCCATACATACCCGGGCGCATAAGGTTTGCCATGCAGGCATCTGTTCCGATGTACTGCTTATAAGTATTTTTTTTATGCCTTACCTGCGTAATAAGCCAATCATAAGGCCCTATTATCATACGCCCAGCTTCCATGACAATTTTTAAAGTAGGATTAAATTTCTTGATCTTTAAATTGTAAATTTGCTCTATCCCATTAGCCACAAAATTTATATCTACCGGTTTATCATCCGGTTTATACGGAATCCCTATACCCCCTCCGATATTTATAAACTCAAAAGCAATTCCTACTTCCTTAGATATCTCCAGCATAACATCAGCTAGAATTTCAAAAGTTTCCACAAAATATGCCGGATCAAGCTCATTAGACGCCACCATCGCATGAAGCCCGAAACGCTTTACGCCCTTATTTTTTAACATTTTATATCCTTCAAAAAGCTGCGGCCTGGTAAAACCGTATTTTGCCTCTTCCGGATTTCCAATGATAATATTCCCTTTTTTCAGCGATCCGGGATTATATCGAAGGCACGCAATTTCGGGAAGCGATCCGACTTTTTCTTCAAAGAATGGGATATGAGAAATGTCATCAAAATTAATAATAGCCCCCAATTCATTAGCTTTTTTAAATTCTTCCGCTGGTGTGTCATTCGAAGAAAACATAATATTTTCTCTCTTGACTCCTACTGCTTCTGCAATTATTAACTCAGCCATAGAGCTGCAATCCGCTCCGCACCCTTCTTGTGCGAGTATTTCCAAAATATAAGGGTTAGGATTTGCTTTTACGGCAAAATATTCCTTAAAACCCTGCACTCGGGAAAACACATCAAAAAGCTTTCGCACATTTTCACGGATGGATTTTTCATCATAAATGTGGAAGGGAGTAGGATACTTCCTTGATAGTTTTTCTATGAATTCTTTAGTGAAGGGAGGAACGTTCATTTTAGGGGATAAAAATTAAATAATTCCAAAAAAACTAGCCGAATCCCAAATCATCTTAATGCCAAAAATAAAAAGCAAAATAGCAAAAAATTGAAAAACACGATGGATTACTTTTTCATTTTTCAAAAGTTGTCTGGCGAAAGCAACGATCAAAAGTGTGGTAAAAAAACCGGCTATCACGCCAAATTCCAGAATCCCGAAAAAATAAAATTCACCTCCCGAAAAAATATCTTTTGCCCGGAGCAAAAGAGGGAAATAAATCAGAACCCAAGCCAAATAAAGCCAAGGGCTAAAGACACTTACCTCTAAGACATTTAAAGGAGTAAAAAATATTTTCTTGTGCTTAAGTATAGAAATTTTCACAATCTGAAAAACTTTTGTAGAAAAATAAATCAAAAGTCCTCCCCCCAAAAAACCGACTCGGTAAAAAAAGGCATCCGGAACATTTAAGCCCAAAACAACAAAAACAAACGCCACTGCGATTAGCACCTCAAAAAGCGAAGCCCATAAAAATGTTTTGATTCCCGGTTTTAAACCTGCCAGCAGAAGGTTAATACAAATAGTAGTAGTAACCGGCCCCGGCAAGGCCCCATCAAGAAACCCCAAAGCGAAAGCCATTAATAGAATTTCGAAAACCATTGTGTTTAAAATAACTTTTCCAGTTTTTTCTTATTTTCCTCCTGCATCCTGCACATCGGCAAACGAAAATTCTCTTGTATTTTTCCTTTCAACGCCAAGGCTGTTTTTATCGGGATTGGGTTCGTTTCAATAAAACAACTTTTTATCAAAGGCAAAAGTGCATAGTGTTTCTTTCTTGCTTTTTCGTAATCTCCATCCAAAGCTGAATCCACCAGTTCTTTTACTTCTTTCGGCATCAAATTCGAAAGTACGGAAATAACCCCATGGCCTCCTAAAGTAATTAAAGGATAAGTCAGTACATCATCCCCTGAAAGCACAAAAAAATCATTCGGCGTCTGCTGAATTACATCCATCATTTGTCCTAAATCGCCGCTTGCCTCCTTCACGGCCACGATATTCTTATGTGCGCTCAAACGAACCAACGTTTCCGTCTCGATATTTACCCCGGTCCGCCCTTTTATATTGTATACAATCTGTGGTAGATCGACCGCATCCGCCACAGCCAAAAAGTGCTGATAGATCCCTTCTTGAGTCGGTTTATTATAGTACGGATTTACCACCAGCAAAGCATCCGCTCCGGCTTCTTTTGCTTTTAAACTGTGGTGAATAGTCTTCTGAGTACTATTACTGCCACTCCCGGCAATAACCAAAGCCTGTTTATCCACCTTTTTCACAACAAAACCAATAATTTCCCCATATTCCTGACAAGTAATAGTCGGACTTTCACCCGTAGTACCGAGTACTACTATCCCTTCAACATCGGCTTCAACTTGATCTTCAACCAGTTTTTCAAAAGCCAAATAATCAACTTCTCCATTAGTCAGAAAAGGGGTAACGATAGCCGTAAATGTTCCTTGGAATTTCATTAATCATTACTCATTATAAACTCCTCCATCCCATAAAATCCTGGGTTTTGTTTCACCAGCCACTCAGCACATTTTACGGCTCCTAACACATATCCTCCCCGATTTCTCGCTGTATGTTCGATCTTGATACAATCGCTAGCGGAATCAAATCCAATCGTATGTCCAAAGTTCACTATCCCACCACGGGTGGAAGAAAAGTGAATCGCGTTATCTTCAATTTTTCTGTTCAGCTTGTCTTCGACCACTTTTTCTTTACGGTCGATATTTTTGAGTAAGATTTCTTCCAGTATTTTTGCCGTGCCAGAAGGGGAGTCGGCTTTGTTTTTATGATGGATTTCTGTTCCCCAGATATCGTACTCTTCAGATTTATTAATGAGTTTGGCAGCATTCTCCACAATCTGAAAAAACAAATTCACCCCGATCGAAAAATTCCCAGACCACAAAAATTTAGTTCCTGATTTATGTATGATTTTCCTTACTTTTGGAAGCTGATCATACCAACCCGTTGTTCCAACCACCGTATCTACCTCTTTTTCAGCAAGTATAGTAATATTTTTAACCGCCACTTGTGGGATAGAAAATTCAATAGCTACGTCAACCTGCGAAACATCTACTTTTTCCAGATCATCAGCAGCATCCACTATTTCAACAATTTTATGCTCGCGCGTCTTAGCCAGAGCTTCAATCTCTTTTCCCATATTTCCATAGCCAACAAGGAGAATATTCATTAATTACTGTTTATTTCTAACTGCACTATCTGCACCGCATTAAGTGCCGCGCCCTTTAACAGTTGGTCTCCGCAAACAAAGAAATCCAGACCGTATCCTCCGAAAACCTCATTTTTTCTTATTCTCCCAATTTCTACGTCAAACTGTTTTGTTGCCGTAAGAGGCATGGGATATTTATTGTTTTCAGGGTCATCAACCAACTTTACTCCTGGAATAGATTGCATAATACTTCTTACGCCTATAATGTCAACTCTTTTTTCCGTTTCCACAGTTACCGACTCCGCATGAGCTCGAAATGTAGGAATTCGGACAGCGGTACAGGAAATTTTCAAGTCCGGAATTTCAAAAATTTTACGGGTTTCCCAGGTCACTTTCATTTCTTCTTTCGTATATCCGTTTTTCTGAAAAGCATCGATATGGGGAATAATATTAAAAGGAATCGGATGTTGAAACATTTCATGAGTTACTTCTTTTCCGTGTAAATAACTCCTGGTTTGTTCCTCAAGTTCTTTCATAGCCATCGCCCCCCCGCCGGAAGTAGCCTGATACGTCGAAACGATAACTCGCTTTAAGCCAAAGCTTTTGTAAATCGGAAAAAGCGCCACTCCCAATATCGCCGTTGTACAATTCGGATTAGCAATTAATTTATGATTTTTAATGGCATGAGGATTAATCTCCGGAACCACCAAGGGAACATCTTCGTCATACCGAAAAGCCGAAGAATTATCGATCACTATGCCTCCTTTCTCGGTAAGTGCACGAGCATACTGCTTCGAAAAATTGCCGCTCACGCACAAGAAAATAAAATCATGTGCTTGCGCTTTTTCCACAGAAAATTCTTCAATAACTTTTTCTCCGAATGGAGTTTTTATCTTCTTTCCGGCAGAGCGCCGTGAAGCATATAAAGAAATCTTTCCCACAGGAACATCGAGCTCATCAAGACAATGAAGTATTTCCTGTCCGACTACGCCGGTGATGCCGCAAATGGCTACGGAATTTTTTTTCATGTGATCTAAAAGATTTACACCAGACATTCCCCCATCATTTTCCCATGTACCGACAAAATAGCCTTTTTGGCATCTTTGGCTTCGACCACCGCCAACTGTGTAATTTCGGAAGAAGGCTGAGAATACATCTCAATATTGACTCCGGCATCGGAAATTGCTCCTAAAAAAGAAGAACCTGCGCCTACTTTCCCCCGGATCTCAACAGTCGCCACAATGCAGATAATCTGCCGATCGTGCGTGATACGCAAGGGAGCAATTTTTTTAAGCCCCCGTAAAAATATTCCATTCTTTAAATATTTTTCTTCTACACAAAAAGAAATACTTTCTTCACTGGCAGCAATAGCGTCAATACAAGCATTTCTTTCATAGGCAAGTGAAAAAAGTTCTGCAAAAATCTGTCTTTTTTTCTTCGGAGAAGCAAAAATGTCAAATAAGAGGAGGACAACTTTTTTGGAAGTAATAGCTTGAACAGAAGGACAAGATTTTGCGATAGACTTGGAAATCTTAGTTCCGGATAATTGAGGATTAAAAGTATTACGGATATACACGTTCCCTCCGGCTTCAATTACAGGGCGTATGGTATTTGGATGTAGAATCTTTGCCCCGAAAAAACAGAGTTCAGAGGCTTCTTCAAAACCAATCTCAGGAATGATTCGCGCATTCTTAACAATTTTTGGATCAGCGTTTAAAAACCCGTCCACATCCGTCCATACTTCATAGGTTGGATTGTTTAGGCAAACGGCTAATATAGCTCCCGTAAAATCAGAGCCTCCCCGTCCGAAAAGAGAGATAATATTTTTTGTATTTGTTCCAAAAAACCCGGTAACAACAGGAATTTCTCTCTCTTTTATGTAAGGGGAAAGAACCTCTTGCACATTTTTCTTTGTTTTTTTCCAATCGATTTCCGACTCGGCATAATTTTCATCTTGCGTTTTGATGAATGTAGAATCAAACTGGCGAGCCGGCATCCCGCGGGATTTCAATATTTCAGCCAGAAGACGGGTAGATAATTTTTCTCCAAAACTCAGCAAAAAAGCCAATGACCTGTCAGAAACTTCATGGATCATGCATAATCCTCGTGTAAAGCTTTTTAAATCTTCCCAGGAGGTATCTGTTTCCGCATGAAAATCTTTTTCTATGCCAAAATATGCAGCCACTTTTAAATGTTTTTCTTTAACTTCTTCTAGAATATTCAAGGCTTCCTCAACTTCTCCTTTTTCGGCTAGCGTTTCTATCTCCAGTAGCGTATCCGTCACCCCTCCCATAGCCGAACAAACGACTACTTGTGGGGTTTGGTTCCGAAAATTAGCTTCAATAATAGAGGCAACATTCTTCAAGGATTCCACTGATCCCATGGAAGTGCCCCCAAATTTTAATATTTTCATTGTTTGCTGATATGTAATTAAATTAAAAAGATTGTAAAGATAAATAGTATTTGTACAACTACTTTTGCATAATTTTCAATCTTGTTTTGCATAATTTTTAATCTTGCAAATATTTAAAATTTTAATTAAACATACTCGGTATTCATTGGAATCTTCATTCAAAGAGAATTTCAGTGAATCGTTCTTTGTCATTTCGGTTGTAATAAAAGTTGTAACAAATTGTTTTATGGCTGTTTGGATTGGACTGGACTGCCCAAATAATCTTTTAAAGGACAGTTCCCCGAAGGTAAAGAATAATCAACAACAAGGAGATGTATCATGTGGAGTACTTTCAAGATGGAGAAAAACCAGAAGAGAATGGGGGTTTTCTCTAGTTTTATGGTCATCATCGGAATGATGATAGGGTGGGGGTTTTATACCCTCCATAATAATCAGGAGACTGCTACCGAAATATGGGGAATAAAGAAAAAGGATGCTGAAATATCCCAGTTCGTGGTATCTATTCTGGGAACACATGGAATTGAAGCCGCATTAGCAAACATGGAAGTTGCAGAGGACCAGAGAATGATACTCCATGAATTCCAGGTATTACCACTTCTTCAGGAACTCGGATACCGGGATCTGGAAAAGGAATTCGAAGCTCATCTCAAAAACTGGAAGAACAGAGAAAAACATGCAAAGGAGTTTGCGGCCTCTGAAAACGAAGAAGAGAAAGAAAACGTTTTGTCATACTTTCTAAGAGCTGAGGGAAATTATGCAAATAGTTTTCAATCTTCCATGGATGAATTATCGCATGTGCTTCACTCCATGGAAAAAACCATCATGAATGGAATCCTGTTTGGCATATCGCTGTTGATTATTACGGCGAACATCTACGGATGGATGTCCAACAAACAGATTGATAGGCTCATCAACTTCGATGGCATTACGGGCCTTTTCAACAGGAAACGGCTTGTAGAAATCCTCGCCGGGATGCTGAAAGAGAAGACGAATTGTAGTATTCTCTTCATTCGGGTAGATGATTTTCCCCAGGCGATAACCAACGTGCTTGGACGCCACGCCTCTGATCTGCTGCAGAACAAAATAGCAAACCGGATCAGAAGATGTCTGAGAGAGGATGATGTTATCGCCCGGCTGGTAGATAACGGATTTGCAGTGGCGATAAAGGATGAAGGAAGATCATCCATCGTTGCAACAAAGACCCTCGAAAGCCTCGGAATGGTGTTGAAAGTTAAGGACGAATCCTTTTTTGTTTCCGCGACGGTGGGGATTGCCAGATCTTCCACGGACGGAGACTCAGCAGATGACCTTCTGAAAAACGCGGAAGCGGCTGTGACCCATGTGAGGGACGAAGGCCAGGGGAAATTCGGATTCTTCAATCGTGAAGAGCAGGAAAAAGTCATCAAAGCCCTGAAAGTAGCGGCTGTCTTAAAAAATGTCGTAGAGCAAAAAGCTTTCGACGAACAGTTTCACCTCACATACCAGCCCCAGATAAACATCCAAACCGGGAAAATGGTAGGAGGGGAAGTACTGGTGAGATGGAAACACTCGGAGTTGGACCCCATTTTCCCCGATGTATTCATTCCTGTTGCGGAAGAAACAGGCTTGATCGTTCCGCTCGGAGAATGGATATTCTCCGCAGCGCTCAAGCAAGGAAAGAAATGGCTGGACGGGGGATATCCGCCTCTTCGGTTGGGAGTAAACTTTTCTCCCCGGCAGTTGAGGGATGCGGCGGTAATAGAGATGATCCAAAACGCACTGGAAGAGATCGGCTTCCCGGCTGAGCACTTGGAAATAGAGGTGACGGAAACCTTGATGACGGGAAGAGAGCGGGGAAAAGTCCTCAAAACCCTTTTCGCCCTGGAGGCACTCGGGCTGAAAGTGTCTCTTGATGACTTCGGCACCGGCGCCGCCGGGCTGGGACATCTCAAGGATTTTCCACTCCATACCCTAAAGATCGACCGGAGCTACATAAAAGGCACGCCGGAAGACAGGGATGCCTGTGCGATTGTGGAAAACACAATTCAAATGTCGCACAGGTTTAGCCGCCCCCTCAACGTCATAGCCGAAGGGGTGGAAGAAGTGTGCCAAGTAGAGTATCTTCGAAAAGAGAGATGCAACGAAATCCAAGGGTACTTCTACAGCTGGCCGGTTTCGGCCGTCGAATTTGAAAACCTGCTAAAGAGGGGGGACACGTGGATAAAAGAAAAAGAATCCGTCGCTCTCTCTGCCTGAATCCTCCAACAGCCAAAAAACCATTTCACCGACAAAGAAAGGAGGTGAAAAATAACCGAAATGAAATAACGAGAGTTGTGATCCGGCAATAGCCATCAACTCTCGTTTTTTATAATTTTTTGACTTCTAATTACTCATTATTCATTATTCACCTGTTCTCCGTAGTTTTAGAGAAGGGGGATTACTCATTATCAAAAATGATTCAAAGATTATTTGTCCTCGGCGCTTCCGGAAACGTCGGAAGAGAGTTTATAAAAAGAGTGATAACACTTGATACGTCCCAGCAGCATAGAAATCCCAGTCAAATCGTAGGCATAGCAAATACGACTCATTTTGATTTTAACCCCGTCGGAATTGATATAGAAGAACTAAAAACGCTTCATAAATCCCGGGAAAACGCCAAGGAAATAATGGCGCAAAAAACAGAATTTAATCATCTTTCAACTCTCATAGAGACAGCCAATAAAGTCGGAATGGATGGGGAAATAATTTTCATAGACGTAACAGCCGGAAAAGAAGCGCTTTTGGAATTTCACAGAAAAGTAATTACCGAAACAAGAAACGGACTGGTGACAGCAAACAAAAATCCTATCTCTCTCTACGGGATGGATGATTTTAATGTCCTGACTCAGTTCCATCACCGGTATGACACAAATACCACCGTTATGGGAGGAGCCGGAGCATTGAATTTTATAAAAGAACGCTATGAAATCCGGGATACGATACGAAAAATCGAAGGATGTTTTTCCGGTACCCTGGGGTACATCCTTGCTGAATTGGAAAAAGCAGAAAAGCCATTTTCCGAAATTGTTCGTTTGGCAAAAGAAGGTGGATATACCGAGCCCAATCCATGGGATGATCTCAATGGATTGGATGTAGCACGAAAACTTCTTATCCTTGCGCGTTATTCAGGATTTGATGTAAATATTAGTGATATCAAAGTAGAACCGCTCGTTAATGAAAAATACGGAAAATTATCCGGTGATGATTTTTTAAATGCCCTTGAAGAAGAAAATGAAAGTTTCGAGAAGCAAATTAAAGCCGCACAGGAAAACAATGAAGTGTTGCGCTATGTAGCAGAACTAACGGTTAAAGGTAACAATGTTGACATGACCGTCGGGTTAAAATTCCGCCCGAAAGATTCCGAATTCGGCAGTCTTAAAGGAACAGCCAATATTTTTATCGCAGAGACGGGAACCCTTGAAAACCCGGTACCGCATGTTATAAAGTCAAGAGGCGCAGGGTTGGAAGTAACAGCCGACTCTGTGAGAGTGGGAGTGGCGAAGATGTTACCGGGAGGGATTCCGAGGCGATAGTTGATTTTCCCCCGAACACCTCATGGCCTCCGGGGGTGTTGTTGAGAGTTCGTCGTTTCAGTCATTGACGATGTCAGAGATTGTAAACGGACAGGGAGAAATCCCTTTTTCGTCCAGCAGGTACTCCCACGCTTTTCGAGTTATTGTCAGAGATTCTCTGCCATGTTTTGCAATGCAATCCAAAATGAATGCATTGAAATTAATTTGGATACAGATCCCTTTCACATGCTCCAAGGTTACTTCCATTTTTATTCACCTCGAATTAAAGTTGATATTGGCATCTTCTCTTTGAAGATAACGTCGAAAAAAATATAAAAGAACTCTCTTTATTACTCCTCCAAGGATCTTCTAAGAAGATCTCAAAGGAAACGAGAGCCATCATAAAGTTGTTATTAAAATCTATCAAGTTCTAGTCTAGTTTTTTCCTTCACTAGTATTAACCGAAAAACGATAAGTACGTCATGAGTCACAAGAAAACCAGGCCTGTT
>CAYVJW010000040.1:0-12298 GCA_964451885.1 uncultured Candidatus Peribacteria bacterium | reverse complement strand
ACCGCTCTCTTCGCCAAAAAACAAAGGGATCCTATTTTTGATACTGGATAGTTACGGTGAAAGGATTTCCTCTTGAGGAAATGCTTTCTCGGGTAAAGAGTTTGCTTCGGCGTAAAGATGGGAAACGGAGTAATATTTTTCGATGTGTGGATCTGGTTTTGGATCTTTCATCTGTAAAAGTTCAGCGGCAGGGAGTGGAGATATTGCTTTCTCGGAAAGAGTTCGGGATTCTTCTTGAGTTAATGAAAAGGAAGAATCAATTAGTTACCAGAAGTGATTTAATTGAGTGGGTGTGGGGGGAAAGAGACGGGGAAGTTTTTTCCAATACCATTGATGTACATATTCGTTTGCTGAGAAAGAAGATTGATGATCCGTTTGAAGGGGAAGATTTGATTCAGACGCTTCGGGGACATGGGTATATGATTAAAGAAAATTAAAAATTAAAATTAAAAATTTTATATTGCAACAAAATCATGTATTGTCTAAAATCCGTTGGCATTTTTCTAAAGATAAACATGAAGGCTCTTGTTGTGGATGATCATCCTGCTATTGTGGAGATGCTTATGAGAACTCTTGAAAGAGAGAAATTTACTGTGGATACGGCTTTGGATGGGAATATGGCTTTTGAGAAAGCAAAGACCAGAAAATATGATGTGATATTGTTGGATATTATGTTGCCGGGGAAATGCGGTTTTGAGTTTATTTCCGGGATTCGGGCTTTGGGAATTAATACGCCGATATTGGTGGTTTCAGCGCGCGGAATGGTAGAGGATAAGATTCGTGGGCTTGATCTGGGGGCGGATGATTATTTGGTAAAGGGTTTTTCTTTGGAGGAAATGATGGCTCGGGTGAAAAATTTGATGCGGCGGAAAAGTGGAAAACGAAGCAATATTTTTCGATGCGGGGATTTGTGTTTGGATTTTTCGAATATGGAGGTACTTAGGAGAGGAAAAAAAATATATCTTTCCAGAAAAGAGTTTGGAATTCTTTTGGAACTTATAAAAAGAAAAGATTGTATAGTGACTCGTAAAGAGTTGATTGATCTGGTGTGGGGAGAGGAAGGGGAAAAAGTAGTTTCTAATACGGTGGAGGCGCATATTCGTTTATTGAGAAAAAAAATAGATTATCCGTTTGAGGGAGAGAGATTGATTCAGACGATGAGGGGGTATGGGTATATGTTGAAAGAAAATTCAAAATTCTAACTTCTAACTTCAAGCTTAAAACTTCTAATCTCATGAGAAACAGTTGTAAAGTTATTGAGAAACTTATTCGGGGGTTGGGGGAGGAAATTTCTGTGGACAAGAGGGAGGTGTTGATTTGTGAGTTACAGAGGTGTATGGATTCTCAAAATGCTATTTTAGCTCAGGTAGCGCATCAGATACAGCATCCTTTAGCTTTGGTGAGAGGATATGTGGAGCTTTATTTTCAAAACCCTACTAAGCATCACAAGCAAATCATAGACGAAGAACTTTTGAACTTAATGGGGCAGGTGCAAAAACTTCTGCGTTTTGCGCAGACGGAGTTTGGGAATGGAAAGTTGGAGTTAGAAATGACAGAAATGATTCCTTTTCTTCGGAATATTTTTGATCATTTTGTAAAGGAAAAAAAATCACATAAGTTCAAATTTAATGTCCCTGCGAATAGAAAAATTTTTGCGAAAATTGATTGTGATGAATTTTCGGAGGTGGTTCAGATATTGTTGGAAAATGCATTCAAGTATGTTTCGAAGGGAAAGAAGATAGAATTGGGGATTGAAGAACAGCGGGCAAGCGGACAAGATGACAAACAGGCAAGTAAGGCGGGGAGTAATTTGTTGATTTTTGTTCGGGATGAAGGAAGTGGAATCCCAAAATCAAATCAGGAGAAAATATTTGCTTCTTTTTTTCGGGGGGAGTCTTATAAGTCCGGGACTGGGTTGGGGCTGTGGATTGCGAAGAAGATAGTACAGCAGCATAAGGGGAGAATGTGGGTGGAGTCGGAAGAGGGAAAGGGGGCGGAGTTTTTTGTGAGAATCAAGGGGGGAGTTGAATTATGAAATTCATATGAAATACTTCTGTCTGTTTTTATTGTGAACAAAAGGATAAGCGCTAGTTTTTCTTCATTAATTTTTAATGAAGAAAAACTGAAATGGAGAAGCGATATGAAAGAATTTCTCTTTTAAGAGCGCCTTTAGACGGGATAGAAGAAGCTAGCGTTGACGATAAGGTTTGGCAGCCTTTAGAATTGATACTATTGGCTGATTTTTTGATAAAAAATGGACATAATCGTCGTAATATTCAGATTTTAGATCCAGCGGTTGATTCAAATCAGGCAATTGAAGAGAAGTTAATAGAATTTAAGCCTGATTTAGTAGGATTTTCTTCGAATATAGCGACACATAGGTCAGCGCTTCGATTAGCGGAAACAGTTAAATTTCATGGAGCAGATGTTGTGTTTGGAGGTCATTATATTACGCCGTTGGCAGCAAATGCTTTGCGTAACAGATGGATGGTGGATTTTGTTGTTCGGGGAGATGGGGAAGAAGCATTGTTGAATTTAGTCAATGGAGTAGACCTTTATCTCATTCCTAATCTTGTGCATCGTGCTCAAGGGCGAAAAAGACTTACGAGAGCAATGGTAGAGTCTGTAGTAAGTGCTGATCAGGAAAGGGCTTTAAGCGACGAGACAAAAGGACAGGATCTTTTTGTGGGGAATGATTCATATGTGGCTAAAGATGGGGAAATCGTCATAAATCGAAAAAAACTTAATCCATCAGCGACTTTGACCGAGCCGGATTATACGGTCGTTAATTTGCTGGCTTATTGGGAAAATTATGTAAATTCGGCTGATCCAGGTCGTTTTAAAAAACCAGTAACGTATATGCCTATAAAAGGGTGCCATTGGAGAGATATGTCGGATGGTGGATGTGTTTTTTGCTGTCTTGGAGATGCTACACGGGTGGATGATGTAGATCTTACGATAAATAATATCCGAAATTTAAATGAACAACTTGGTGTGGATGCGTTACAGATAACTTCTGATGATTTTTTGGGAGGTAAGCATGATAAAAATGGTAATCCATGGTGGTTTTCTGAGTGGTATCGGCGGATGCCGGAGGATCTCAAAAGAAAAGTGGGAATTAATTTTGCTTATGCTCGAACAAATTATATAGATGCTGAAGTGGCCGATATGCTCAAAGATTTGGGGACTTATCGGTTGTTTTTTGGATTGGAATCGGGAGATAAAAGAATGCTTAAAAATTCGACCAAAGGTAGTCATCCTGAGCAACAGTTGAGAGCGCTTGAGTTATTAAAGGAAAGAGAAATTCAGACTATTTCTTCTTTTGTGCTTGGTCTTCCAGGAGAAACGGAGCAAAGCTTGGCTAATACTTTTCGGCATATTGAGAAGATTGCGAAGTTCGATAATGGTCCGGTATTGGCGGCGGTGCTCGCTACTTTTCGAGGTTCTCGAGCTTATCGAATGTTTGTTCAGGATCAGGAGATGTTTCAGGAATATCACTCCAAGGATGTGTTTGACTTGGAAAAAATGCAAGCGGATTGGGTAAATAGGCATTGTGAGGTGCGTTATGATCGATTGTTGCGGTTTATGGAAGATTTGAAGCAGAATTTTGGGGTTATTGCTGGGAATACGCTTGTTTCGTACTGATGGATGGATTTTTTATTATTTCTTAATCATTAATGAAGATGAACAAACAGGAAAAAGTTCTTCTTGTAAGGCCTTACTTAATATCTGAAGATGTGGCTTATGAAGAAGATTATTGGCCTCCATTGGAGTCTTATGTATTAGGTTCTTACTTAAAAGAAAAAGGGTTCTCTGGAGAAATAAAAATTGCGGATCAAGCAATCCATACTGGGGAACAAATTCAAAGAATTATCCAAAATTTTAAACCAACTTTTGTAGGGTTTTCTCCAAATATGGAAACTTATGACCTTGCTCTTGAACAAGCAAAAATTGCAAAGTCAAATAACGCGAAAGTAATTTTGGGAGGGAGTTTTGCTTCGACTCTTGCGGCAAATATTTTGCGAAACCAACCGGATTTGGTGGATTATGTGGTGAAAAATGATGGAGAACAAGCATTATTGGATTTGGTTGATGGGAAAGATCCAACATTAGTTCCAAATTTAGTGTTTCGGGCTCAGGCAGGACAGGTGCTTACTAGTGCAATGGTAGAATCTGTTGTTAGTTCGGAGAAGGATAAAGCTTTTGAGGATTTGATGGAGAGAAGGAATCGTTTTCCGAAAGATAATGTTTTATATACTGCCGACAAGGGAGACATCGTTTTAAACAGAGTGGAATTTGGTGGGCCGGAAGCTACTTTTGCGGAAGTGGATTATTCTATTGGAGGAGGATTAGAGCCTTATTTTGAGAATTATTTGCAGGCAGAAGAAGAAGTACCGTTTCGACGACCTACTTCATTGTTAACTTCTCGTGGGTGTGAATGGCGATGTAATACAGGAGGGGGTTGTGAATTTTGTTTTCATGGGGATTCAAAAATTCGGCGTGATAAACCAGAGGATATTGTGAGAAGAATGCGGAATCTTCAGCAAGATCATAAGGTAGACGCTATTCTTTTTCCGGAAGATGATTTTTTGAGTGGAGATAAGAAATTAGGGTTAAACAGTAGAGAAAAATTTCGCAAGTTTCATGATTTGTTGTTGCAAGATGGGATGGATATTTGGTTGGGATCTTTGTTTTCTCGAATAGGTCATATAACGCCGGAAATGGTGGAGATGTTGGCTCGTACGAAGGTATGGGAAATGTTTTTTGGGCTTGAGTCAGCCAATATTAGAGTACTTCGGGCGGCTAATAAGGGAAATAATCCGAGAAGGGTAGTTGAAAGATTTAAGTTGCTTCAATCAAAACAAATTTATGCGATTCCAGGTTATGTCTTAGGAATGAGGACGGAGGATGAGGCAAGTTTGGGGGATACGTTAAGCCAAGCAGAAGAACTTTCGAAACTAAGCAATACCAGAAGGGCACAATTTACCATTCATATGCCATTTCCAGGATGTACGGCTTATGAAAGACTGACTACTGCTCCTGCGGCAATAAAAAAATATCCGGAAGTTTTTGAAAAAACGCCGGGTTTGCTTCCCCGGGATCCGGAGATGGTTAGAAAATACGGCTTATCTGATAATCCTCTTATAGAAGAATTACAAAGGGATTGGGTATCTCGGTTTTGTGAGGTGAGTTTTGAGAGATTGCAGTGTGCTCTTCGAGAAACGGGGACTATGGATTATTCTAATGTGTTTAATCCTTCGAACATCATAACGGAATGATTTTTTTTGATTTGTTTTTCAAATTTGTCAGTCAAATGTGTTTATTATTTCTTAATATTAAAAAAAATGGTAAAGCATGAAAGAGTTGCGTTGGTGAAGCCCTATTTGGATCAGGGAGATGTTGAATATATGGAGAAGTATTGGCAACCTCTTGATCTGTTGGCGCTTGAGGCTTTTTTACGTGCAAAAGGTTTTGAGGGCGACATAAAAATTTTTGATCAGGCAGTTCTCTCAAGAGAACAGGTCAATAGAGCTTTAATGGAATTTAGGCCGATGCTTGTCGGTTTTAATACCAATGCAGAAACTTATGATATTGCTTTAGATCAGGCAAGGCTTGTGAAGTCATTTGGGGCTGAGGTTGTTTTTGGGGGGAGTTATGCAACGACTTTGGCGGCTAATATATTGCGAAACCAGAAGGATGTTGACTACGTAGCGAGGCAGGATGGAGAACAGTTGTTGTTAGATTTAGTAAATGGTAAAGATCCTACTTTTATTCCGAATCTTGTGTTTAGAGCTCGAGCGGGACAGATTCTTACGAGAGGGATGGTGGAATCTGTAGTTAGTTCAAATTCGGAGGAAGCATTACAGGATTTAATTGTAGGAAAGGATTGTTTTTCCTCTGAGGTTAGCTATGAAGCAAAAGAAAGAGATATTGTTTTGAATCGAGTCAGATTTGATGGGCCTGGTGCTACTTTTGCAGAATTTGATTATTCACGGCTTGGAAGCTTGGAGCCTTATTTTGAGAATTATGTTCGACAAGCATCGAACAAAGGGCCGTTTAACAGGCCGGTTGGGGTATTGACGGCAAGAGGGTGTGAATGGCGATGTAAGACGCATGGAGGGTGTGAATTTTGTTTTCATGGAGATCCAATAACTCGATATGATGAAACAGAGGATGTTGTTAGGAGGATTGCGAAACTTAAATCAGAATACGGTGTAGATGCTGTTTTGTTCCCCGAAGATGATCACTTGGGAGATCATGAAAAATTTTATCAATTTCATGATTTGATGTTACAGCAGCAGGTTGATGTTCAACTTGGTTTTATGTATTCGCGAATTGCGCATATAACTCCGCAAATGGTTGAAAAACTGGCTGCTTTGAAAACGTGGGAAATATTTTTTGGAATTGAGTCAGCGAACAAAAGGATTTTGAAGATGGCTAAGAAAGGACATAATCCCGATAAAGTTTATGAGCGGATTAAGCTATTAAGGGATAATGGAATTACGGCTATGCCTTCTTATGTTTTTGGAATGAGGGGAGAAAACGAAGGAAGTATAGCGGATACAGTGAGGCAGGTAGAAAAAGTTTCGAAACTTGATAATGTTTTGGATGCGCAGTTTACGATTTGTACTCCTTTTCCTGGTTCGGAGGCTTATGAGAGACTTATTGTAGATCCACAAGCAATTAAGCGATATCCTGATGTTTTTGAGAAAACTCCTCAATTGCTCCCAAAAGATACTACGATGCTTAAAAAACATGGGCTTGCAGATGCTCCTTCTTGGGAATTGCTCCAAAAAGATTGGGCAAGTCGGTTTTGTGATGTTGATCATGAAAGACTTCAGGAGGTTTGGCGGCAGATAGCAAAGCTGGATTTTAGAGTTTTTAATCCGTCCTAATTCAAGTTTGTTTTTCGTGAGGTGTTATACTCATTGTTATGTTCTTCTGTTTCTGAAAGAGCCAAAGTTAAGCGGAAGGTTGTCCCTTCTCCGATTTTGCTTTTTACTATTTTTAGTGTACCACCGTGGGATTCCATAATACCTTTGGCGATAGTCAGTCCTACGCCTAATCCGCATTCAGATTTATGACGGCTGGAGGAAAGAACAAATAAGAGATCAAAAATAGATTCCCAGTGTTTTTCGTCTATTCCTACTCCATTATCTTTAAAATCAATAATTAGGTTATTGTTTTCTTCGTGGATATTGACGAAGACTTTTTTATCTTTTGCTTTTTGCTTGTTAAAAAAGAGCCCGTTTTTGATGATTTCTATAAAGGCTTTTTTTAGATTGTAAAGATCGATATTATAAACTTTTTTTTCTAATTTTTTAGATTTTTCAATCTGAAATAAAATCTGTTCAAATATAAGTGGATTTTCTTTACTTAGATCTTCTAGGATGAAAGTAAAAAGAGCTTTCAGAGAAATACTGCTTTTTTGAAGGGAGATAGATTTGTTTTGCCACTGAAAGGCTTCCGAAATTCTGTCTAGTTTTTTTCCAAGGGAGTTGAGGCTGTTTTGAGATTGTTCTATAAATTTTTGATCTTCTGGTTTTAAATGATTCCATGAGATCATTTCTTTTACATTGCCGGCTATTGTGAGGGGATTTCGAATTTCGTGCATTAAACCGTTTAAGAATTCTTTTTTAACGGTTTTTGGATTTTTGAGGAGTTTTTTTATTTTATTATGATTTTTTTCTCGAGCGATATAAATGGTTGCATTTTTTAATAATATTTTTGTTTCTTCTATTTCTTGAACAGAAAAAAGTTTATGGTCTATTTTTTGTTCTAATAGTAGAATTCCCAAGAGTTTTTTTTGATTGTTTACTATAGGAAGAGCTGCAGCAATAAGATATTTTTTCATTTCAGATTTGATCGATTTTTTTTCATGAACATGTTTTTTATATTTGAAATTTAAGAGTTCGTATTCGATTTCTTCTTGAATTAATTCTTCTGTAGGGTGGGATTTGAAAAAATCAATGAACATGGAAAAAACCTCTTTTTTTGAGGAATTTTCTATGGGGAGGTTATTTTCTGTAGCCAGTATTAATTGGGCATTATGTATGTTGAGTGCTTGAGAGAGCTGAACAATACCATCTTTGATAGATTTATTAAATCCGAATGTGCATTTCCGAATTTCTTCGAGAGGATTTGTTTCTTTTGCATAAAAGATGAAGTTCCAAAATTTGTCAAAAATTATTATGGTTTTTTTCCAGAAAAACAAAGTAATTAAAAAAAGTCCGATAGTGTCTACAGTTAAGACGGGGAAAGAAATTAATTGGTTTTCGAAAAGATTTAAAATGCCAACAAGAGGTAAGAAATATAATAATCCGTTTGTGAAATAAGTAGCATATTTTTGGGCGGATAGGTGGAAATCGCAGAAACGGAGAGTTACGGAAATGTAAACAAAAGAAAGGATTATGGAAAAGAAAAATATGGGGGCTAGTATATCTAAAAAGATATAATCGAAATATATTGGAAGAATCCAACCGGAAACAATAGCGCATAAATTAAAAATTAAGCAGGCTAGTAACATGTAACGAAACTGTGTTTTAAGGATCAAATTTTGAGCGGTTCGCATTCTTTTAAAAAAATTGATTATAGACCCCAAAATACAGCTTAGTATGAAAATTGTGTAGGCCGGTTCATAAGGGCCGATTCCTGTAATTCCATTTTGTTTATTGGAAAGCATTGTAAGGTGAGTAGCGATCATTTCAGGGAAAAAGAAAATGATAAACATCAAAGAAGTAAAAAATAATAGAAATATTTTTTCTAGTAAGGGAAAGTGATGTTTTTTATTTTTGTAAGTCCTGCTGAATAAAAATTCACTGAAGAAAAAAAGTATAGCGGATGAGAGTCCTATTTGAAGCGAAAAAAATTCAATACTTCCTGGTTTATGAGCGACTTCTGTTTCTATAAAGCCTTGAAAAACAATGCTTCCAATCCATAAAAAAAGACCGATTAAGTAGAATTGTAAGAATAAATATTCTTTCTTGAATAAGGAGTTTTTTTTATAAAAAAGAAAAAATGAAGCTCCAACGATAAGAGCCATTTCTAAAAGTAGTAAACCTCCTATTGTTGTCATTTTATAATTCAGTTGAAGTATACCTAATTACAGTAGCTTTTTATTCTGGGAGAGTCTAGTATTGATTGCATAGAAATAGTTATTCCTCGGGGATTGCCGTATTCCAGGTACGGCCTTTCGGTTTCCGGATCGTAATAATTACTGGCTTGTCGGCTCATTCTTTCTAGTGTCTTTTCTACATTTATTTTCGCTTTAGGATCGGCAATGTGTCTTTGTTTTATTTGAAAGTAATTAAATATTCTTTTTACTATGTGTTGGACGACAACCAGGATTTCATCTATTCCGTAAACCGAATGGGCTTCAGTGGCCATTTTGTGGTAGAGGCGGGCTATTATTTCTTCTTTAAATATTTTGTTTACTACGGCGAAGTTGGTGGCTTCTATCAGGGTGGATAATTCCAGATTCAGGTTTTCTCGAAGGGCAGTTTCGCATTCGGATTTTTCGGTGGGATAATCTTCTAGGAGAAAAGCGTAACTTTTTTCGTCTACTTCATTCAGGGAGAGGAACCCCAATAGCTTTTCGTTCTTTTTATCAAAGGCGACAATCCATTCGCTTATTCCTTCAAAAACAAGAGGTATTTTAGCTTCTTTAAAATGTACCTCTTGCATGGTGGATAAAAGTCCGCGATTTTTCAAGTCTTCGGTGGACATAATTTTAATCTCCATTTCAGGTCTGAGTGTTTCTCTAATTTCTTTGTCGGATAATTTCCGGGAGGATTTTTCATCAGAAGAATCCCAAACAGACTCGGCGGTTTCTTTTTTTTGTGTTGATTCCCAGTCTTTATAATACTCACGGAGTGCTTCTTTTATAGCACATTTAAGGACATTAATGGGGCTTTTCTCAGTGTTTGGATATAGGTCGAGGAGGGTGTGAAGTGTTTGTTTCAGAGAGTGGGGGATGGTGGAGTGGAAAGTGATTTGTGTGAGCAGCTCTGTTGCGGCTGTTTCTGCATTGAGAGAGGTGCTGTTTGATATTGTTTTTTGCTCCATTATTTCCAATAACACTTCTATTATAGTTTTTCCGGCGTGTTTTTCGGCTTCTCTCCACTTTTTAAAAAATTGTCTTTTTGATTCTCTATCATTGTTTTCACTATTTTCGTGTGATTTTTTTTTTAGGGTTCCTATGGTTTTGCCTCCTTCTTCATATGTTATTTGATCCGGAAAATTGATAGTTCTTCGGACATTTTTCGCGGTGGTTTGGAAAGCATTCAGGACTTTTTTTGTGACGGTGTTTGTGTCGAACGGTTTACAGGAAAACACATCTACACAGATTTCATCTCTGGGGTCGTTTTCATCGGTAAAAGTATGGATTCCTGAATTTGAAGTGTCCATGATGGCGATGCTGGTTGAGCCGGGGTTTTCTGGGACGCCGTCGAGGGAGTAGGGTCCGCCGATTATTTGCATATCTATGCTTTCAACGATTTGTTGTAAGAGTTGTTCGAGGAATGGTTTGTTGTCGAGGGTTTCGCGGGGGCAGTTTGCTTTGCAGATGTCGATGGCGAGGTGATAACGTCGGCTTCCGGTTTTTTCTAGGGTTGAGTTTTTTCTCATTTTTTTGAAGATTTAAATTTTTTGGAGGTTTAAATCTTCATGAGGTTTTGGTTTTTTGGAATGGGGCTATTTCATTTAAATTTCATAAATTGTTTTTATTCTGCCTTTGAAAACTCCCCCACGCCATAGACGGCGCGAGGGAGGTATTGCGGGGTGCGGAGGATCGGATATATTCGAGCCTCGACATCACGAGGTGCTTCTTGAGTTTTCGGGATCTTGATAGCTCTTTTCTGAAGAGAGAAGGGTATTTCTCCCCGGTGTTCCGGGGGGGAATGGAAAGAGGGATGGAAAATTATAGCTCCTGGGTATCCGCCATTTCAGCGGCTACTGCGCGTGCTCCGGAGCGGTAGGGCATGTTATCGGTTTTGATCCCGGAATAAGGATCTCTTCCGCCAAAGAGCCCTTTCGATCCTTCTTTTACGTGGTGTGTCATGTTCAACCAGGATTGGTGGGGCCCGGATTGTTTCGGACCGAGGATCAGGAGATGGTCGTCTTCATCCAGATCCGTCACATTGTCGATGTCTCCGTCTTTGTTCACGATCAGGAAGAGTGGTTCCTGATACATGGGTTTTTGCCAAAAGTCGAAGTCGGCCTGTTTGTTTTTCCTCAGGAACTGGTCCATGGCATCAGACTGAGCCATTCCGGCTCCGAGCGTTCCTTTGTTCAAACGCTGAAGGTTGTAGTTGCTGCCTCCAGTGGGGGTGCAGGTGGTGTCCAGTACTCCTTCGGCAAGGTTGGCAAAGCCGCTGACGTTGTTGTTGCCGGCGCAGGCGGCATAGTACACGCCTTTTTTCTGTCCCGTGCCGATTTCGATTTCGACGAGGGAGACTTCACCGGTGAGGACTTCTTCGTCAAAGGCGGCCTCAGCCGGTACGCCTTCCTCTTCCAGGACTTCGGCCACATCGCGGCGGGCAACGCCGGAGGCTGCATTTTGACGGTTCTGTGCTTCAATGCGATTGAGGCGAGCCGTCACGATGCATTGCAGCTTCTGCCCGTTTTCTGGCCATCCACTCGGAATACCATGTGGTTCCGGCCAATCCCCACCAGAAGGCACTGCTGCTTCTGCCACGCTTTCTCCTTCTGAGAAGGAGTCCGGCGTGATGGCCCGGTCTCCTCCTGCGATCAGAAATATGGCCAGGATGGGGATGATGCTAAATTGGATGATACGGTGCATGTGTTTTGCTCCTTTCCATTCGTTTATGAGGAGGTAAACCACCCCATGGTGGATTGGTGAAACCGGACCTTGATTATGCTCCAGTCCCAGTTCAACCAAGCAATAAATGCGATCGCTCCCCACTGCAGGATTTCGTTGATGATGGTAGCGAAGTTCCATACAAGAAGGAGGAGGATCACGGTACCTACAGCACTGCTTCCAAATTTCCATTTCCATGACATGTCCATTGTTTTTGTTTTTCTCCTTTCCGGTCAAGATCCCGTTATATCAAAGAGCGATTATGCGAGGGGTTGTCCCTTGCATGGCAGACTGAAGAATCTGTTGTGAGTTGTTTAATTATTTACAGCAAATGTCAAGGATAAACAACTGATATTTCCAAAAACTCATGAGTCAAAACCATAACAAAGCTTATCAAGTAGGCGAAAATCGGACTTAAAGTCAAAATCATGAGTGTCCGGTTTAAATTTTCATGAGAAGTAAAGTTTTTATCGGTCAAAA
>CAYVJW010000039.1:0-12490 GCA_964451885.1 uncultured Candidatus Peribacteria bacterium | reverse complement strand
GCTTCTCCATGCGGTTTAAAGGGGGTAACAAACCCCAAATCTAACAAATGGCTCCAAAGATTGGAGTGCATTTGCAGATACTTTGCCTTCGATAAAGGGGCATTTTGTTCGGATTTAAGATTGGAGGAAAGGATGGCAAAAAAGACGGATGAGTGGGTGATGTGATTTTAAAATGATTTATTGCAAGGTGGAGTTGACAACAAATACCTGTTTACTGTATGCTGTAGATGGCAATAGATACTTACAACCTCAATTATGGCTATAAATAAGGAAAAAATCATTAATTTCTTGAATGAGCAAATTGCTCAAGCAGATTTCCGTGCGAAAGCATATGTATTTGATGAACAAGAGAAAAGACGTCCTCAAAGAAGCATTTTTGTGAAAATGAAAGCTCATTTGGACAGGTTCCTTGATGGAAATACAAGTAATCGTTGGGTAACGCTCACGGGACTTCGAGGAGCAGGGAAAACAACTATTCTTTCTCAAATTTTTAGTGACTGTAAAGGAAAAGATGTATACCGCTTATTTCTTTCTTTGGATCAGACAAGTCAAATTTTAAATGTACCACTAGATGAAATTATTACCATTTATGAAGAGTTGATTGGTAAATCATTAGAAAACTTGGATAAACCACTCCTCCTTTTTCTCGATGAGGTGCAATATGACAAGAAATGGGCTATTACCCTAAAAAGTATTTTTGATCGTTCAAATAAAGTATTTATTTTTGCCACAGGTTCAGCCGCACTTTTAATGAATACGAACCCCGATATTACTCGTCGAGCGGTGTTTGAGAAACTCTTCCCTTTAAATTTTACGGAATATCTCAAAATTAAGCGTCAAAAATATGAGATCAAGGGCTTGGGAAAAGAAATCAGAGAGACCATTTTTTCAGCTAAAAATGCTAAAGAAGTATTTGACCACTTGCAGGTTCTAGAGAAAAAAGCGAATGAGTATTATTTGGGACTTACTCGTCTTGAATTTGAAAAATACCTTAATTACGGCTCGTTGCCATTCATGATAGCTTCCGATAACGAAGCCATTGTTTACGATCAAATTCATAAAACACTGGATCGTGTTATTAGTGGAGATATTGCCAGTATTGGACGCTTTACTTCAGATACTATTTCAAAAATACCAGGAATCTTATATGCGGTAGCTGATATGGATGCTTTTAGTTTTTCCAAAATTGCAGAAAGATTTGGCATAAAAGACCGCTCGACTGTTTCTGAAATATTTAATCTACTGGAACAGACGGAGGTATTACACCGTATTTATCCTCATGGATCACATTTAAATCAAGCAAGTAACAAGCCTTCAAAATATCTTTTTTCTTCCCCTGCATTTCGTGCGATGTATTACAAAATGATCGGAAATATCATTTCTCCAGAGAATTCTAAAGGAAAATTATGGGAAGATATTGTTTCGATGTACCTTCATCGAATTCTTTATAAAAACCCTGGTCAATCACTTACATACGATAGCGCACAAGGTGGTGCTGACTTTATTTTAGGAATGGGTATGAGAAGAATAATTATTGAAGTTGGCGCAGGGAAAAAAGGGTTTCGACAAATTATTAACACTGCAAAAAAAGTAAAAGCTGATTACAGTCTTATTATTTCCAATAATAATTTAGAATATTCCGAAGAATTTAATGCCGTAAAAATTCCTTTGCGATTATTTTTGTTAACATGATTTTTGGTCATGTAATAAAAATGCGTTAAAAATATTCTTTTGCATATCTACACAGCTGGACTTCTTTTTATAACAAGACATAAAAGTCCTTCCAAAGATTGGAGTGCATTTGCAGGTACTTTGCCTTTGATAAGGGGGCATTTTGCTCAAATCTAAGATTGGAAGAAAGGATGGCAAAAAATACGGATGAATGGGTGATGGGGTGAAAAAATAGTGAATTTACCCAAGAATCGATCCAGATTCACGCTTTTTTTCGAGAATGCTTCAGCCCCTCTAATCGTTTAGGGGAATTCATGAAGTCCTCAATATCGTTTTTCAAAAATACCTTTCCTGAAGAAATCTCGTTGTAGGGAATCTCGTAGTGCTTGATGAGAAATGACAAACGACCGCGAGAAATGCCCAAAAAATGGCATACATCCCCTGCTCCCATAAGTTTTAAATCTTGGATATTCATGACTTAACATTTTAGTGTTAAGTGTTGACTTCAACAGTATTAATAAGTACAGTGTTCTCGAAATGCAGAATACTCCATCCAATAACAATAAGCAGTCCTCTATGGTAAAAGTGGCCGACTTCAGTGCTGGAGGATTTAGTATTGGAATGAAGGCCGAATTGGAAACGCCTCACAATCCTTTAATTTTCCTAGAGTTATTGGAGGAGGCGAGTGGTTTGGTTGCTGTACACTTGGTTTTTGATCCTAAATCTTTGAGGAAGATTGGACGGAAATTTTTGAAGGCAGCAGATGCTTCTGATCGGGAGATACAGAAATATTGGGAAGAGCGGATTTAGGCCAATATTTTGCGAATATTGGATTCTCCACCTGAGGAATTGATTTTTATCTGTGAATTTATAAAGTATTACTATGACTCTTCGTAATACTAAAAACTCATGAAAACAAAAAAGAACCTTTCTCCCGTAGCAGTGAATATCCGAAGAATCCGTAAAGAAAAGGGGCTTTCTCAAGACAAACTTTCAAAGTTGGCCGATGTGGCTTTTCATACGATTGTGAAAATTGAGGGGGGAGATACAGACAATCCGAAAATTGATACGGTTCAGAAGATTGCGGAGTCGTTGGGGGTGAGTATTGATGAATTAACTCAAGTAAGTACTTCAGAGTCTCCAACAAAGGTAAAATAACAAAAAACTCGCACCACTGGTGCGAGAAATTGGTAAAATTAACTCACTATAAACCATATGACTGATGCCAAAAAACAACTAACAGAACAAGATATTCGGACAAAATATATCACTCCCGCTATTGAAAAAGCAGGGTGGGATAAAATGACTCAACTTCGAGAAGAAGTTTATTTCACAGCAGGAAGGATTGAAGTGCGTGGGAAAATGGTAAAACGAGGAAAGGCCAAAAAAGCTGATTATGTCTTGTATTATAAAAATAATTTCCCCATTGCAGTCATTGAAGCCAAAGACAACAATCATGCTGTCGGAGGCGGAATGCAACAAGCCCAAGATTATGCAGAAACTTTGGATATTCCGTTTGCTTACAGCTCAAACGGGGATGGATTTTTGGAACATGATTTTTTTACGGGCAAAGAGCAAGCACTTTCAATGGATGCTTTGCCATCTCCTAAAGAGCTCTATGAACGATACAAAAAAGCCAATAATCTAGATGAATCCAAACAAAAGATTATTGAAACACCGTACTACTCCGATGGCTCAGGCAAAACCCCGCGTTATTATCAACAAATCGCGATAAATAGGACGATAAAAGCCGTTTCTAATGGGCAGGATCGAATTTTACTCGTAATGGCAACAGGCACGGGGAAAACTTTTACAGCAGGGCAGATTATTTGGAGGCTTTGGAAATCAGGGACTTCAAAACGGATCTTGTTTTTAGCAGATCGAAACATCTTGGTTGATCAAACTATGACTAACGACTTCAAGCATTTTGGAGATAAGATGACCAAGATTCAGAAGAGGCAGATAGATAAATCCTACGAGATTTACTTGGCACTTTATCAAGGCTTGACGGGGAATGAAGAAGAAAAGAATGCTTACAAACAGTTTTCTCGGGATTTCTTCGATTTAGTGGTGATTGATGAGTGCCATCGAGGAAGTGCTGCTTCGGACTCTGCGTGGCGTGAAGTATTGGATTATTTTTCTTCATCGGTTCACGTGGGGCTTACGGCTACTCCTAAGGAAACAAAGGAGGTTTCCAATATGGAATATTTCGGTGAGCCAATTTACACATACTCGCTTAAACAGGGAATAGATGATGGGTTTCTGGCTCCATACAAAGTAGTTCAGATCATGCTCGACAAAGATATCGGTGGATATCGTCCGAGTATTTTGGATCGTGATAGAGAAGGTCGTGAAGTTGAGGATAAGATCTATACTACGAAAAATTTTGATAAAGATATTGTTTTAACCGAGCGAACCAAAACTGTAGCCAAAGAAATTACTCGATTTTTAAAATCAACCGATCGACACGACAAAACGATTGTTTTTTGTGTAGACATAGATCATGCCGAACGTATGCGACAAGCACTTGTGAATGAGAATGCTGATCTGGTCAAAGAAAATCGCAAGTATGTCATGCGAATTACGGGAGATAACGAAGAAGGCAAAGCGGAACTTGATAATTTTATTGATCCTGAAAGCCTTTATCCAGTGCTTGTAACAACCAGCAAATTGATGAACACGGGAGTGGATACACAAACCTGTAAAGTAATTGTGTTGGATTCAAATATCAACTCCATGGCCGAATTCAAACAAATTATTGGGCGTGGTACGCGAATTAAAGAGGATTTTGGGAAGACCCATTTTACGATCCTTGATTTTCGCAGAGTAACGGAGTTATTTGCCGATCCTGACTTTGATGGAGATCCTGTACAGGTAAAGGAGATCAAACAAGGGGAAGAACTTCCGCAAGACGAACCCGAAATAGAGCCGTCTTTTCAGGAAGTTGATGAACACCAAGAAGATAAGCCAAAAATAATAGAAGGTGGTGAGATAGCGGAGGGAAGGCGAGAAAAGATTTATATTGATGGTGTTCCTGTAGAAATGGCGTACAAACAAACGCAATACCTTGGAGCGGATGGAAAATTAATCACTGAATCCCTCAAGGATTACACTAAACGGAAGATCTTACAGCAATATGCATCACTAGATGATTTCATTCAGACATGGGATACACACAAGAAAAAATATTATATTCTGGAAGAATTATCCAAACAGGGAGTTATGTTTTCTGAACTTCAAGCGGATATCAAACAAGAACTCGATCCGTTTGATCTGATTTTGCATGTGGCTTTCGGGAAAAAGAAGTTGATAACTCGAGCGGAAAGAGCCAATAGTGTCAGGAAAAAGAATTATTTTGATAAGTATGGCGAAAAGGCTCGAAAAGTTCTCGAGGGATTGCTGGATAAATATGCGGATGAAGGCATCGAGCATATTGAGGATATTAATATTCTTGCGGTGCGACCGTTTTCTTCTTTGGGTTCTCCTGTTGAGATTATTGAGGCATTTGGGGGGAGGGAGGAGTATTTTAAGGCGGTGGAGGGACTGGAGAGGGAGATTTATGCTTATTAGCGTTATAAAATGGAAATACCGAAAAACATTATCTTGAAGTCCGAGTATTTTGTGCTCGCAATATCAATGATTGCTATTGTTGTCAATGTATACATTGCTTGGAGAAATAGACGTCACGCCTTAGCAAAGGAAGAATATTTTAAACTTCAACAAGTTTCTGAAAGAATAATTTCAAAGCTTTTAATTTTAGAAAATAATTTTGAAAAATTTAGGTTATTTTTTGAGAGTACCCATCGAACATCTACGCAAAATAAAGTCTTCATTGATAACAATGACACCTTTAATAAATCAGAATTTGAGAAAAATGGACATGAAATAGCTTCATTAATTGAAATATATTTCCCTGCATTAAAAAAAGATTGGAATCACTGTTTAATTTGTATGGGTGATATAGCTACTGTCACTTTTGCTGTAAAAATGGAAGTAGTTTTGGATAAAAAGATCAATTGGCTAGATCGAGTAAATACTTTCAACAAAGCTGCAAAAAAATTGGGAACTAAGCCAAAAGAAATGTCTCAGGCAATTATTTCTGAGCTAAATCAGTTTAAAAAACAAAATCTCTAGTAAAAACCTATCATGACTAACCTCTCAGGAATCATCAAATCTATCCAAAACATCATGCGTGAAGACCACGGTGTAGATGGAGATGCACAAAGACTTTCTCAGCTCTGCTGGATGCTCTTCCTCAAAATCTTTGATGAAAAAGAACAAGAGCGGGAATTACTGGATCCAAATTACAAATCCCCAATCCCTGAAGAATTTCGATGGAGAACTTGGGCAGCGGATGATGAAGGAATCACGGGAGATGGATTGCTCGATTTTATAAATAACAAGCTTTTCCCCACCTTCAAAGAGTTCCCTTACACTGCTGATGATAATGAAGCGGGGTTTATCGTGAAGTCTGTTTTTGAAGACAGCTTCAATTACATGAAGAGCGGAACGCAGATGCGAAAAGTAATCAACAAACTCAATGAACTCAACTTCAATCGCAAAGCCGATCGAGACCACTTCGGACATATTTATGAAGAACTACTTCGAGGTCTGCAAAGTGCGGGAAATGCGGGAGAGTTTTACACGCCACGTGCGATTACTGAGTTTTTAGTGGAATTGGTAAATCCAAAGTTGGGAGAAAAAGTTTTAGACCCCGCGTGTGGAACTGGGGGATTTTTGACTTCGGTCATCGAACACATGCGGAAAAATGATGTACACACCGCTGAGGATGAAGTACTCATCAAAGATACGGTACAAGGTTCAGAGTTAAAGGCTCTTCCTCACATGCTGTGCACCACCAACATGATCTTGCACGGCATCAACGCCCCGACCAACATTCGACATAGTGATTCACTTGCACGACCGATCAAAGATATTAGTCCTGCGGAACGAGTAGATTGCATTGTGGCCAATCCTCCTTTTGGAGGTACCGTAAAAGATGGGATCTTGGCAAACTTCCCAAAAAGCTTTCAAACCAAAGAAACGGCTGATCTTTTCTTAGTCTTATTTCTTCGACTGCTTAAACCAAACGGTCGAGCAGGGATTGTTTTGCCCGATGGATCGCTCACAGGAGACGGCGTAAAAATGCGTATTCGGGAGAAACTCTTAACCGATTGTAATTTGCATACGATTCTTCGTTTACCAAACTCTGTATTTGCCCCCTATGCCACGGTGGCGACCAACTTACTTTTCTTTCAAAAAGGAGTTCCAACCAAAGAAGTGTGGTACTACGAACACCGTTTACCGGAAACTCAAAAATCCTACTCCAAAACCAAGCCGATTAATATCAAAGAATTTGAGCCGATCAAAGCATGGTGGGAAAACCGAGAGGAAAGTGATATGGCTTGGAAAGTGGACATCAAAGACATTGAGGCACGAGGATGGGATTTAGACATTAAAAATCCAATAAAACAGGAAGAAGCAATTGAACACTCAAGTCTTGAGTTGATTGGCATGCTGGAAGACTCCTTTAAAGAGAGTCAGCAAATTTTAGCTTCTTTGAAATCTGAACTATGAGCAAAGACAATAAACAAATATCGGGAAATAATAACCTTATGGAGTTTTTGCTTTATAAAACGGATAATGGAGAAATTAAAGTAGATGTATTACTCATAGATGAGAATATTTGGATGCCACAAAAAAAGATAGCCAAACTTTTTGGTGTACAGAGACCTGCTATTACAAAACATCTAAAAAATATTTTTGAAACAGGTGAATTAGATGAAAAAGTGGTATGTTCCATTTTGGAACTACCCACTCAACATGGGGCAATAGAGGGAAAAACACAAACAAGCTCGATAAAATACTACAGTCTTGATGCAATTCTATCCGTTGGCTATCGCGTAAATTCAACACAAGCCACTCAATTTAGGATTTGGTCGAACAAAATTTTAAAGGAGTTTATCATCAAGGGCTATACGATGGATGTGGAGAGATTAAAAAATCCTAATCCTGAGTTTGGCAAAGATTATTTTGATGAACAATTAGAAAAGATTCGTGATATCCGAAGTAGTGAAAGAAGATTTTATCAAAAAATTACAGATATTTATTCACAATGCAGTATTGATTATGAGCCAGCATCAGAAACGACAAAAACATTTTTTGCAACGGTTCAAAACAAACTCCACTGGGCAATAACAGGACAAACAGCGGCAGAAATAGTTACATCAAGAGCGAGTCATAAAAAAGAGCACATGGGGCTTACTACTTGGAAAAATTCACCAAGTGGAACCATCAGAAAAGCAGATGTCCCCATTGCGAAAAATTATTTGAATGCAAAAGAATTAACGACACTCAATCGTATTGTGAGTATGTATTTAGATTTTGCAGAGGATCAAGCCGAAAGGAAAATAACTATGACGATGAAAAATTGGATAGCAAAACTAAATGCTTTCCTCAAATTTCATGAGCGAGATATTTTGGATAATGCTGGAAAAGTAACAGCAGAAATTGCCAAGGCGTTTGCTGAAGGTGAATTTGAAAAATATAGAGTTATTCAGGATAGGAACTTTGAGAGTGATTTTGATCGAATGCTCAGTCAAGTTGAATCTTCTAATGATAAGAAATCATGAGTGAGTGGCAAAAAGTAAAAATTGGCGATTTTTTAAAAAGGATAAAAAGACCTGTTTTTTTAGAAGATGATAAAGAATACAAGCTTGTAACTATCCAGCTTCATCACAAAGGAGTTAAGCTACGAGGACACAAGAAAGGAGAAGACATTAAATCAAAAATGTATGAGGTAAAAAGTGGTGATTTCATTTTATCTGGGATTGATGCAAGAAATGGAGCTTTTGGAATTGTTGAAGATGATCTAAACGGAGCGATTGTTACAAATGATTTTTGGTATTTTGAATTAAACAAGGAATTGATAGATAAACATTTCTTCTTGGAATTAACTTCAACAAGATGGTTTGATGAGATTTGTCGCCTAGGAAGCGATGGAACGACCCAAAGAATCAGATTGCAGAAGGGAAAGTTTTTTGATCAGGAGATCTATTTGCCCCCAATCGAAAAACAAAAGGAGTTTGCCAAGAAATTGATTTCAATAAAACAAAAAAGACAAAAACTCGATCAAGAGAATATCCTCCAAAAATCCCACCTCACCCTCCTCCGCCAACAAATCCTACAAGATGCCATTTCAGGGAAACTCACAACAGACTGGCGAGCAGAGAATCCTGATGCTGAGCCAGCAAGCGAGCTACTCAAGCAAATCAAGGTGGAGAAAGAAAAGTTGATTACTGAGAAGAAGATCAAAAAAGAAAAACCTCTGCCAAAAATTGTGGAGAATAAAGTGCCGTTTGAATTGCCTGAGGGATGGGAGTGGTGTCGGTTTATAGATATCGCAAATATTGCTTCAAAATTAGTGAGTCCTGATAAGTATCAAAACTATCTACAAGTTGCACCCGATTGCATTGAAAAAGGAACTGGAAAATTAATTGAAAAGCGAACGGTACAAGACGCAAAAATTATTAGTGCAAATCACTTTTTCATCTCAAATACACTTATTTACTCAAAAGTTCGTCCCAAATTAAATAAAATTGTTTTTGTAGATTTTGAAGGATTGTGTAGTGCAGACATGTATCCCATTGAACCTTTTTGTGATGCTCAATATTTACAAAAAGTTATGCTTTCTGAATATTTTCTTTCTGAAGTTGATAAATACGACAATCGGGTAAAAATGCCGAAGCTTAATCAAAAACAGCTTAATAGTATAAGAATTCCTCTCCCCCCACGTGCCGAACAAAGAGCTATCGTTGCCAAAGTTGAGAGACTCATGGGGTATATCTCCCAACTCGAGGAAAAAATCGCACAAAACGCAAACAACGCCGAAACACTGATGCAAGCGTTTTTGGGTGAGGTTTTTAGGAAGTAAATTGAAGTGCTAAATTAATAACTTTTAATGTAAATGAATATGCAAGATATAAAATGCCCACATTGCGGAAAAGTTTTCAAAGTTGATGAAGCTGGATTTGCGGACATACTAAAGCAAGTCCGTGATCATCAGTTTGAAAAAGAGTTGCACGAGCGATTAGAACTAGCAGAGAAGGAAAAAACCAATGCTGTTCAGCTCGCTGAATCAAAACTCAAAAATACACTACAAGAAGAGCTAACGAAAAAAGATAAAGAATTGGCAGATTTAAAAGCTGAAAAAGATCGCAATCTCGCGGAGCAATTAGCAAAAAAGGAATCGGAACTTGCTGAAATGAAGTCAAAACTTGATAAAGCGGAGGTAGAGCAAAAACTCACTGTCACGCAAGCAGTCAACTCTGTAGAAAAAGAGCGAGATGATCTTAAAGTTAAATTGCAAAGCAAGGGACAAGAAATGCAGCTTCGTGAGGTTTCATTGAAAGAGAAATATGAAAACGAACTAAAAACAAAAGACGAAGTTATTGAGCGTTACAAAGACATGAAGCTCAAACTTTCCACCAAAATGATTGGTGAAACTTTAGAGCAACATTGTGAAACAGAATTCAATAAACTTCGTGCAACCGCTTTTCAAAACGCTTATTTCGAAAAAGACAATGACGCCAGTAGTGGTAGCAAGGGAGATTATATTTATCGCGAGACTGATGCAGAAGGAAATGAAATCATTTCTATCATGTTTGAAATGAAAAATGAGGGAGATGAAACTGCTACAAAAAAACGAAATGAAGATTTCTTACGCGAGCTTGATAAAGATCGCACAGAGAAAAAATGTGAATACGCTGTGCTTGTGTCTCTTTTGGAAGCAGAAAGTGAGCTTTATAACTTTGGTATTGTTGATGTTTCCCACAAATATCCAAAGATGTATGTGATTCGACCGCAGTTTTTTATTCCAATTATTACATTGCTTCGCAATGCCGCTCTGAATTCTATGAAATATAAATCAGAGTTAGCTGTAGTAAAAGCACAAAACATTGATGTAACTAACTTTGAGGATCAGCTCAACGATTTTCGTAACTCATTTGGTCGTAACTATCGATTAGCCTCTGAAAAATTTAAAACTGCTATTGATAGCATTGATAAATCTATTGTCCAGTTACAAAAAACAAAAGAAAATCTCTTGAGATCCGAAGACAACCTCAGAATTGCAAACAATAAAGCAGATGATTTGACTATCAAGAAATTGACCCGAGGGAATCCAACAATGACCGCTAAGTTTGCGGAACTTTCTGACACTGAAAAAACAACGCAGAATGTATCTGCTGAGAAGCATGGTGATTGATTTTTTAAATAATGAAGATGAATATGAAAATACCAACTAACAAATTATCGGTTTACCTTATAAAAAAAGAGTATCCTCAACACTCCGATATTTTGAAAAAGTTTGATGAATTAGAGAGTAAAGCACTCGATATTGGAAAGTTTTACTATGGTGAATCGCATTCTTATCCACCACACTGGATAGCAAAATTTTTTGGCACTTCCTTGGGAGAAGAAGTAAAACTCTTAAATTCCAGCTCTAAAGGAATTTTATTAATCGATATTAATACAGGAAATAGTAATAAAAGAACATTTGCAATCGCCTTTGGATATGGCTGGCAATATTTGCAACAAGGGGTTTATGAAGAAAGGTTTGGCTTAAAAACAGCCTTGAGTGTTATTGATCCTGACAATTTGAGAAAAATTGAGAAGAAAAATATGTCTGCTACCCCAAAGGACACTAGTGAGCAGCTGAGTAAAGCGGGAATAGCAGCAGATTTTGGAATTGATATCGAGCAAGATCTAATTTGCTCAATTACTGGTAACACGAAGGATAAAAAGGCTTTTGGGCAAACAATTACTGGAAGGGCTGCTTTAAGTCTCTCAGTAAAGATTAACTTTTCGAATATTAAGGATTTTCTAAAACTTTGTTATAAAAAATATATTAGCGATGATTATAAAGAAGACTTCGGGTGGATTGATCAAATAGCTGAGATAAAAGATCCGAAAACAAAATTAGAATTAGATGCCAAACTGATTCAAAACTTAAAAGGAGACAATTTGGGTAAAACATGGATGGCTATTCCTCAAGTTGTTGAATGGGAATGTGTTTCTGGGTTTAGATATACTGGCAAAAAAGGTGATGAGCTAAGTGATGACATTCATATTAATGCCTTTTTAGGCACACTTTCAGAAGATGAAAAAAACAACCTAGATATAAACTTTTTGAAAAGGAGAACCATTTACTGCATAGGATCAGAAAATGACGAAGATAAATATCACTGGAATGCTTATAGCTGTATCTACTGTGAAGAGATAGATGATGAAAAAAATAAAACATATTTGTTGAGTAATGGAAAATGGTATGAGATTGAAAAAGACTTTGCCCAAGAAGTAAATGACCAATTTCAAGAGTTCAGAAATACTGGATCATCTTTGTCTCTTCCAAAATTTAATAAATTTTCACATGAGAACGAAGGGAAATACAATGACACTATTGCTGATGAAGATGAGAACTTGTTTAGTATGGATCGAAAAATAATCAGCCACGGAGGTGGATACGGAAAAATTGAATTTTGTGATTTGATGACAAAAGATAAGAAAATTATTCATGTAAAGCACTATGGTCAATCCTCCGTACTAAGCCATTTGTTTTCACAAGGACTTGTTTCGGGAGAATTATTTTTGAGAGATGATAAATTTAGAGAAAAAGTGAATAAAAAATTAGGTGACAATTTTAAAATTAACAATAAGCCAAAAGCATCTGATTACGAAGTTATTTTTGGAATTATTAGTTCCTCTCTATTAACCGAAAAACGATAAGTACGTCATGAGTCACAAGAAAACCAGGCCTGTT
>CAYVJW010000038.1:0-12671 GCA_964451885.1 uncultured Candidatus Peribacteria bacterium | reverse complement strand
CCCCCCCCCCCCCCCCCCCCCCCCCCCCCCCCCCCCCCCCCCCCCCCTTGCAGGCGGTTAAGAGAAGTGACGTAATTGATAAGAAGATTTTTTTCATGAAATAAAATGTTAGAAAAAGAGCTTGGATATTTTATTTTTTTCGGTAATTAAGTCAATAAGACTAGCTATTGACAAAATTGCTATAATAATTATTTTAAATATGTAACTAAACTTACCGGTTACAATGGGAAAGTTCAGTTCTTTGAAAATACGACTTTTTATCAACCAGCAGCCAGGGGAGAGAGTGCCGTGAATATTACAGAGAAGGGAAGTGAAGAGTCTCAAAGGGAAGATCGGGCGATTTTCAATTGTTTTTTGATTGGAATCGTTTTGGCGATGTTGGGCTTGATTGGAATGATAGTACTCATTGTGAACGATATCAAGGGGCCTTCCTATTTCATTCTTTGGGGTTGTGCGTTCATCATCCTTGGCACTGGGGCCTTGATGATGCACGTAACAATGACGAGAGAACTCGCGCTGAAGATTGCGCGGTCGTATTATGCTTCCGAAAACAAAGGACAGTTCATCGGAAGACTGGTATGGAACTCGGTCGGGAAGATTGCGATGTTTGCCATCTTTGTGGCGGGATGTGGGGCTTACGCGCAGTAGTCGTTTTTTCAACAGCCGGGCGGGCGGATTTTATATCCGCCCGTCTTAAATGCTCTATAACTTCTCTATCTCTCTTGCAATCTCTTCATTTTCCTCTACTTTCATCACAAAAACTTTTTTTTCAGCTTTTTCAGGGGTAATCATTTGGCAGGATTGATCAATTTCTTTGTTCAACCTGTCTTCGATTCTTATGCCGATCATTCTGAGTTCTTCACATATGATTTTGCGCAGGAAAGAATTGCCTCTTCCGATGCCTCCGGAAAAAGTAAGGACATCAAGTCCCTGGAGTGCTCCGTAGTAGGCAAAGATGTATTTTACGATTCGGTAGACAAACATTTCTACGGCCAGTTTGCAGGTTTGGTCACCTGCCCGGGCTTTTTTGACGACCATGAGCATATCGTCGGTACCGGTGATGCCTCGGATACCGGATTTTTTATTCAGAATTTCCAGGATTTCGCCACTCGTGAGATTGGCATTTTTTTCCAGATGATTAATGATTCCGGGATCAATATCTCCGGATCGGGATATCATCATGAGGCCTTCGAGAGGGGTAAGGCCCATGGTGGTGTCTTTTGATTTTCCGTTTTCTGTGGCCGTGATGGAGGCGCCTCCGCCGAGATGGCAGATGATCATTTTTTTGGGGGTATACCCCAGACATTTCCTTACTTGGTGGTGTACTGACTGGCAAGCAATGCCGTGAAAACCGTATCTTTGGATGTGGTGTTTTTTGCTTAATTCATGTGGGATAGCGTATTTAGAGGCAAATTCAGAGATGGTTTGGTGAAAGGCGGTATCAAAAACGCCGTAAATTTTAATATCTGTAGAGTAGTTTCTGATTAGTTCGATGATGTTTATGGCCGGTGGGTTGTGGAGGGGAGCGAGGACGGAGATTTCTTTTAGTTCTTTTAGTGTTTTGTCGTTGATAAGCGTTGGTTCGGTAAAGCTACTGCCGCCGTGTACTATACGAATTCCGATTTTTTTAATCTCCTTAACTTCATTGATGTGTTTTTCTTTGATTAAATAATCAGTGAAAAATGAGAAACTTTGGTTGTATTGTTTTTCTGTGATTTTTTTGTTGTTAAAGGTATATGTGTTTTTTTTCTTTCTGAATTTTCCTTCGGCAATCAATTTGTCGTTTTCGAAGAGAGAGTATTTGGCGGAGGTGGAGCCGGGGTTGATGGCGAGAAATTTCATTTAATTTTTTTTAAAAACTTGACAAGCTTTGTATTCTTAGTAAGAAGTATGTAATACAACTCTGTTATTAATTTTAAAACATTATTTAATCATGTTGGATTCTGACAAAAAACCGGTTCTTATGCAATCTGAGGTTATAGAAGGAAACATGGGGGGCGTTAATGTAAACCGTTTACGTATGGGAGTAGCATTGAGTTCGTTTTTGGCACTTGCGGGATGTGCTTCTACATCTGTTGATAAAAATCAAATTATAGGAGATGAGCAGATTAATGAGTATGGAGGAGAGGTTAAGCCACAATCAATAATTATGACCGTAATGCAAGTAATTGAGTATTTAAAAATGAGAGAGAGTGCCAAGAGAGAGGCACGAGATGTGTATAGCATTTTAACTGGATATTTAGAAACAGAGGAGAAAGAGCGGGAAATGAAGGAATAATTATTAAAAATAAGAGCTAAGGGCGAGAGACAAAATAACTTGAACAATTTCATCACAGCTTCACATCATCTAAATTTCTAAAAACTTTCACAATATTACAATATTCCTCAATTTTTTATAAATCTATATAATGCAAATCTGAGCGAACTTGAACATGTTATTTTATCGCTCACCCTAAGGTTATTTATATTATTGGGTCAGAGTATGCCATCTCCAAAGTATTTTTTGTATTTCTTTTTTTGACAGTTTCATTATCTTTGTCATGTCTCAAACTAATTAGAACAAGTTTTTTGTTCTAGAGGTAGTAGAAGTTGTATTTATAAAATAAAAATGTCAGTTGAACATTTGAAAAAGAATTTCAGAAGAGAAGAGACGCGTGAAGCCTGTTTAAATAAATCTTGTGATGAGAGAAGAACATTATCAAGGCAAATAGATAAAAATCATATTTTTGAAAATCCTAGAAATCCAAATTTTTTTAAAAATGTTAGAGGGGTGGATTTATCTAATTACCGTCTGAAGAAAAATGGGAAACCACGAGGAAAAATTCGGTTGAACACGGGAAGAGGAGAAAAGTTTGGAGAGATGCAAGAAAAACAATTTCAAGCAATATTAGAGAGGGCAAAAAAACCTGAATCTAGGATTCAATATATGTTAGCAGAGATAACTTCGGACGGGCCGGAGAAGATTTTTCAAAGTTCAAATCCTCGAAGAGGTTTTAAGCCGGCTTCAACTTTGAAGCCTGTTACAATAGCAGGGGCAGGCATTGATACGGACGAGGAAGTAAAAAGGGCAGCGAATGCTATTTGTGTTTCTGATAATGGGGATTGGGGGTATTTTCGTGATAAAGGAAGAGGACATGTAGAAATAGGACGTTATTTTAAGTCTCAGGGAAAGGAGTATTACTGGCATAAGAAAAAAAGAGGGAAAGAGACGAGTCCTGCTCATATGGTGCAATTTTTGAGTGATGCTTATAATGGGGAATTGGATGCTGGACGAGAGATTTTACAAATCATGTATGGATGTCAGACAAAAGGAACGAGAGGAGAGAAATATATATCTCAGGATACATCGATTGCAGCAAAAACAGGATCTCATGCCAATAGGGATAAGGGGATTAATTCGAATCATGAAATTATGTTATTCGAGAAAAATGGGAAGAAGTATGCTTTGGCTGTTTTTTTGGAAATGGATTTTATTCGGATCTCTCAAAACCAAGGAGAATCGTACAAAAATTATCTCCGGCGGGAAAGAAACTATAATTATCGACTAATTTATGAACAGAATGAAACTATGGCAATATTGGCAGGGGGGTTGTATCGAAATACGTAAATGCGTGTAAAAGTTATTTCCATTGCCACTCCTCAATCTTCTTTGGATCCAATCCGTGCTTAATAATATACGTCCTGTGCTCTTTCAGCCGTGTTTCTATCTCTTTCTTCACTTTTTTATATTCCTCTTTGTCTATATCTTCCTGTTCGTATAACTTCTCGGCCATGTCCAGAATGAGGTGGTAGCGGGAGGTTTTATTTCTTGTTTCCATATCAAACGGGGTGGTTGTTGATCCTTCTTCTATGTATCCGTTTACTTTTATTCGGCGGCAGCCGGAGTAGTCGAAAAGAAGTTTTTTGATGGTGTGGGGGTAGCCGTGAAAGTTGAAAACCACGCCTTTGTGTTTGGTGAAGAATTTGTCGAGGAAATCTGAATCTGAGGCTACTGTGTGGTCGCCGACTCCGAGGGTGGTGAGTTCTGATATGTTTACGAATCTTATGCGAATAGTCGAGAGCAGTTTTTTCATGATTTGAATAGCGGCCAGGCATTCGTTTGTTACGTAATCGCCGCTGGCGGCCAGTACTATTTGTGGGTCTTTGTCACTGGCGAAATTCCAGGTCATGATGCCTTTGTCCATTTGCTTTTCGGCTTGTGAGAGAGTGAGCCAGTTGAATTGCGGTTTTTTCCCGGCTACGATGAGGTTGAGCCTATTTCTGGACTGGAAACACTCTTTCATAGTTACAAGCATTGAGTTTGTGTCCGGGGGTAGGTATGCGTGTACGATGTCGCCTTCTTTTTCCATCATAGAAGAAATAAAAGATGGGTTTTGGTGGGAAAATCCGTTGTGATCCTGGCGTTCGAGTAGGGAAGTGAGGATTACATTCATCGCGGGAAGCGGCTTGCGAAAAGGTACTTCATAGGAGGCTTTTACAAACTTTACATATTGGTCAGCCATGGAGGCGATCACTTGCACAAAAGCTTCGTAAGACACAAATACTCCATGCCTTCCTGTCACGTTATATCCGTGCATTAGTCCGAAAAGCGTGTGTTCGGAGAGCATTTCCATTACTTTTCCTTCTCTAGCCAGGTCTTCATCCCAATCTTCGATCGGCCATTGCCAGCTTCGGTGTGTTTCATTAAATACGGCGTGAATTTTATTGGAATATGTCTCATCTGGACTGAAGATACGGAAGTTATTATTTTTTTTGTTTTGTTTAAAGAGTTCTTCCAGGAAATCTCCGCATTTTTCCATTGAGCTGCTTTTTTCGGTTCCTGGGGCAAAACCTTTGTTTGCGAGTCGTTTTAGATCGGGGTATTTTAGTTTTTGTACGATGTCGCCGCCAAAGGCGTATTTTTGAGATCCGCTGGCCTTGCCTTTTTTCGGGATGAGGGATTTGATTTCATTACAAAACTCAAACTGTCCGAACATCTTCTTTTTGAAAAGCTCCTCGAATTTATAAGACTTGAACCATTGTTCCAGAGCGCGGAGTTCTTTTTTATCTTTTTTGCAATTTTTGAGGATTACTTGGTGGGATTTGCAGTTACCTTCGATTTTTGTTTTGTCTTCGTAGTCTACACTGTGCCATCCTTTTGGGGTTCGGAGGATGATCATAGGCCAACGGGGCTTTTCGATATCTTCACCAAGTTCTCGAACTTGATATTGGATGTTTTGAATCCGAGAATAACAGGTGTCCATGATTTCGGCCATTTGTTCATAGACATCGTAGTCTTGGCTTTCCGTGACAAAGAAAGGTTCATATCCGTATCCTTCAAAGAGTTTTGCCAGTTCTACGTTGTTCATTCGGCCAAAGAAGGTCGGACCGGAGATTTTATAGCCGTTCACATCTAGGATAGGGAGGACAGCTCCGTTTTCTTTTGGGCTGAAGAGTTTATTGGTATGCCAGGCGCTGGCGATAGGGCCGGTCTCAGCTTCTCCGTCACCTACCAGACAGCAGGTGATGAGGTCGGGGTTATCTAGTACGGATCCGAAGGCTACAGAAAGGCTGTACCCTAGTTCTCCTCCTTCCAGGATGGCTCCGGGAGCGGCGGGATTGGAGTGGCTTGGGTAGCCGTAAGGAGCGGAAAACCTTTCACAGATTTCTCGGACTCCTTTGGCGTTGAAAGGAATCTTTTTAGGATAAAATTTGGTCAATGAGCCTTCAAGAAAGAGATTGGCCTGCATGGCCGGAAAACCGTGTCCCGGACCGATGACGATGAGCATATTGGCTTCGTTTTTAACGATCAGGCGGTTTATGTTGGCATACAAAAAATTGATCCCTGGACAGGTGCCCCAGTGGCCTAAAAGCCGGGGTTTTATATCCACATGTTTTAGCGGGCGCTGGAGGAGGACATTATCCTGAAGGTAGATTTGTGTTGCGGCGAGATAGTCTGCGGCGCGGACGTATTTTTTGAGGGCGTCGATTTCATTAGTGTGGATTTTTGTTTTCATTTTTTATTTTATTATTGAGTGAATTATAGACCAGAAAAGCTTATAATCAAAAACGAAGTGCATATTTTGAAGGATTTTGAACTATGTAATGTTTTAGAGCTTTAGGGCGAGAGACAAAATAACTTGAACAATTTCATCACAGCTTCACATCATCTAAATTTCTAAAAACTTTCACAATATTACAATATTCCTCAATTTTTTATAAATCTATATAATGCAAATCTGAGCGAACTTGAACATGTTATTTTATCTCTCACCCTTAGTGATGGGGATGACGGATAAATTATTATTCTTATTTTCAAATAATTTACTCTTCGTGTCTATTTAAATTAAAAAAAAATACTGATTTTTTTCGAAAAGTTTGATATATATAATCAATATTTAGTTTATAAATTAAAAAAAATGAAAAAAATAATTTGTTCCGTTTTTGTTGTTTGTTGTTTGGGGCTTTCAATGATTCTTTTTGTTGATCTTGTTCAGGCAGCAGGAGATTCATCTTCTCCCACTTATAAAAAGCATATGAATACCGTACGGGTTAACGGAGTGGGAAAAGTTTCTATAGAGCCTGATATGGCGGTTATGAGTGTGGGTGTTGAGACGCAGGCGAAGACGACCAGTGAAGCTCAGGCTCAAAATAATTTGATGACTCGGAAGGTTATTGATGCTTTGAAAGCGCAGGGTGTAAAAGAAGATGATATTAAGACCCAGTGGTATAACATCCATCCGGATTATGATTATCAAAAAGAGGATGGAAGGAAATTAGTCGGATATGTGGCGAACCATCAGTTGAATATAAAAATTCGTAATTTGAAAAAGGTATCTGGGATTCTTGATGAGGTAACGAAAAGTGGAGCGACAAATGTCGGGAATGTCCAATATACTCTGGAGAATCGGGATATGGCTTACGACATGGCTCGGATAAAGGCCGCAGCCGATGCAAAGAGGAAAGCCCAAAAGCTGGCTGATGTGTTTGATTTTACGGTTGGTTCGCTTGTTCAGGTTGAGGAATTTATTAATGATCATTTTATGCCTGTAGAAAGGGCAATGAGAGTTGGCGGAGGTGGTGGCAGTGAGAATATCCATCCGGGGGATGTGGAAATACAGCTTACTTTGAATGCGATGTTTATTCTAGAGTCAGAAGAGATTAAAGTGGCAATGATGGAGGAAGCCAAAACAGATGTAGGGGCTATGGTTCTTGCTCCCCCTGTACCTGCGCTTGCATCTGTTCCGGTTTTAGTAACACCGTTGCCGACCTCTCCGGTTCCGGCACCGACTCAGGTTTTGGTGCCTGAGAAGGAGAAGGTTTTGGCTTTTGATAAATCTATGAAAGAAAGCCGGGAGGATGTGAAAAAGGTTTTTACCGGGGATTATGAAGCACTGGAGGAAGAAAAACCTAAAGAAGGAAATGAAAAAAATGAAGGAATGAAGGAATCTGAACCTAAAGTTGAGGAGGCAGAGGTGAGTAATGAAAGCGAATCGGTAGTTGAACCTGAAGAAGAGGAAGCAGCTGTTTCAGTACTGGAGGAAGAAGTGTTTGAGTCGGCAGAAGAGGGAGAAGTTCTTTCTGTACCTGAAACCGATATGTCGCCGTCTTCCGTTGAAGAAAAAGTGGCTTTGGGGGAGGCAGAACCGGAAGCAGAATTTGAGGTAGAAAAGGACGCTGTGACAGTTCTTATTGAGGAAATGATAGAGGCGACGGATTTAGATGTTCATGTCCGGGATGTAAAAGTTGTTTGGAATTTAAAAGGAAAAGAATCTTTGATTGATGGGAAGGGATTTACTTATAACGGAGAATTGGGATCTGCCGAAACAAGCATGGATTTTCAGAATATAAACACTTTATTGCAGTTGAAAGGATTTAAATCTGATGAATATAATGCTACTTCCGGATCGCCGACCATGGATTTTCGAAGAGTGGAAAAAGATGGAATTGCTTGTAATGTGAGTAAAATGGATGATATGGCGAAGAAGATGACGGGGTTGGATTTGAGATGTGGGGAGATTGAATGAGAAATTGAGAATTATAAGTTTTTTTATAATCTAAATTTATAAAGTATTCTTCTAAAGAATCCTTTCGGTTTCACCCATCGATCAATAACCGCACAGGCTACCAGGTCTCCGGTTACGTTTATCGAGGTGCGGCACATGTCGAGGATACGGTCTACTCCCATAAGTAGTGCTATTCCGACGGGGGGTATGCCGATGGTGCTTAAAATAGAGGAAAGGATGATGATTCCCGCTCCCGGGGTTCCCGGGGTTCCTATGGAGGCGCCTACGGCGACCATTACGATTATAAATAAAGTCGTTAATTCCAGGTTAATCCCAAATACCTGAGCCAAAAATATGGTAGCTACTCCCTGGTAGAGGGCTGTGCCGTCCATGTTTATCGTTGTACCGAGAGGGATCAGGAATTGTGAAATAGAAGGGCGAATTTTGAGTTTTTCTTCGGCGGTTTTAATGGAAAGGGGCATGACTGCCGCGGAACTCGAGGTGGAAAAAGCCAGGAGTTGTACTTCCCGGATAGCGGCAAGAAATGTAAGAGGGGCTTTATTGCCTATCAGGGACACAATAATAAGATAAATACAGAGAAGGATAAGTAATCCGATGATAACGGTGGTTACATAAATTCCCATTCCCAGGAGTATATCTATTCCGGTTTTCATTGTTACTTGTGCCAGTAATCCGAAAACGGCAAGCGGGGCAAGCCGCATTGCCCAGTTGACGATAGTTAGCAATACTGCTTGAATCGAGCCCATCAAGTTTAGAAGTGGTTTAGCGTTTATGGATGGAAGGTTTACTAGGGCTGTGCCTATTATGATGGCAAACAGTACTATTTGTAGCATTTCTTTTTTGAGCATTGCTTCGATAGGGTTGGCTGGCAGGATATTTATCATTGTTACGGGAAGAGCTTTCCACTCGATTGAATTATTGATATGTGGTGTGATTGTTTCGCCATTCAGAAGGATCTGATTTAGTTCGTTTTGTTGGAAATCAGCTTTCAAATATTCTCCCGGCTTTATGAGAGAAGCGACCGTGATTCCGACACTTATGGCAATGATGGTAGTGGTCATAAAATAAACTACTGCGCGTACACTAATTTTCTTTAATTGGCTGATATGCGTGTTGGCGGCGATTCCCCGAATAACCGAGACTGAGACAAGGGGAACAATAATCATCTGTATCAGGGTTATGAATAAATGTCCCGGCAATGAAACCCAATCCCCGACGATTGCAGCTGCTTCCCGATCTATCAAATTCAAAGACGGTCCCAACAACAGTCCTGTAGATACTCCCAAAAACATGCCGATGATTATCTTCACCCATAGCCTCCCTTTTACCAGCCCTTTGAGGGTGGTGTTGAGATCTTTTATGTTGTAGGTGTGGAAAAAGAACATAATTGTTTCGTAAAATTAAAAATTATTTCAGCCACAGTTTTCTCGTCCTATCGTTACACTTTCTCTTCGCGCAAAAGCAGGCGTTTGCGGAGGGTTTATAATAAGCATTCCACCCGTATCTTTGTGTGCATGATCGGTTAAACCCTTGAAGTTGTTCTGTTGATTTTGGGAGTTCCGTTTTCTTTTGAAAATTAGCGGCGTTTTTTGATTTTTTATATTTTGGAGCTGAATCGTGCCTGTCATTAATTGTTATTCTTCGTTCTTTGTCTTTTGAATCTTGAGTATTGCTTCTTATCTTTTTTGATGAACTGTGCCAGAGGTTACTTTTTCTTTCGAGCCGGGATGATTTTCTGTTTCGGCTTGTTTCAATGGACAGGAGCCTTTGTAATTCTTTTTGGTGAATTTTTTTTATTTTTCTTTTCTTTTTCCAGTAGATTTTGGAGTATTCCGGGAAAAAAGGAGTGTATCGGTAGGTGTTTTCATAGGTGGTGGTATCGATCCCCTTTACAAGGTGCCGGTTTGAGAAGGCTTTACATCTTTTGTCATCGGTATCGTAATAAGTATCTTTTCCGTGCAGGGTAATGCAGTCTTCGTTTGCTTTTATTAGTTCTTTTTCGTTTATGGCGCATTCGTTGATTTTCCAGTCGAATATATACGGAAACGTGCAGCCAAAGGATTTGTTTGCATTTAAATAAAAGGTGTTGAATCTGTCTTTATAGTCGGATGTATTTCTTAGTTCAGTGTCGCGTATTTTAATTATTTCGTTTACTTCTTTTAGGCAGGCTGCTGTGTTTGTTCCGTACAGGCAAAGGGTAAAAAGCTTGGAAGCCAGATTGGTATCAGGGGTGTCTTTTATGCAGTAGGTGTTGTCGGGGGCAGGGTAATATCCGCTATCGCAGATACATGTTTTTTCTAAAAAAGAATAAGAAGAACAAGTCTTTGTTTCCATTTGTGCGTAATTTGAATAATGTACGCGCGAAGTGAAAGGCGTGTATTTCCTGGCGTTTGAGAGGGTTGGGGAGGCGATTGATGCTAAGAATATTGAGAGAATGAGTATTTTTTTCATTTTTGTTTATTTTGACATAATAAATTTATGCTTCGGTGTGTTTGTTGTCAATATTTATGAACTAAAATTTTACACAATAAAAAATATTGTTACAATGGGATGTGAAATGAAGAAATGGATATTGGTTTTATTGGTTCTTGTTTCGGGGGATGTTTTTGCTAATGATTTGTATGTGTCGGTTTCGGATTCTATTGCGGGAGATGATAATTTTTTGAGCATATCTGGAACTTTAGCTCGTGAGACGTTGCAGATTCGGGTAAATCGTCCTGATGAAACAATCCTTTCCTATGAAAAAACAGCTGATGAGTTCGGAAGTGTTTATTTTTCTGTTTCAGGGGTTCATTTGAGGCAGTTGGGCAATTATAAATTGTCAGTAGTGAGTTCTTATTTTCCTTCCCGTCTTTTTACGGAAAATTTTGAGGTATATCCGGGATCGGTTTCTCCTTTTCGGTCTCTCATAAAGATTAAACATCGAGCTGTTCCGGCTGATGGTGTTGCGGAAGCTGCTTTCACTGTTTTATTGCGGGATGCTTTTGAAAATCCTGTTTCGGGAAAGGCTGTTAAGGTTTTTTCTTCCAGAAGTTCGGATAAGGTTATAATTGGGGGAGTTTCCGATAGTACGGGAAAAATTGAAGGCATGATAAAATCCGATGAACCGGGGGTGGCGATTTTATCGGTTTTAACGGGGGATGATTTAATCTTTGAAAGGCCGGAAGTTGTTTTTTATTTGTCCGGTTCAAATATTCCCAATGTAGGATCGGGGGATTTTCCTGATCTGGGGAAGTTTTTAAAAGCACAGTTGTTTTCCGAAACTTTCGGGACTGCGGCTTATTTTACCATAGAAGAATTGCCTTCTGTGGTTAATACGGATGAGGAAACATCATTTCTGGTAGATGTGAAAGATGAAAACGGAGAATTAGTAAGAAATTATCTGGGAAAAATTCGCTTTGCTTCAACCGATGATAAAGCGCAGCTTCCGGTTGATTATCAGTTTGACCTGGAAGATCAGGGATCGCACAGGTTTTCTTTAGCGGTTAAGTTTACGACTCCTGGAGATCATACTTTGACGGTTCATGATTTGACTGATTTTCGGATCTTCGGAGAACGGAAGATTAATGTAGGAGGTAAGGAGGATGGGATTGATATTTCAATGAATCAGATTATTATTACTTCTCCCCAGCCGGGGAGTTATACACTTGGCCGGATAACAATCGCCGGTAAGGCTATAGGTGCTTCTGTTATTAAAATTATTGACGGGCCGACGCTGCTTACCGAAAATTTTCCGGTGGAGGACGGGACCGGGGATTTTGTTTATCAGACTCCTTTGTTGGGAGACGGGATTCATAAGTTTCGGATAATGAGCATGGACGGCTCGCTCAAATCGGAAGATTTGCTTATTCGTATAGATAGGACGCCGCCTTCCGTTGTGGCTATTGAAGTTGAACCGGAGGAGGAATTAGATCCGGGAACGTCTTTTACGGTAAGGGTTACTTCCAGTGAACCGCTTTCAACGGTTTTTTGCCGTTTTAATGAAAATGAGGTTGAATTTGAAAATATGGGAGGATACTTTCAGGAAGGATTTATGGCTCCGATGGAGTGTGGAAATCATCCTTTAACCTGCACAGTGGCTGATCTAATGGGGAATGAGTTTATAGAGCCGAATGCCGCTAATATTCGTGTTTGTAAAACGGGATTTGATACTGATGAGGACGGAGTATTTGATAAGAATGAACTCGGGGATGATGATAAAGATGGCGTAGCGAATAAATATGAATCGGATATTATTGATTCGACGGGAAATGGCATATCTGATCAGCAGGATCCTCATAATGATTCGGATATGGGCGGGGTTTCAAATATTGAGGAAATGGAAGATGAAACAGATCCGTTAAATCCTTCGGATGATATTCTTCCTGCTATTCCGCCAACGGCTGTTTCCAGTTTAACTACAGAATCAGGAGACAAAAAAGTAACCCTTTTTTGGTCTCCGGCGAAAGATGATTCCGAGATTTGGACGTATCGGGTTCTTTTTGGAAAAAATGAGGGAAATCTCGACCAAGAAGACAAAACTCCCGATAATCGTACCCAGTGGTATGTGGAGGATTTGGAGGAAGCGCAGAGATATTACTTTCAGGTGGCGGCTATTGATATAGATGGTTTTGAGGGGATTCCGAGTCGGATAGTCGAGGGGTATACTTTTGGGTGGGATGAAGG
>CAYVJW010000037.1:0-13371 GCA_964451885.1 uncultured Candidatus Peribacteria bacterium | reverse complement strand
TTAAATACTAGCTTATCTTTTTGTATTTTGGAAGTTATTTTTTATAGTTTCCTTACTGTATTCTAGAAAAACAGCTTATGAGGATCTGGATGATAGAATCGTTAAAACAAAAGAGAAAAAAGAGGAGCTCCTGTTGGTTCTCAAGTTTCCTGAAATCCCATTACATAACAACGCAGCGGAGCTTGCTGCAAGGGTTCAGGTAAGAAAGAGAGATGTCAGTTTACATGTCAGAAGTGGTGCTGGGGCTAAAATTGTTGATACCTTTTTAACCATTGTGGAAACGGCCAAAAAATTGGGAGTAAATATTTATGACTATATTTTTGATCGGGTCAGTGGAGATTGTGAAATGGCATCTTTAGCGGACCTGATTTTGCAACGATCTTGGCAGAATCAAGTTACCTTCCCCTGAATCTTTAAAAGGATACCTACTTTATTATGAATTTGAGGAATCCTTGAGCTCTGCATTGGTTAGAGAAAAACAGATCAAGAGATGGAATAGAGAGAAAAAGACAAACCTTATCTGCCAAAAGAATCCTTCCTTTCTAGATCTTGCTTCTGATTGGTTTGAGCCTTAAATCAGCGGTAGATCCTTCACATTTCTCTATTATCCATGAGCTTTTTTAACGTACCTGCTTCGAAATTGTTCAGGAACATTTCATTTTTATATTTTTAGCGTTGAACGACCCTGAAAAAACTACCTAGTCTATCAGAAACATTGAACCGACACGAAATTTTCTTTATATTTCAATTACTATATTGATTACTTTTAAACAAACATGAAAAACTTCCTCTATAAATTCGGCCATCATCTGGAAAAGATTAAAACCGAAACTGCAAAAAAACGTTCTGAAAAATTAGATAAGCTGGAAGCACTTCAGCAGTCCATTATTAAGGATTTTGACACAAAAATCCAAAAGCTGAATGAGAAGAGACAGGAAATACACGCTTCAATCATAGAAAAGATATCTTCTTCAAAAGAAAAACAAATTGAAAGGCTTAATAACCTGAGAAAGCTTCGAAAATCCGTTGTTGAAGAGTTTGATAAACAAATTGAGAATCTTACGGAAAAAAGGGATTTGATCGGGGAGGCCTTGAGGAAAAAGATTGAGTTGAAGAAATTCAAGATCAGCGCTCTCAAGACCATATTCCCCTTACAACTGAGATATCTTATTTCCGTTCCGTTCATCTACGGGATGATTATTCCGGCTGTCATACTACATATTTTTGTGGAGGTTTTTCATCAGGTTTGTTTTTCGCTTTATAAGATCCCAAAAGTAAAAGCAAAAGACTACTTCATCTTTGACAGAAAACACCTGCCGTACTTGAACTGGATTGAAAAAATAAACTGCGCTTATTGCAGCTATTTTAACTGTTTGATAGCCTACACTAGGGAAATAGGCGCCCGTACCGAGCGGTACTGGTGTCCGATAAAACACGCCAATAAGCTCAAGGCTGAACATTCCCATTATGATTTATTCTTTGATTTTCTTGAGGCTGAGGATTATAGAAAGCAGTTGAAGAAATTGAGGGAGTTTAAAGAGAAGTAAATAATACTCACTCGTACATACTCTGGAAAATGACCCTAATGTCAGATATTTTAATTTGACAAAAATTTTAATAAGAGCAGGATCCCCTTAATCTTATTTATTAATTCTTTTCTCAATGCCTTACAATCCACCATATAAAGCGCGCCCGGAAGATTTTGAAAAAGACCCAGAAAACCCTGATCGAATTAATCGTTGGTGGACAAACAGTATTTGCGACACTACTGAAGGATGTTGTAGTTTTGGGCCACCAAGTGCGCACAAGGCTTGGAGTCCTAGATGTAATAGATGTTCCGATTGATACGAATTTGACGATTGATGATATCTTAGCTATGAGGAAGAATAATAAGTTGAACGAACAGTGATATGGGCTCAAAAATACACTAGGCATCTTCATTACATATTCACGCCCGTTTAGTTCTTCCCGATCCGGCTTTTTTTGATTTATAAGCATATCTTTCGGAACAATTGCTAACGCCCCTTCACCCTTCCCAACTCATCCCGCACCAATGACATAAACTTCACCGGGGAATACACCGGGTCACTGACTCCTTTCCAGTTTATGGAAAATGCACCGGCCAGTGCCGCAAGGGCATAGCCGGATTCTTTAAAACGATCTAAAAAACCAATGCCCGATTCGGCGCTGCTGATTGTAAGACTGGTTCCCATTTTCAGATCAAGCCAGCGAAACTTGAACCCTCCTGCTTGAGCCGTGCTGGGAACGTGCGGATCTGAGGCGTTGAATTTTTTATAAGTTTCAAACATTCCGTTTTTCTTTAGCCAGGCAACCCGCCCGCGAATGCCGGGGATACCCCAAAAATTCGGATCATCTTTCGGTATTCCGAGCATATCACACTGCTCGAAGACTTTCTTCATGTGCTCAATGCACTTTTCCAGAAATTTAATTTTTTTCTGCTTTTCTATCGAAATATCTACTTTTTTACTTTCATCTGTGTCTTCCTCTTCTTTTGATTTTCGTAGAGCCTCGTTTATTTTTTTTATTTCCTGATTTTCTTTTTGTCTGTCAAGATTTCTCAGTCGCCTGGCGGCTGCGCGCGCTCCGGAGAAGTCATTTCGCCCCAGGCATTCTTTAATTGCAACCGAAATATCCTGAACTTGTTTTTCTTTTTTTGCCTCATCTTTTTCGTCGAATTCTGCTTCCACTTTTCCTTTTTTTGAAGCGGTCAACTTGTGCCTCAGTTTTTCTTTTCTAACCCCACGGGCTGATTTTATTTCTTTTTTAATACGTTCCTCATTAGCCAAATCCACGAATAATTGAGACATGAATTTTTGTCCCCCTATTGCTCGTATCACATTTTTTCCTTGTTTTTTTTCTAGAGCATCAATTTCTGATTTTGCCGCCTGACAATCTCCGGATAGGTGGCGTGACTGTGCCCGTGCAAGAAGCTGCTTTGCTTCAAGGCGATGGTTTTCCTTTTGACCGTGAATTTCATGCAAAAATTTTACAATTCTCGCCGGCTTTTGAAGGGAAAGTGCATTTAATTTACTGAGTTGCTTTTGTGTATCCGAGTCTGAAAAAAAATCGCGCAACATATGTTTTGCGTCTTCTTGAGCGGAGTTTTTTAAATTTTCCAGAAACCCTTTCAGCTGGTCCAAGCTCATAAATCCCGATAAAAAGTCATTTTCTGTGAGAAAGGGAAAAGCTTTTACAACATGCGGGCAGTCTTTGGAAAAAATACCGTAAATCCCGTCCCAGAATTTTGGGGTAAACACTGCTTCGTATTCTTTTTTAAATCTTTCATCATCTTCAGTTATAAGCACTTTTAATATCTGAGTTCCTACGTCGCTTGGTGGAGAATGTGTCCGCCAAAGCTTGTGTTTTAGAAGTGTCTGGTCTCGTAAAAAATCCAAAATAACCTGTTCAACTCGCTGCAATTTCTCCATTTTCAAATACCGGCGGCTTCCCATGGATTCATCCACAATCTTGTTAATTTCGCCCAAAATCACTCCTCTTTTTTCTGCTGGAATGTTTTGGAGTATTTGATCCCGCACAGCGGCAATCCTGTCGTAGAATACGTACTTTTCTTTCAATTTCTCCAATGGGTCGCCGGCTTTCAGGCGTTTTTCGGCATCGCTTAAATCCCATGCCTTGTCGAGGTCGTTGGCATGGGGAAGTTGGTGAATAAAATCTGAAATCGTTTGATAGGCCACATGGAAGTTACTTTCAGGAGCAGGGTCTAATGACAACCCTACTCCTGCATGAGAATTTTCTTCGAGGGATATTTGAGCGGCTAACATTTTTTTATATATATTTTTCAAGAGAAGCTATATTCAGCGAACTCTGTTTAAAATCTCCCACACTTTAACAATAGCCCTCGCAATTTCCGCTCGGGTTATCGGTATTTCTGGTTTAAACATTGCTCCACGGAATCCATCAATGAGTCCGTTTGTATGAGCAAAATTAACGTATTTCTCATACCAGGATCCCACAACGCTATCAACGAAATACACCGGGAATTCCACGGATAAATTCAAACCTGACGTTTCTAAAATGATTTTAAGAGCTTCTACTCGGGATATAAATTCATTCGGACGAAAAGTGCCGTCAGAATAGCCGCTGACAATATTATTATCTCTTGCGACTGTAATGTACGGCGAATACCAGAGATTTTGGTCTACGTCTTTAAAAGGATTTTGTGAAACAGATGCTGGTGTCTCAATACCGAATGAATTTACAGAAATTTTGGTAAGTTCTGCACGTGTTAAACTACCATTCGGTTCGTATTCTCCCATTCTTTTTCCGCTAATTACTCCATGAATTCTTAGTTGATCAATATATTCTCTGGCCCAATGACCTTGTGTATCCTTAAATGGGGGAACCGGTTGAATTAAGGCAGGAGGAATGGATATTTCTCCCTTTTCCATCGTGACTGATGAGACTTTTTTCAGTGCTGTAGGCTTTCCTCCTTTCGGTGTAGCATCAATACTGACCACTCTTTGCCCTTTTGCATCAAAAACGGCAAAAATGCTCATATGATCTATTTTTGCGCTAATAGTTGACCGGTCAGTACTAATAACCCCTCCATCGCCAACGAGAACAAATTTTGAATTATTATCGTCATACCAGAATATTTTCAAATTCTTGGCTTTTATATTACTGGCGCCAATAATTGGAATAGTGAGTGTATATGGGGTACTGAAATTAATTAATGTTCCGTCTAAAGTCCCCAATTTAACGGCTTTGAAAAGTTCAAAATCTTCTGTTATCTTCGGTACTTGCGAAGATTTTAATAATGACGGAGGTAAAATAGTACCCAAAAACGGGCTTCCTGAATTATCGGTAACAAGCGTCCCTTTCGCAATTTCTACATATTCTCTTCCGTAAAAATCTTCAATCTTTACCGGACGAGTTATTTTTCCTTCCGTACTTTTCATGATTATCGGACGAAAGGAATGATATCTCGTATTTGATACTTCAGTAGGCAATGTAAAAGGCGTACTACCCGGACGACTATAACCACTTCCTCCACCTCCTCCCCTGCTACTACTGCTTCCGCCACCTGTGGAGGACATTCCTCCAAATGTTGTCAGATGGTATGTATATATTTTTGTTTTTTCCAACCCGGAATCGGTTATGAAACATTCTCCTGGGAAAGTAGGACTACCGGGACTTGCGTACGTACCGCTACAAGTTTGGGTGATTTGCGTCCATGTGCTAGAACCGGCAGGCTTATATCCAACATAGATTTGTATACCATTTATTACCACGCTTACCGGTGTATCGAAAAGGAGTACTTCCGAAGATGACCCTACCTCTACAACTCCAGATCCGACCGCAAACCCGGAAGGGGCTATTCCTGATGTACTTCCGCTTTTTGGCGGCATAATTTGCCCGTTCCATCCCGAGGGAGCTAGTACGGCAGTTCCATCAGGAAAACTTACTGTTGCTGTACTGAAATCATTATTTGACAATGTAATCGGTGCCCCATTCACGCCTGACTCAAGCTTTACAGACTTAGCAATCGTTACGCTTCCCCTTCCAACAGATTGTGTGACTGACAAATTCACGCCTGATAAATCTCCGCTTGTAAAGTTATTTAACGCAATCGTGTTTCCTCCCACTGTTACATTTCCTCCTGATGCCGTACTCATGTTTCCCGAGACATCCATTACCGTGCTGTTTCCAAGAACCAATGAGGTGACTCCACCCGATAGGTCAGCCTGTCCTGAAGTTGTGGAGGTATAAGTAGCATTTGATGAACTATAATCAGATACTGTTATTTCTGCACTTAACCCAGAATCTCCCGCTAAGTTAGAGGCAGCGACTTTATAATAATAAGTGTTTTCTGTAGTGGTTGTTTCATCGGTATATAATGAATTTGTAGGGGACGTTAAAACATCAGAATATTCACCACTGGTGGTTGTACGATAAATTTTATATCCTGTAGCTCCATCAACATCATCCCATGTTAAACTTACACTTTCATCACTTAAAAAACTTCCTGAAAAATTAGTCGGAATCTCAGGCACTGAAACGATTATAGAATAAGTTCGTGAATTTACTGGTGTTTCCGGATTATTTGCCACATCAACCGCAAAGAATTTAAGCGTCAGGGAATTACTGACAGTCAGAGAAGACGTATAAACCGTTGAGGACAGGGTGGGTTCTGATTCATCCGTCGTGTAATAAATCGTACAATTCGTACATAGATCTTCATTATCTGTGGCAGAAAGAGTTATTGTTTGTGTTCCTCCGTAAGTGCCGGTTGCCAGACTGGCCGTACTCACCGGAGCCAAGGTATCGGCGGCTACACTAGTAGTAAAAGTGGATTCAACCAATAAAGCTAAAGCATTTGAAGAATCGTCTTTTACAGCCGTTTTTACACGTATTGTATATGTAGTGGAGGCCGTTAAATTTGCACTTGGGGTTATAGTGGCGGTATTACTTTCCGAATCATAAACAATCGTAGTACTTATCGGTGAACCGTTATCCAAAAGTTGGATATTTGTCGTGTTAATCGTACTTGAAAGCATCGGCTCGGAAAATACTATGACCGGATTTGCATTTCTTGCCACATCGGTGGATTCATCAGCCGGATTAAAGGAAACCACGCTCGGAGCTCCGATATCATTGGCTCCTAAATTGAGGTTTAATGTGGTTTCTGCCGGAGGTACGTAGACATCTCTACTATAAGAAAGTGCGTATTCATTTTCTTTTTGAAAAGAAACTCGATACCAACCTTGAGCCACATTCCATCCGTAATCCCCTTCTAAATCAGTTACTTGGGGGTTTACCTGTCCGGATGGCGTTGCATCCCATGTTGCCCATCTACATTTATCAGTATCTAAGGTTCCGGAAGTCGTGTAACAACCGGTAATTTTTCCCACGGCAAATTCTGTTGTTTGACCTCCCCCTCCTTCTTCTACTCCCTCTTCTCCGTCCTCAATTTCTCCGTTAGAGGCTGTAGCCCCGTTAGAACCGTCATCCGCTCCTTCTACAGAAGTAATGGTAGTGCCTTCTGCCAAAGTATCATGATCTGTCCCTGCTACCAGTTGATAAACAGTTGCCGTTGCGCCTTCGATCCGATTTCCGTCAGAAGTATCATAGATATATCCTGACGGATCTATTAATACAAGAATCTCAGCAACGCTTCCATAATCAATGTCTCCATCATCAGCCGTAATGGTAAAATCAACATTTCCAAATCCTGTCCATCCTTCCGTAACTGATGCTTCCCAGCAATCATTTCCGGTATCCGAAAAATCATACGTTTCTCCTATAAAAGTTCCCTGCACAGATGGTGTAGGAGCATGAGAAAAACAAAGGGTTACCGAATAAGGATCCATTTCAAAAATCTGGCCTGCCGGGTATCCGGTGGAAGGATTTGTCGGCATTGATCCGAATGTCCCATCTACGCTCACAGACACTATTCTAGCTGTTTCTCCACCGACAGTTATACCTGTCGATGCATTATCAGAAATACCTTCAGCCGTTACATTTACCTTTAAAGTATAATCCCCTCCATCTAAATCTGTAATACTGGCTGCAAAAGTGTACCAGGAACTTCCAGGTTCCATTATGGTTGATCCGAGAGCCGTTTCTGCTCCTGTATCTGAGTCAATGTAAGACAAACTAACTGTCGAATTCGGATAGGCTTGGCCGTAAACATTAAACTCTTCTCCTGATCCTACAAATTTAGGCGAATTAATATCAATCCTCACAATTTCAGTGAACAGATTATCAATATTAAGCGCTTCGCTAGCGAGATTTAGAGAGGTAGCTAGATTATTGTCTTGATAATCGTTCGGTATATCAATTTCTATAAATACATCGAAGAAAGAATCCGCCGGAAAATCAGCGGATAATAAACCGGATATCGGACAAGAAACTGTTTCTGCGGAAACACTGCAGTCTGAGGCCTGAGAAGTTCGTACTGATACATTTTCAGTGGAGATTGATTCCGGGAAAGTTAATTGCGCTGTATGTCCGTTTAGACTGGTAACCGAAGGGGAAGTAATGTGCCCCATATATTTTATCGTTCCCCCTGGAAATGACGTGACTTTATCCGCTTTCAAAAATCCTCCGTACACATCCAAATTCCTGTTATAACTTTCGAGTGTCAAGATGACATCTTGAGAATCCTGACCAATAGTCACAAGAATATCTTCTTCGAACGGTTCATAATTTCCCATCCAGTCAAATACACGAAAAGTGCATGTTTCACCAGGAGAAAGATGTGTCCAGACATTATTGCTGTGTCCTAGATGCACGAATTTCCCGCCTTCACATTCGATATCAATCATTGCGTTTCTGACAAGTTCTATCCCGTCATTAACCGTAATATTCACTCTCTTGTCTTGTCTGACAACGAGAATTAAATCGCTTGCTGATTCCGTAACTTCGTAAATTCCATTCACGTCCAGGCTCCCCTCTCCTGACACGAAACTCCTATTTTCTCCCCCTCCGAAGGATTCAAACATCCAGTCACCGAGTGATAAGCCGGTAATGTTGAAATTCCCGTTTCCGTCTGTGCCCCCCCCTACAAAATCACCAAATATACCAAACCCTCCTGGAGAAAATACCGTATGCATATCAAACGGCATATTTGCAACTCCTGTAGTATCCGGATTCTCAGGATCAGTAACAACTTTTCCACTCAATGAAATCCCGGCCGATAATGTCACCAATAATTCTGCAGCACCTCTTTCAAAATTCACCTGGACATCATTTACTGTTTTACAGCCAGGAACCTCGATAAATCCGTTGTACATTTCATCAGCAAAGCCTTGAATGGAAGGGGTAAGGGATTCTGTTTCTCCGGCAACCGGATGTGTGTCAAACCCCCATGTCTGCGGCCAAAAATCATAAAAGATCGGATCACTATTCCAACATTCAGCGTCATTGTTGATAGTAAGGTTTAATGTTAACCCCAAACTAATCACGATATCATGCGTTGTTTCCCCGCTTATGGTAATCGGCGTGAAATAATTAAATTTCTGTCCGCTGTCAGGATCCCCCCACATTTCGAGCATATAATTTCCCCCTGGTAAGTCCTCAAAAGAATAATCGCCGTCGTTGTCTGTCTCGTTCCTCATCCAGGTTCCTCTTCCGACTGTTGGCGGCCCCATTGTAAATAGATTAATCTCTAAATCAGGCAATTTGGCATCTCCCAATCCACAATTATTTTCATCTCCACTTTCATCATCGTCAAAACAAACCGTCCCCTCCAAGCTTCCCGAAACGGCCTGCGTCACTTCAAGATAAACCGTTGCTTCGTTATCCGGAAAGTCCCCCAATCTTACTTCTGCATATTTGGAATTTGGCGGTATTGGCAAATCAAAACCGCTTACCTGGTAATCCCATGCTCCTCCCGGCGGATACAAACCACCTGTGTAAGTATATTGGGCTCCGAATAATAATCCCCCGGTATCCGGCCTCAGGAAAACCATACATGGATTTTCAAATTCTTCTCCCTCGGAAGGCGTTGGAATTCCATTTATGACTATACCTGACTGCCCTTGAGCGATAAATCCGTCCATAAAGAAGGCCACTCCCATTTCCGGTGGCTGCCCTGGGTCGATTGTACCCGGTCCGCCCATTCCCATATCCGGCATAGACAGCTCCCCACAAGCTACTACCACTGTCGCATCCTCCTCTACCACAAAAGGCTCTCCTTCTATAGCTTGATCGACTAAGTTGATAATCATTTTGCCGCTTCCCCATACCATACCACCACCGAATCCTGGTCCCGTACCCCCCGGACTACCTGGAGGAGGCGCCTCAAAATTTCCGGTCGTGAAAGAAATAGAAAAATCAGGCTCAAGTGAAACACTCGACAAAACGAGTGTCCATTGTTGTCCGATGGTTAAGGGCATTTGTGGTTCTATTTGAAGTCCGGGAGTTCCGACTTCTCCGCCATAAATATTTCCTACAATTGTATAATCTGATCCGTTCTCTGAAAAAAGAGCCTGTGCATCACTTAAATCCAGACTTGGATCACATTTTTGAATATCAACAAAAACATTGGGGTCTACATCAACCGCCCCTTCAAACGGCCATTGGGCAAATAATTGTGTTTCGGTTCCGCATCCCCCGGTTCCGGTAAATACATCTCCTCCACCCTGAAAACCCGATCCCGGGGTAAAGTCATCTCCTACCATAAAAGTTGAGGTAAAACACGTATCGCCCGAACCGTCCGGACAAGTATTTATTTGGCCTTCCATAGGTGTGCCTTCATTGTATGTCATACCATGTACAACAACCCGATAAACCATATTCGGATCAAGAGGAGAAACAGTCGAAGCAAATATTTCATAACGATCACCTCCTCCCCATCCGGTTCCATCATTGTTGTTCGGGTCCCAAATATTGGAATTTGTCCATTCCAGGTTGCTGGTTACATCCGTCCAGCTATTACTCATATCATCATAACGATAAAGTCCGAAATGGTCCGTATAGTCCTGTGTATCTACAAATATCTGATCATAATCTTCTCCAAACCCGATAGTCAGGGGAAACATGTATAGATCCCATACTCTCGGGACTGCATCCATCATTTGATCCGGTCGGTTTCCTATCTCGAATGGATCACCATCACTCAAATCATGACTCGAATTATTGAACGGCTGTGGAAAAACATAGATCAAATCAGCGTAATTCGGTTCCCCGTCCGGATACCCCTGACTAAAATTTTCTACACAAATTCCAAATCCTCGAGTCATCGGATCAAAGAACTCTGCATCCCAAAAGCATTTCGGATCCCCACTACAAACTTCCTGGTTTGGATAATTATTACAAGCGTTGAATGAAGGAACACAGAAATTCTGTCCCCAATCCCAAATACAACTAAATCCTGATTCACAACTGGAAGAATCCATGTGCATAAAACACGCATCATCCCCTCCGACTTCAAATTGGCAGAAAATACTGCATCCGTCTCCACTGACAGTGTTTCCATCGTCACAAGATTCATTTCCTTCTATCATTCCGTTTCCACACTCTTGAGGTTCCCCTCCGGTACAAAGAGCCAAATCAAATCCGCAAAATTGACTACAAGTTAACCCCCCTCCTGTAAATCCAAAATTTTCACAGGTTTGTCCGTCAAGATTCACCCCATCACATTGTTCGCCATTAAAATATTCAATAATTCCGTTCCCGCAAGCGCCTCCCAGATCTTCACACATCTCTGGTTCAGGTACGCATGCCCCATCAAAACATCTGATAGGATCCTCCGGCGGACAAAACTCTCCACCACCTGCTCCGCAAGCCTGAGGATTAACGGCGCAATTCCCGTCGGCACAGCGGAAAGGTAACTCCGGCGGGCATCCAAATCCACTATCGGAACACTCATCAGGTTCCGTGACACATTCTCCATCCATACATCGAAAAGGAAGATCTATAGGGCATTCAAATCCGTCACCTTCACAATCTCCAGGACTTTCCTCGCAAGCCCCGTCAGCACATTTAAATGGTAATTCAGGAGGACAGAATCCTCCTCCCGTACACATCTGAGGATCATTTACACATGTCCCATCCGGACAAGCTAACGGATTTTCCGGTGGACATTGTACATCACAAGCATCTCCTATTCCATTCTCATTACTATCTTCCTGTCCGGGATTTGGGACAGGAGGACAATTGTCACAGACATCCCCTACCCCGTCACTGTCCATATCCTGTTGATCAAAATTTGGAATATCAGGACAATTATCTTCCGAATCCGGGATATCGTCTTCGTCAGAATCTGGCACAACACTTACATCACATTCTGCTCCTTCCCAGTCTTGCGCACATGCACAGGTGTCTTCCTCTTCACATGTTCCATGCATACTACATACATTTGGATCAGTAAAGGGTGTGCCAAAGCAACTCATCACGGCTGAGCAATCAGAGCCTATATATCCTTGTTGGCATTCACATGTATTCAGAGCCGTACAGGTTCCCTGTCCGGAGCAGTCATTTGGACATATAGGCGTGTCGCAAACATCTCCAATCCCATCATCATCTGTATCTAGTTGATCAGTATTAGTGTCATCCGGGCAGTTGTCCTCTGAGTCGGGGATAGTATCTTCATCTGTATCTAGCTCTATACAATGATCTACATCCCAAGAACACTCTTCAGCATTATTCGCGCATCCTGTTTCATCTAATTCATTACAAATTAGATCGTCACCATGAGCATCATGTAAACCTAACAAATTAAAAGTATCTTGAGGATGTACCTGAAACTCAATCTCATTATACACCCCGCCATTTCCAAAAGAACCGTAATTCCTAACTAAAGTAACATCACCCCCCCAATCAGTCCCAGACATATCACCAATCACATCTAGAATCACATCAATTCCGTCTTCATATGTTCCGTTATTATTTATATCTTTAACAAGAGCAACAGGATCATTCCCATTAAATGTTGTCGCCCCACTGGTTTGATCGCTTTCAGCTGAAATTTCAGGTCCGGCACTTGAGTGGGACAAAACATAAACAGCTTCATTATTAATTATTGCACCATCATCAAATAGAGAAACACTCCCATCATTTGCCCATGTCTTTGTTCCTGCTGGGTTAGAGACAAGAAGTAAAAAATAATAATGAGTTGAGCCTGATCTTATAGTTATCGGTCCACCAGTCCCATTAAAGATTTCAAGAGCTTTATTATAACTACTTCCCTCAATGTATTCAGAAATAAATAAATCCTGTGGCTCTGGTGGAAGGGGCACCGCTTTCGAATCAACCGGAAAATTCAACACTGCTACAAGTAATCCAAAAATCAAGGTTGAGGCAATAATCTTTTTGTCAGACTTATCCGGAATAAAAAAATTAGCTACCCATCGGCTAGGATTCAATCTGTGTTTTTGGATTTCCATTTTCTAATATTTAAAAAATTTTTTGGATATTATTCTTTTATTAAAAAAAATCTAATAAATCAACGTGGGAATTACCCGGCAACAACTCTATTCATTATTTTCCGTCATCATCGATAATTTTTAATTCAAAATAATTTTTATTTGTTAGACCATTCTGTTATAAATGGAGAACATCAAAAAAATGAGCCTAAGAAAAATAATAGACTACAAGATGACCGACGGTCAATTGACCGCATGGATCATTTTGGTGCTTCTTTCAGGTGCTTTAACTTACTATCCGGAAATAATTGCATATTGGGGGTGGTGGCCGCTCGTTATGATTTCGATTTTTTCACTGATCGATGGCTTCGTACTTTATAAGATATGGTGGAAAAAATTACCTGAAAAAATTAAACATTCAGCAACGCATAAAAAGGAACCTATAAAAGAAATAAAAGTATCAGGATATAACGGTTGGCTTGTGTCAGATAATTTTATAAAAAGAGCAGCTGCCGTGTGG
>CAYVJW010000036.1:0-14215 GCA_964451885.1 uncultured Candidatus Peribacteria bacterium | reverse complement strand
AAAAAGCCTTGCGCAAAAGCTTATTCATTGCATACTTATTATTTTTCGGTTAATATTCCTCTCCTAATGATTTGGAAGTTCCATTTTTTAGCAAAGTTAATCTTAGAAGTGCAAAATTAAGGTTGGAAACTTTTGGCTATAAAGTTTCTCTTTTGAAAATTGGAGTCAAAGACATTCAAAGTGACGAATGAAAATTCTGAACTTCCGAGCATTCTTCGGAAGTTGCCTCAACCTTTGGAAAATTCCCCAAGAGTTCGCTTTTTGCCTGAAATCATTTGATTTCTTACTACTAGTCGATACTATTTCGGCATAGGCAAGTAAGCAATCTTGCCTAAAAGAGTCTTTAAAGACCAACTCGTTTCCCACTCGGGAAACCCGAAGAGTTGGTATTTTTATGCGTAAATTCGCCCCGAACTTCTCGCACTTCTCACACGGAGTCCCCCCTCTAATACAGTCAAAATCATGCAAGGAAAAAAGACCACCTCTCAAGACAAAAAACGCTTTCTAGAATTCTTTCAGAAACGACGAGGGATCGTCACACTCGCTTGTAAAGATGCAGGGATTTCTAATTTCACATTTTATAAATGGGTCAAAGACGATCCTGAATTCGCTGAACAAGCCGAAGAAATCCGAGAAATAGAAATCGGCATCATTGCAGAAGACCGCATGGCTGAAGCCATCATTGTTCACAAAGATATGGCCATGGTTCGATTTTACTTGCAATCACGAAATAAAAAATACGTCCAGAAACTCCAAACAGAAGTCCACGACCCCACGAAAGAGTTGGCTGATCTGCTTCGTCTGGACGAATAGCAAGCACCGAAAATATGAATATGAAAATGTATATCCATGAATCCTTTTAATTCAAAGCTACCGATTTGTCGGCCTTCAACACATGAATACCGACTCAACAAAAATGATCCCACTCGAATCATCCTTGAGGCTTTTGCCGAGAAACTTCGAGATCTTAAAGCATTTGAAAAACATGCTGTGTGGAAGCATACTGACTTTCGTTGGATGACATTGCAAACGGGTATTGGGATGGATGTTGTCGGACGAACTCTCAAGCAAATTTCAACTTCTGTGTATATAGGGGGCTATTTTGGAGAGGATGATTACTTTTCGGAGGAAGTCTATTATTGCGTGACTGGTGCAGGAATCACTTGGCAGAAAGGGAATGATTTTTTTGAAATAATCGTAGATGACTTCCAAAAGCTGAGAGGCTTTATCAACAGTTATCGAGGCATGGAATATTCGGTCTATCCTCATGAAATCCAAACCTACAGATCTCTCACTTTTGATTTCACTCTGAATAAAATATTTCATTACGGAACCCCCATTAAAAACCTTGGAGAAAAATCAGCTCCACTGGCAAAAATACTTTTAGAAAACCGTGATTATCGCTTCTCTTATTTGGAGTTAGCAAAAATCTTGGGAGAAGAAAATTTGTTCCAACAATCAGCCAGCCGATATTCATTTTGTCGACGTATCGACAAGGTTTTTGAACGACTCAATAAAGACTGCAAAACCAAAATCTTCCACTACAAAGAGAATTCCGTGCTTGTCATAGAGCCATGTCGGTCAGATGTCGGTGACGTGTAGGTGAATCATTTTTACCTTCTTCGGACAATGTGTGCGATCTAAAGATGAGAACACATATGAATGAAGATGCAAAATGTTCCGATGGCCAAGACATGACCAACGCACAAAAAGAAAAGTTGCGTGGGCTTTTTGAACATCGCTACGAACACGCCCTTTCTGATCAAGATCTCTTTGATATCCACTTCAACCTGAAGCGGTTTTTGCAGTTGATCAAGAAAGCTGAAACAGAAAATTTATAATTTTAACCCTCTGAATGATGAATCGTTATCTCACCTCCGATTGGTATCTCTGCGTATTCCTTATCGCCAAAGGATTCCCATTGATCAATATCGACCGATCAAATAGATCCAGATGTCAGTTTATTTTTGAAGAATCCGTTGAGCTTCAAGAAGCTGTACAGCTTTTTTGGAGAAATGGCGAAGTAGGAGCACAGGATTTTGTAATGGCGGTGAAGAAGGCAAAAGCTCTGTTGCACTCGGATAGTTTCTAGTCCGCTAAAAATAATATGAAGATGAATATGGAAAATTTTACCAAAGTCCCTAATGAGATTCTCGAAGAAATTGCTCGAAACAGAAGTTTTTGTGCGAAGACGAGGATTTTGGCGGTAATCCTCAGAAAGACTGCTGGCTGGAATAAACAAACTGATTGGATATCTCTTTCTCAATTCGAGAACATGACAGGCATTCTGAAACGGAATGTGTGTCGTGCTTTGGAAGAGTTAAGAAACCGAAAAATCATTCTCAAATCTGAGAACAAATATTGCATAAATCCCACTACCAAGGCGTGGAAAGAATTCTCAAAACTGAGACCGATTCTCAAATCCGAGAAAGGGCGTTCTCAAAATAGAGAAAAACCGTTCTCAAATATGACACCCACAAAAGAAACTCTTACAAAAAACAACTCTTCACAAAACAAAAAGAGAATACCTCTTATGAGCTCCAAAGATTTTGAAATTTTTTGGAAATCCTATCCAAAGAAAACCAATAAGAAAAAAGCTCGTGAGAAGTTTTTGAGACTCAAAAAATCACTTCTACCGATTGTTTTAGAAGCTCTTGAAAAACAAAAATCTTCTTCCGCTTGGAAAGAATCAAACGGACAATTTATTCCGTATCCCACTTCTTGGCTCAACGGAGAACGTTGGGATGATGATATTGAGGTACTCCAATTTAATGATGATGCACATGGAAAAAATAGGCGAAATACACTCTCGGGTCACGTCAGTACGCAAGGTCATGCCGACCTTGTCATCGAAGAAGATGACTAAATTTGAATGCCGAGAATGTCGAGATCATGGTTTCGAAGAAGGCACTGTTTATTATCAACCTTATGGAAGCAGTGAAAAACGCTTCTGCAATGAATGTGATAAAGGGAAACGCCTGTTTAAAGCATGGCTACAAGAACCTTCCACCCAAGAAAGTATACGCAAGCACAAAAAAGAACGAATGGAACGGGCTATGAAACTTTCAAGCCTGATTCCAAACTATGAATCTGCTCGAATCGAAGACCTGAAGGATAAATCCAAACTTCACGAAACCTGCACAAAATACATCGAAAATTGGCCTGAAATAAAAAAACACGGGTTCGGTTATTACTTTTGGGGAAATGTGGGATCAGGCAAAACACATACAGCTGCCATCATCGCTAATGAACTACAAAAGCGATATTTGGCAGAAGTTCTTTTTTTAAAGATGCCCGAAGCCGTCTCTCGAGTAAAAAGGTCATTTGATACTACGGGGAAAAATCCTGACGTTAACCTTTTCAAAAAAATGAGAACAGTCGAACTTCTCGTTCTTGACGATCTTGGTATAGAAAAAGTTTCTGATTGGTTGGCCGATGAAATGTACCAAATAGTAGACCACCGAACCAGCCACAATTTACCTATGATTATTACTTCGAACCAATCATTGGATGATCTCAAAAAAGTTTATCGAGAACAGGTTAGTTCCCGAATCTGTGGAAAATCAAAATCTATCCACTTTGCTCAAAAAGATCGTCGACAAAAAGAACAAGAAGAAATCAAACAAACCCTCTTTTAGACTTGCTATACACGCCTTTTAGGTAAATGTGTGTCCACCAGAAATATTTATAAGAATGACTATGCAAAAAACAATCCTCTATTGTCGAAAATCTAGTGAATCAGATGAACGCCAAGTACAATCGCTCGATGATCAAATCAGCGAAATGAAAGAATTTCTACATCGCTTCAACACGGGATTTGCTCGTACGCCTGATGAACAACTCAAACTCATCGATACCAAAATTGAAAGCTACTCTGCCAAACGATGCGGACAACGAAAAATATTTAACGAAGTGATGGATCAAGTCGAAAGCGGGCTTTGTGATTGCGTTTTAGTGTGGTCTATTGATCGACTTTCAAGAAACGTAGGCGACGTGGAACGAGTGATTTCTGTACTTGAATCGGGATTGCTCAAACAAATCCGTACCCCAAGCCAAGAATTCAAAAATGAGCCTTTTCACAAATACATGCTCGTGCAGGCGGTGGCCAATGCCAAACTAGAAAACGATCAGAAGGGCGTAAATGTGGTGCGAGGGCTGAAATCCAAAATTCGAGACGGGAATTGGATCGGCTGGGCAAGGATTGGGTATGAGAACTTTGGAAATAAGAAGGGGCAAAAATGGGTCGAAAAAGATGAAACTCGATGGGATGTCGTTAAGTCTTGCTGGGAAATGTTTGCAACAGGGGCTTATTCTATGCCACAGATTAAGGCTCATGCTGAAAAGATGGGCTTGCGGGCAAGGCCAACTAGAAGACAGCCCGAAGGCTCTATGGTAGGAATTAATACTTACTATGGGATGTTTCTAAATCCTTTTTACATCGGAAAAATGAAAATCGGGAATTCTCACAACGGGAAAGGCGTGAAGATTTTTGAGGAAGCGAAAGAATTACTCGCTCGAGGGGAAATCGAAGGAGAGCTTTGTGAAGATTGTGTGGTGGTCAAAGGGAATCATCCCCCCATGGTGAGTGAAGAGATGTTTTATCGAGTGCAAGAAGTTTTGAAAAGCCGTGGACTCACGCATCACACGGCTATGCCTCGCATTCATAATTACCTCTTTGCTGGGGCAATCCACTGTAAACAATGCGGATGTGCGACCGTGACAGAAGAAAAACGGAAATACAAATGTTCTCATTGCGAAAAGTGGTTCACCCATGCCGTATCTCGACCACTACCATTAGATTGTCCAAGATGTGATGAATCGATTACCAAAGAAACGCGAGAAAGTTTGATCGTTCACAGATACGTCCGTTGTTCGGGAACGAAAAATAAAAAGCCCTGTCCCCAAGGAAAACATCAAAATGAAGCTCCCAAAAGAACCACGGTTGAAGCTGAACTTTGCCAGCAAATTGAGAACTACTTGGAAAGTATCCGTATTCCACCAGAAATCTATGAATACTGCCGAGAAATGCTCCGCGATGAACATTTTCAAAAAAAGGTACTGGAGAATCAATCCCTCAAGAATCTCCAAAAGGATCATCAGCTCATAAAAAACAAACTTGATAACTTGTTGGAGCTACGGCTCAACGGAGAAATTGAGAGTGATTTGTTTTCGACGAAAAAATCCGACCTAAGCCAAAAACAGGAGGACATTATGAAACAGATCCAAAAGTTGAACGAAAAAAACACCGACTGGGTCGAACAAGCCGATAACTTCCTGAACCTAGCCAATAGAGCAAAGCAGGCATGGCAAAACGGATCGAAGCAACTCAAACGAGAAATCATTAAAAGCGTGAGTTCGAACGCGTATTTAGTGGATGGAAAAATAGAGTTAAAATTGCGTAAGCCTTTTGACAGTTTGATGATTGGTCAATTTGACACACAGCCAAAAAAAACCGAAAGAGGGCTTTCTAAGGCAAAATTTTCTAACTGGCTCCGAGGGTCGGATTCGAACCGACGGCCAAGTGGTTAACAGCCACTTGCTCTACCGCTGAGCTACCTCGGATCGTTGTCGGGAATGGCTTCATACTTCCGGTAGTCCGCTAACGTGTACGTCTGCATTTCCTCCTCTCGAAAATTCATCTTTAGGGATAAATTTTCGGGATTTAAAACACTCTATTTACCTCTTCTTTGTAACCACACATATCTCCCGCGTCACAAAAGCGCCGGGACGAGCGTATAAATATGTCTGTTGACCATTAAAAAGAGCCAAGGGAGTGTAAGCATTTTTCTTGATTTTGGCAAACAATTTTTGAGCGATGGAGATTTGTTTTCCATAATAATCCCATACGGGAAGGCAAAAGCTTACAGTTCGGATGTTTGATTGGCTTAATTTTTGAAAAATTTTCAGCCATAGTTCAAATACATCACTCGCATTCTTTTCTATTCCTTTAATGGTCGGTTTATTTGCAAAATTAAAGCCCAAATATCCTTCGGTAGATATAACTCCGGACTGTTTGTCTTTCGGGAAGTTTTTTGCGTCTGAAACTAAGAATTTTGCGATTTCTTTATTATATCTAAATTTTTCTGCCATTTGATCAAAATTGTTTTTAGCGTCTATTATTATTTTTTCATCGATATCTGATCCGATGGTCTGATATCCCATGATTGCGGCTTCTATATTTATGGTTCCTGTTCCGCAAAATGGGTCGATTATCGTTTCATTGTAATTTGGATTTGCTAGGTTTATTAGTATTTGCGCTAGCTTTGGGGGGAGCATTCCGCGTTTCATGTCCCGAAATGTTTTTATGCGGTCGCGTAGGGTGTAGTTGCGGATGTTTTGGTTGGCGAGGGTTTTGGAGAGGAGGTAGGTGCTATTGTTTTTGACTATGATGAATTCATTGCCTTTTTTGAGTAGTTTTGCATTAAATATCCTTCCGGAAGTCAGGTTTTCGCTAGGAGAATTTTCGATGCGAACCTTGCAGCTTGATTTGATTTGCAGCAAATCCTTTATTTTTGATGAAAAAGATTTCAAAAAATTACGTCCGCAACCGAACGCAGAGAATCCCAGGAGTATTCTTTCTTCAATCTTATTATCGTTGTTGATCTCTTCAATGATTTTTTGCTGTATATCCTTTAGGGATTCAAATTCTCCCATAATTTCTCCAAACCGTATCACTCCGCCCAGGCGGTCCAAAAACAACTGTTCGTGTGTTTTCGGCAAATCGCGCGGGTTTTCAAAACGCAGATTTTTGCCGATGAAAAGAGATTTTTCTTCGTTGTACCAGATCTCTCTACAGAAGTTTTTTAGTTCCGCGCGGGAGAGGATGGGATTGCGACCGAGGAGAAATAAATATTCTTTCATGACTATTTCACTGTTTTAGAAGGAATAAAACCTGCTTCTATTGCTGTTTCTTTCGTTTCAAAAAACCTTCGGTTCTCTACTGCTGTACATCGGGCAAATTGCGAGGTGGAAGGATAAAATTTGTTTGTATTGGCGTTGCCTACGTAGGGGAATTTTTTCAGTTTCAGGTCGTTTTCGGTTGGAATCTGGGGGATTGGGATTTGATATATTCCGTCTCCTTCGACTAATTTTTCTCCTCCCCACAGGATCCTTACCGGACCGGATATGTTGGTTTCAATGCTGTCGCCCGTGATTTTTTTGAGCTGTACCAGGGATATTTCTGGTTGTGGGGCAGTTTCTATTATTTGGGTATCTTTTTCGGGGTTGAGTTGAAGTTTGCCGGCGAGGAAACCGAAGGCTGCAGAGAGTATAACGGCGATTATGAGAGTGAGTTTTTCACGCATGATTAAAAATTTTTTATATACACCTGATTACCAATTCCCTTCACCAGCCCTTTCACTTCTAAAATCAAAATATTTGAGCTTACGGCGGTATTCGGGAGGTTCGATTTTCTCATCAGGTCGTCTATGTGCATTTTTTCTCCGTTTCCGAATAATTTCAGAATTTCGGCTTCGATACCCGTTTCGGGGATTTCGATTTTGGCTTGTTTTTGTTCACGGACGTTTTTAAAACTCAGGTCTTCCATGATCTGTTGTCCTGAAAGCGCCGGATGGGCAGTTCCTTCGGAAATCAACCAGTTTGTTCCTGCGGAATTTGTAGAAAAAATTTCGCCTGGGACGGCGTATACATCTTTTCCTTGTTCATTGGCAAGTCTGGCGGTGATCAGGCTGCCGGATTTGAGGGCGGCTTCGATCACGATAGTGGCTCTTGATAGTCCGGCAACAATCCGGTTGCGAACTGGGAAAAATTCGGGGCGGAGTATGGTGCCCGGAAAGTATTCGGACAGAATCGCTCCTTGGTTTTTCATGATGATTTTTTCTGCCAGGGCGTGGTTATGGGCGGGGTAGATAGAGTCTATGCCGTTTCCCAGGACGGCAATGGTTCGTGCTCCGTGTTCGAGTGCTGCAGAGTGGGCAAGGGAGTCGGCGCCTGATGCTAGGCCGGAGACGATGGTTATGTGATTTTTGGCGATGTCTCCGACGATTTTATTAATCGTCATTCTGCCGTAGCTGGTGATTTTTCGTGATCCTACGACAGAAATAGATGGAAAATCCGTATGGGTTATTTTTCCTCGGCAAAAAAGGATAACTGGAGGATCGTATATGTTTTCAAGCGGCAATGGGTAGTCTTTTTCTCCGCATATCAGTGCGCGGGCTCCGCATTTTTCGAGCTGCTGCATTTCTTTTTCTGGGGAGATCTTTTCTCGGTTTACCAAAAGGTTTTCTATTCCTTTTCCATCAATTCCGGATGCTTGTAGATCTGGGATGGAGGCGTGGAAGGTGGAATGCCAATTGTTATCAAAAAAAGCTTTCAGTTTTTCGAACCGCTGGTAGGTTAGGCCCATTGAGCGGTGGAGGGCGAGGAGGTGGGATTGTTGGGTGGGAGTTATCATTTGTTTGTACACGGCCAGATCTAAGAGTTTTTTAGCAATCAGGAGGGCAGGTAAGGAGGAATCAATTAAAAAGCATTCCAAAATTTTTCTTTTATTTTTTGGATGTGTTTTGAAGAAAGGGTGGTGATTTTTTCTTTCAACCGTTTTTTGTCCAAAGTTCTTGCTTGATAAAGCAATGCAACGGAATCTTCTCTCAAACCGGTTGTTGTGGCTGGTAAAAAATAAGTAATTAGTCGATCTTTTGCTTCTAAATTTGTTGTTGTCGGGGCGATAATTATAGTGTTTAAATTTTGGTTCAATATATCGTTTTGCAAAATAATTATGGGGCGTTTTCCTGCTTGTTCATGGCCTTTTGTTGGATTCAAATCGGTCCAGTAAATATCTCCTTGTTGAATCATTTTTTTAAATTTTTGGTTGAATGATACACCATTCATCTTCAGATGGTAAATCTTCAAAGTGCATTTTTGATAAGGCTTTTGCGTCTTCTGCTAGTTTTTTTTTAAACCAATCTTCCAGTGCGTGTTGTAGAATAGAACTTTGGCTTACGTTTTGAGCCGTTGAGACTTGCTTAACTTCTATAACCAAATTGGTAGGAAGTATGGCAGAGATGCGGGTTTTTGATGGAGTAAGCATTTTTCGCAAGTATTACGAATTAATAATACTCTTTTTTAATAATAAAAACAAGAGAATAACTCATAAAAAAACCGCCCCCCGGCAAAGCCGAGAGGCGGGAAAATGTTCGATAAAATATCGTTTCTTTTTTTAGCTTAACAAATTGATTATTTATTGGTTTCGGCTGATTCATTAATGTCAACTTCATAACCGTTTAAGAAATCATTTGTTTCACCGGATGCTCCTGATGCGTCAGACCATATCACGGTATAGATAGATTTTGCGATCGTATCTGCTGCAGCAATAGCTTCGCCGATGTCTGTACCGAGAGTTATAGTTGTTCCTTCTATATCAGTGATGTATATGCCTGTTGCATTTGCACTACCATCATCTGCATCTGTAAAATCAACTCTATCTCCTTCTACAAATTTAGCTGCGTCTGCAGTACTAACTACCATTTGAGCATCGGTATCAGTCCCAGGTCCAGTTGCTGTACCAGTATAGGCCGTGGCTTGGCGAGTGCTGGTTGTTGGTCCAGAGTAGACTGAATCAGTGGTGATATCCACTTGTACTCCGTCATCAGTAGAAGTAGCGGAGCCCGTAACTCTAAGATCTTGATCTCCTGTAAAGTAGAGCTCATAACTTTCTGAATCGCCTGCTGTGATTATCTCTGGTTCTGCAAACGTAAAGACTAACTCAGCATGAGTACTGCTGGCTGTAGACCCGGTAACCAAAGTAGGTGTATGAGTAACTGTCTCGGTTCCGGTTCCTTTTACTCGGCTAATACCAAAATCTGTTGCTACGAAATTCTCTGCTGCATAAGTAGTAGCAGGTGCAACTGGAGCAACTCCATCTGTGTTATACATGCTTAATGTATCAACGGTGACAGCCAGGCTTTTTACTTCAATTTTCCCGGCATTGTCGGCTGATACTTTGATACGATGGAACGGAGATTCTCCGCCAGTAGCGTCCACGGTCGATGTAAACGAATCGTGGTTAATAGACATTTGTGTCCTATAAGCCACAAAGTAGTTACCTTCTACGTCTCCCCATCCGTCAGCCGGAGTAGTGATGTCAGAGCCTGTGGCGGCCGTAACAGCTTCGATTCCTTTGTGATCGTCTGCATGATTGGTATCAAGCACCAACCGGAGTTTAGATCCGGTTTCGCTGGATTGATTGATATCTTTGACATCTACTTTCACCGTTACGGATGTGGTTTTGTCTTTTGGAACTCGAATGCGATCGAGATTACCTAGTTCGAAATGCAGTGTTCCGTTTGTCATCGTTTTTTCCTGGATGAGCTGTCCGGAAGCATTGAAGAGCTTGAAGTTTACTCGGTCTTCGAACTTGTTGGTTGAATCCGCTGTATCATCGTCATTCCAGTCGTTTTCAAGGTAGAGATCGCTGATGTGAACTTCATCGTCAGAAGCCTGGAATTCAAGCTTGAGAACTTCTACATTGTTGGATTCAGCGAGAAGAATGTCAGACTCTACCTTTGTTCCGATTGCTATGCTGAGCCGTCCGGCTTGAACGAGTTCGAAGTTGGCGCCTTCAAGGTCACTTGTTGTACATCCTGCATTCAAACACTCGCTTCTAATTTCGTTTCCGTCTGAGTCTATAGCGACTACAGAATCTCCATTGTCGATATTGTCTGCATCAACGGAAGTAACTTCTAATTTAAGCTCATTTTTGAGATAAACTGACCCTACGTTCGCTAATGTCAAGTTTCCTAAATTTCCTGGTGCTCCTTCAGCAATAGTGACAAGTTTATAATTTGTACAACCTGTATCAGCATCACCTACAGTAATGGTTGCTGTTTCAACTCCATCAATGTAGAGCTTATCATTTGTAACAATATTTTCAGAAAGCTCAGTCGATACAGTTGAATCAATTAAGAAAAGCAATGTATCAGAGCCTGCGCTATTGTCAAAAGATTGGTTTGGAGTACCAGCTGTACATCCGACAGGGTCACCAAGTGTTTCGTTATACATTGTGGCTGATGCCTCAATAGTATCCACTACTATCACGAATTCTTTCTGTGTTGATGAAGGCACGATTACAGAAAGATCGTTGAAGGTAGCGACTCCGGCGGAGCTAAGGTTCTTGGCAGATCCCTGCTGTGTTCCGTCTACGAAAACGGCGGAAGTAAAGTTTGTGTAAGTTCGTCCTTTCCCAGTTGCCGTTCCTGCAATACTTAAAGAAGTAACGTTTACATCTCCTGAGTCGTTGTTGTCCAGTACGAATTTCATGAATTCTACGTCATCCACTCCGGCAACGATTTTGTCGCCGTCAGAGATTCCGTCTGTTCGAGTAATTGAGAGTTCAGAAACTTGCACTTCCACATATGATCCTTGGGCCGTTCCCAAAATCTGATCAGTTGTTACTTGATCTCCTGTGGAAATATATTCCGGGGAGGAAAAGGCCTCGTTGGTAATTTCAAGTTTAGCCTCGTCTCCGGTATCAGCTCCACTGGCAATATTACCGACAATCTTAATGATAGATGTTCCGGCGATTTCAAAGGTTGTGTTGAAGTCCAGATAAGCTGCAGCAACGGTTGAGCCGCTGAAATCATTTTCGGAATCAACTAGTCGGTCATTGAGATAGAACCGGAAGTTATCAAATGTGCTGTTTAATTCAGCAACCGTATCAATACTTCCATCAGAATTACCATCATTTACATCAGCGACATCTACGGTGAGTCCGTCGATGATCAATGGTTGATCAACAACAACTCGAGCAGTTAAGAATACGATATCGTTTGAACCTGGAGCATAATTTTGATTTCCGAGTGAGGCCGGATCACGGGAAACATTCAGATCACCGGAAGCGATGCTGTATTCTCTAAGCATAGCACAAGAATCTTCAGCATTTCCTCCGACAGTACATCCATCAACATTCGTGTTTCCGGTTGTTGCTTTGATGCCGAATGAAGTTCCGATTTCAACTCCTACGATATCTTCGTAGTTGTCAATCTTAAACTCAATTTTGTCACCGCTTTCAGCAGAAACTATATCGGTACGGATAGAGAAAATCTTTGAGTCTCCGTCTTCAATGATGTAACCACCGGTCACGCCGTTATCGAGTCGAAAAGTCATGTAATCACCGTCAAGGATGGTTTCAGCAGAGATTTGTTCTCCGGAAACGTACAAAGCAATGTTTTCAAGATCATCTTCGAGCTCTGCGGTTTCATTGTTTTTGAAGGTGATGGCTCTCAGTTCGATATCTTTGTTTGATGCGGTAGAGCTTAACAATCGGAATTTACCGATTTCAATAAAGTTGTCTCCTACATCAATTGTCGTATCTGATCCGAGAGTTGTAAACTGAACGCTGGATACTTCGTAGTCAGCAACTTCCATTTCTTCTCCTTCAAGTGGGAAGTCTCCTACTACGTTAGCGGCAGTGGAAACAACGTCGTCAGCGGAGATGATAGCCAATCGGTTATGATGTCCGAGATTTTTGTCAGTGTCGGAGTATTTAGCGGAAGTAACTACATCTGCCATGAGCGTTTGCCCGGCAGGGACAACGATAGGTGGGTTAAAACGGAGTTCAACAATGTCTTCATTGTTAATGGATCGATCGTTTCCGATTTTAAATCCGTCGATTTCAAGCCATACGTTGTCGAAGTCGTCGTTGTCACCAAGCCCGAGTCGAGTAACGATAATAGAAGAAACTTCTACGTCGCTGTCATCGGAAGCAGTGAGTTCGAATGTTGTGTACGGAACGGAAGTTGCGTTGAAAGGAACGTTTGTTCCTCGAGGGGTGTCGTCAGAGAGCATTACCTCGAGAGTTCCTTCCGTTGGTCCTTCTGGTTCGGCTACAACGAGTTGACTGTCGTAAACGATTTTTACGGTTTCTGCACGAGTAACCGGATTTGCTGGACCGAATGATCCGTCTCCGTATCCTCGCATGAGGCCGTTATTATAAGCGGTTTCTACATAACCGTAGAACCAGTCTGAAGCGCTCACATCATCGAAGTGAGGGGCTCCTGAAAGGTCTTGGTCAATTTCAAAAGCGTTTACTGCCATTTTACCGATTTCGGCTCGGTTAATACCGACTGCTGGTCGGAAATAACCGTCCGGATATCCGTTGATCCAGCCTTGGTTGTACATTGTTTCAATGTAGTCGTAATACCAGGCGTTTCTGGATACATCCGGAAAGTGTGGGCCTCCGCTAGTGTCGAGTTCGACACCGGAAGCCAGTACGATGACTTTCGAAACCTCGGCTCGGTTGAGCTGTCGATTTGGTGCGAAAGACCCATCGTCGTTTCCATGAATAACTCCTTGATCCATGAGCTCTTCGATCGCTTCTTCAGCCCATGCAGGAACTTCCATGTAGTCCGTAAAATCAAGCCTTGCTTGTGCAGTAGGTGCCACGAGGAATGTTAATCCCAATGACAACATAACAAACGAAGCAAGAGATTTTCGAATCTGTTTTTTAATGGATTCCATTATCTTGCGTGTTAAAAAGTAAAAAATAAAAACATTCAGATGAATGCTTATTAAAAAGATGATTAACTCAAATTTATAGAAAAGATGATTAACTCAAAATCAATTAACTTAATCTAAAAGCGTTTACTGTGTAACAGTTCTCAAAAATCTTGTTTATTGACAATTGTTCACTGTTTAATTGTGTAGCTTTCGGCCGTTATGACAAAGATCAAGATTTTTTCATGCATAATGTACGCATGAGACGGGAGCGGGAAATTTTCCGCAAGTCGTCAATCGTTGGCATAATAAAGGGGTAAATCGTGGAGTCAACTATTTCGATTTGACCTCAAAATACCATTCTTTTAAACGAGCTTTTGCATTCTTCGTTACAAAAAAGGTTTTCATGGCTATGATTAAGAATAGCCGCTTTTTAAAAAGGGAAGATTTGTTTTGTGAATAAAATATGTTTTCAATTTTGAATTGATTTTTTTTACTGAAGATTGTATAATTACTTAATTACTCTTCTTGATTTTTAATTCTTCATTTTTTAATTTTTAAATTCGCGTAGCGATTATGTCTCCAAAATTCGATGTCTGCACTTTCGGTTCCATAACCGTAGATCTCTTTCTTCAGCCGAAAGAGATGAAGGAGATGAAGATGTATTCTCCAGGAAAACAGCAGACTTATTTTTTGCTGAGAGAGGGGGAAAAAATGCAGATAAAAAATTCTGTCAGAACGGTGGGTGGGGGGGCGGCGAATGCTT
>CAYVJW010000035.1:0-14239 GCA_964451885.1 uncultured Candidatus Peribacteria bacterium | reverse complement strand
ACTTAAGTTTTATGTCAATCTGAAATTCTCTAGCGCTGTAAAAAAGGAATTACCCTTTATTTTAATTTTACTTTTTACATTTCATAATTTTTCCCATAAAATATAAAAAAATAAAACTAATGAAAAAACTCCTCACCGCCTTCATTCTTTCTTTATACGGCATTACTATCACCTTTGCCGTCCCTTTTCGTTTTTCAGATCACGATCAGCTTCCGGAATTCGCAAAGTTCTCGATTGAAAAATTAAGGGAAAAAGGGATCATCAGCGGAAACTCCGACGGAAGTTTTGCCCCGGAAAGATCCGTGAACAGAGCAGAATTCTGTAAAATGCTCGTAAACGCAACAAAAGTCCAAAAATATCTACCATTAGAGCCTAATTTTCCAGACGTAGAAACTGATGACTGGTTTTTTGAATATGTAGAAACCGCCAAATACCACGGTTGGATAAAAGGATATCCTGACGGCACTTTCCGCCCCGGCGGAAACATTAACCGCGCAGAAATTTCCAAAATATTAGTAAGAGCCTTTGGCTTTGATGCACCGGAAAATACCGGAGACAAAAACTGGTTTGATAAATACGTAAGGGTCCTAAAACTACAAAAACTTAATCCATTCGGCGTAGTATCAGATTTCACAGCAAGCAAAAAACCCTCCCGTTCAGAAATTGCAGAACAAATTTTCCGTTTCATGAAAAAAACAGGACGTATTTCCCCCCTTGACCTTGTAGATGAGCCTAAATTAGAAGAACCAGAACTTACTACTGATGAACCAGGTGAACCAATGGAAGAAACCACTCCTCCCGAAACACCTACTTCCCAAGACACTTCACCCCCCATCGATACAAACTTAACAACCTCACCGTTCATCCAGGAAATTGATACTACTTCCGGAAATCTTTATATCACCAAAACTGCTGGAACAATAAAAAAAAGTTCGGTAGAAGGTGATCAAAAGAACGTAACAGCTATGCGATTAATTTTCGAAGCAAAAGAAGCACCAGTAGAAATCTCAGCACTTCAATTCCGCCGCATCGGAAACGGAAGCTATACAGATTTTTCACAAGCATGGATTGAAGCAGATGAAACCAGAGTTTCCTCAGAAGTAACTATTACAGACGATATAATAACCATACCGCTTGAATCAAATATTCTAATCGAAACAAATACCAACAAAGAAATAATCCTCCGCATCAGCCTTTCCGGAACCGGAGAATCAGGAAATTCATCACGTTATGTGCTTTACTTACCTGAGTGGATTGGAGCAAATACAGAAACAAAAGTTGGATTTTTTCCATTTGGGGGGATTGATTTGGAGATTAAGTAAGTATATCTGCCACCCTGGATTTCATTTCCTCAAGCCGTCCTCTGACAGGAACTGCTAGATTCCCAATCCCAAAGATCTCAAGAGAAATTTTTTCAAGCGCCGGAGGAAGGCCAATGTGTTCGTCATCCAGAATTTCTAAACCATTTTTTCGTGCCGTATTACCCGTTGAAACAAGCTCTACAGCTGCCATAGGTTCAAGGCCGCGGGCTACCTGTATGTCCGAACCGGATTCGATTTCCCATACTTTCTCTTGAGGGAGTCCGTATTCACGCACCCATTTTTTTGCTAAACCCGGATACTTACTCAAATAAAATTTAAAATCCCTTAGATCGTCTAAGGATCTGACTTTATCAATTTTACGGGCCATGGGCGCAAGCCGACATTTTTGTTGTCCCGTATCAAGCACAGAAAAAATATCATACCCGGTCCGTTCCGCAACTTCCATTGCCACATCCGTACCCAAAAAAAGCCCATCAATCTGCTCCGCATGGATCATGAACGATATTTGCCAAAACCCTTTCACAGCCAAAAGATTCACCCCCTCATCGGGAAGTGAAATCATATCTGTCCGCCCAAAATCAAAATCCGTTTTATACCCCGCCCGGGGAAGCAAATCGGAAATAACATCAAAAACCCGTGATTGCTTTGAAACACCGAGATTGAGAGTTTCTTTAGCCATTGTTGCATGAAAAATATGAATAAACCAAAAAAAGTCAATTTTTTATTGACAAACAAAAAAAACCATATAAACAGCGGGAGACCGTAATTTAATTCAATAAACTATGACCCCTGAAAAGAAAAATGTTCAATCGCATTTGATAACGAACTCTCCACCGGCTATAGAAGGAGCTAGCAAAAGGTTTTTCCCTACAGATGATCCGAATGTATATCAGATGATATTTAAAGATGTCCTTCATGGAAGAGGGAGAGTGCAGGAAATTGTCGGGACAGGGCGGCTTCGGGAAGAGTTTTGTTATTATTTCTTTCGTTTACTTGAATCGGAAGGGATTAAAACACATATTGCCGAGAGAGTAGGAGATATTGTTCTCGATGGTGATTCAGCATTGCTTGATAAAGGGATACTTGTGAGAAAGATGGATATGATAAAGCTTGAGCTTATTGGCCGATTAGTAGCTCGCGGAAACTGGGTGGATGACCATAAGTTTCCAATTTTAGAACCGGGAGCAAAGCTGGATACCCCGGCAGCTGAATTTTGTTTAAAATGGAAAGAAGATGTTAAAAATCTTGATTATGATGATTTGGATCCGTGGAAAAAATGGATACATCATATCGTTTCGAAAACCCCTTTGCAGGATTTATTAGTTCCCGAAAAAATTACCAGAGATGATCCTCGAATAAATACTCATATGGCTGTTGTTATTGATAAATATGCAAAAGATCCTCGGATTAAAGGCCATATGTTAAAATCCCTGGATGAAGCCAGATATTTAGAAGATCAGATTCTTAAAGTGGCAAAAATTTATAAAGATTTTCTTTTGAGTTTCGGAATTGACCTTGAAGATTTTAAATACGAGGTAGGAATTCCAATCGATTATTTAACTGATTACACACGTGAATCACATGATAATTTTTATATTGGGGATGAATTAACTCAAGATTCCTCACGAGGAGCAAATAAAGCCGGAGAATCTTTAACTAAAGATTTACACAGGAAACGTAAATCTCCAGCTCAAATACTTGATGGATATGCTCTATTTACAGAATCCATTAAAACATATGTAAAATAATTCTTTAATTATGACTAAAAAACTATCCAGTTTCGTTTTCGAAGGCCACAGCGGCGCAACAAAAACCCCTACTATTGGAAAAGTAGAACAAATATTACGGGATAAAGGAATAAAAGTGACGACATGTGCACCTTTTGCTTTAGCAGATGATCACCTCAAAAAACAAGAAGGAAAAAAAACTGGATTGTACGATCTTTGGGCAGAAGGAGACAAACAAATTGAAAGAGCTCAAAAAATTATTTACATGCATGTACTGGAAGCAGAATGGAGAGTAATGCAAGTAATTTTAGAAAGCGAAGAAGGCGTTGTTTTATTGGATCGTGAATGGTTGACTGTTGTCAGAGGAGTAGAAGAAGCAAAATTTAGCTCAGAAGAAAAAAGAAATAATGCATTAAGAGTATGGCAGACAAATATAAAACCCACTTTTATATTTCGAACACGACCCGAAATTACAGCCCAAAGACCTAAATATGATCAAACTCTTCCCTGGAAAGGATCGATAAATGTAATGCAAAATGATTTTGATAAAAGAGATAAGTTGGTCGAACAAAATAAGAAGGCGATTTTAGAAACTTATCAAATAGAACAAGCAAACGTGGATTTAGAACCTATAGTTGATGATATTATTCATAAAATCTTAAATAATATACGATAAAATGCAGGAATTCACTAAAGACCAATGCATCCACCGACTACAAGCCGGAGAACCGATAGGTTCAGTGCGCCCGGGAGAAGAATTTAAGGTTGATGTAGAATCGGCCTTTGGACGGTCATTTACAGATAAAGCAGAATTTGAAGCCTTTATGCGAAGCCCTGAAAAAAACACATTAAACCATCCTTGCACCGGACCAGTATTGATAGAAGGAGTAGGGGAGGGGGTATCACTAGCAATAAATATTCGAAATATCACCCTGACACATGTCATGCAATGTCTTTCGACAAGCACAGGAATTCTAAAAGGCGAATTTGAAGGAAGAAGATGTCATGTTCATACACCAAATGAAGACGGAGACATTCAATTGGGAGATTCTGTAATCATAAAAAAAGGACCATCAATAGGCGTGATGGCATCACTTGACAATGTAAACAGAAGTCCGGGAAGATGTTCAGAACTTGGGGGGAATCTAGATATTCCTCTTGCACAAGCAGGAAGGACAATTTATTTACCGGTAAACCATGAAAAAGCCTTACTTGCAGTTGGAGATCTACATTTACGTCAAGGATTAGGAGAGATATTAGGAATGGCCTTTGAGGCCAGCGGATCTGTAAATCTTTCAATTGATGTAGCTGAAAAAATTCCGTTTCCCGTAATAGATGGCAATGGAGCAACAGCTGTCATGGGATGGGGATACACACTGGAAGAAGCGCGTAAAAGCGTGGTAAATAATACGCTTGATTATTTAGAAAGACTCCCAGCATATAAAAATTGGGAAAGGGCTCATCTATATCAAGTACTCGGCGGGTTTGATCTTATTCCAGGAAATTCTACAGGAAAAGTGAAAACATATTCTGTTGTTATTAGAAAATGGCAGATGGTGGATCCAGTTAGCAAGCAAACCATCCTCCTCCCCCCCAAAACTAAAGAAAGTTCTCCTGAACAAAATACGAAATATACAGATATACTTTCTGAATATATCCCTCAATATGATAATTTTGATGTTTTGCATACCGGAGATAGTCGAGAAATTAGAGCTCTTCCAGAGAGAGATGATTTGGTTATTTCCAGATTAAAGCCAACGATTTATTCTTTTGAAGCAAAAGGGGCTATCGAAGCACCGGGAACAGAAAAAGTTCGGGCGGCAGTAAATCAGCTTTTATGTGACCATTTGCATAAAAACGGAATCAAAACATCTACCCTGGCTACCAAGGGCGAATATGTACTCTTACGAAAAGAAAAAGTTCCTAATATTGAAGTAGTGATAAAAGCAGCTCTCATAGGCTCCCCAAAACATTTATACAAAGACATTGATAAACATCCCACAAGAAACGGTGAGCCGTTGAAGGCAGGAGAAGAACATGACCCTTATGAACGTTTTGACTGGCGAATTCGGCCTCCTGGAGAGGACACAGCGATGCCGCCGGGATTGGCAAATAAATTTATAATTACCGAAAATGCGAAAGATACTTCTTTAAGAGCTTTTGATATACTAAGGAACTTATTCAGAAAACATGATCTCGAACTAAGAGATGGCTGTTTTTTTATGAATGAATTTGGGGATACCATCTGCGCGGAAGTTTCTCCGGATAATTTAGGAATTGTTTACACAGGAGAAAATGAAACATATAAAGCAATTTTTGAAAACAAAAATAAGGAAAATACCATCATAAAGTGGAAATTAATACAACATTTGTTATCTACTTAATTTTAATTTGTTTTTTAGTAGAGGTTGATCTTTTACATTTTGGTAAATCCGTATTGGATAAGGAAGTGGAATCCGTTACCAAGAGGGATCAGCGTATAGGCGCGTGTGATCTTGATTTGGTGAAAAAGTCTGTACAGGTCAGTGGTATCAGCTCAATGGCTCTTTGTAAGATGGACGTGCTTTCCGGGCTGCAGAAAATTGATCTCATAATGGACGGAAAGACTGTGCAACTAGACGGTTGGGAGCTCCCAGACAATGTTGAAAGCAGCGAAGATTTACCAGCCCAAGTGTTTGGTTTCATTGACTGCGTAGAGAATTTTCTTGGGGTACCAATAAAAATTCTCTCTGTGGGACCGGACAGAAAACAAACCCTAAGGGAGGAGTAGATAACATTTTATAATAGGGGCTTGTACCGCAAGCCCCTTTACTCTTAAAACATTCAAATGGAACTCTTAAAAGAAGTACAAATCGGAAATATTGAAGCCCAACTGAGATCAGATTATCATTTTCACATTGATACTGATGCCCGGGAAATTGCGTGAAGATTTTCCCCCCGGCGGAGTATAACTGCTAAGAAATCTCCCTCCGAGTGTAAACCCGAAGGGAGCAAAAAAAACACGGAAGTTTTCGTATCAGCTCACGAGTTTATCGAAACTATAACCAGCACCTTCAACAGCTTTCTTCAGTTGTTCGAGAGGGAGGATTCTCTTATCCTCGAGAAGAATCACCAGTTCCTCCCTGGCGCTGGGAACAAAGCTGGACTTCAAAATCTCCGACAAACCGCACCCTTCGCCAAAGTCATGGATTTTTGCTTGTACCACCCCATTGGACTCCGAACCAAAGTGTACTGCCGTATGCGCGTGTTGAGCAATTTTTTTCAGGCGCACGTAATTCACAAAAACGGCGTAAAGGTGTGTGACAAGCCCCGGGATGATATCATGACTGCACACAGGCACAAGCTCGCGCACCTGAAGATCAGATAATCCGATTTCCTCCCTTACTTCACGAAAAATAGCCTCCACGAGGTTCTCACCCGGATCGACTTTCCCACCGGGAAATCCAAAAGTTCCATCACTCCGGTGAGTAAACAGTACGATAGGAACAACTTGCTGTTTATCGTCAATATGTGGGTAGTTCAGATATGGTTGAGCCTCTTTACAGACGATGGCCAAAAATACCGCTTGTGCCTTAAGATTTCCATCTTCCCCCTGAACAACACCACCAAAGGCAATCCTCCGAATTTGAGGATCTTGGTTTTGTCGTTCGTTCTCCAAATACCCCCGAAGTTCCATAAGGGCTTTCCTTCGCATACTAATGGCATTTTTTTCATCACTGGCCATCTCTGCAAAAGTTTGTTGATACCCCTTAGGAACAAAGATCGAATCCCAACCGAACCCTCTACTTCCTTTAGGAGTACGAACGCGTCCTTCCATTGTGCCTTCAAAACATCTGATTTCGCCTTCCGCTGAACAATACCCCAGGGCAGTGGTAGCGGTAGCAGAAGCCGAACCGCTCTGCATGGCCATCCGAGTAAACATCGTCAGCCCCATCATTTTCAAAGTAGGGCCAGTAAGAGCCCCAGGGAAATCGTTGAGCCCTTCCAGTGACAAGGTAGTGTGCTCCACGAGCAACGATTGTCGATTGAGAATACCCTGTGCACTGCGAAGCTTCGCCTCCAACACTTCATGCAGATCCGTAGATGCAATTTCGGGAAGAGGTATATTTACTCCTTCAATTGCGGCAAAAAGACTTGCAATTTCCTGGACTTCCCGAAGCTTGTCGGCATTTCCAAAAAAGAAGATTTTCATTGTCTTTCTCCCAAGTTGATTGTTTGGATTCTGAAGAGTTTTAAAACATCCGTATTTTCAAAGAGCTTATTCAAATCTCTCATGAGATTCAAAAGGTGCATGAGATAGTTATTTACTCATGATATACTTGTTGTCAAGACAAAAAAAGGCGCGCCAGAGCGCGCCATAGTGGATTCTTAGACAAACTGGATTACCGGAAGATCAAATCCTTCCGATCCGGACCGACACCAATGACCAAAATTGGACATCCGATAACACGCTCCAGGAAATTAACGTATTTCTGTGCATTTTCCGGCAAGTCCTCAAACCGGCGAATGTCACTGAGATCCTCACTCCATCCAGGAAGGGTGATGTATTCAGCAGTCATCTCTTTTTGTGCCTGAGGAGTATATGGGATTTCATAAAGAGGCTTACCATCCTTCCCCAAGTAGGTCACCAACACCTTCACCTCATGCAAACCAGTGAGTACATCAAGCTTCGTCAGGTTCAAGGAGTTAATGCCGTTAACCTCTATGGATCTTTTCACGACTACGGCATCGAACCAACCGCATCGACGCGGCCGGCCGGTAGTGGCTCCGAATTCAGCCCCAATTTTCTGGAGTTTTTCGCCAATTTCACCCAACAGTTCAGAAGGAAACGGTCCTTCTCCAACGCGAGTGCAATAGGCCTTTGCGATACCGATAACTCCGGTGATGGCTTGAGGAGGAAGTCCTGTTCCCGTACATACACCACCCGTGGATATTGAGCTAGAGGTAACAAAGGGATAAGTTCCATGGTCAACATCCAAGTGAAAAGCCTGTGCCCCTTCAAAGAGGATTTTCTTTCCGGATTGCATGGCCGCATGTAAGTACCGGGAAGTGTCGGCGAGGAGAGGGAGAATCTTATTCCTTACCGCCATCAAGCGTTCGAATTCAGCTTTCGGATCAAGATTGAGTCCCGGAAAGCGCTTCATATAAAAAGCGCAATTCTCTTCAATTTGCTGCAAAAGAAAATCCGGTTCCAATAGGGCCCCAACCTGAATCCCGCGTCGGGAAATCTTGTCCATATACGTCGGTCCGATACCCTTAAGGGTAGTTCCGATCTTGGCCTTCCCCTTAAGCCTTTCAAGCTCTGCATCGATTTTTTGATGATACTGGAAAACCAGATGCGCCCGAAGAGAGATTTTGATTCGGGAGAACACATCCAGTCCCAAGGCCTCCAGGCTTTCCATTTCTTCAACAAGATAAGGCAGATCAACAACCGTCCCGTTTCCAATGACCCCGATAGTGCAAGGATGTAAGAGTCCGGAAGGTATCAGATGAAAAACATACTTCCGGCCATTGTACCATATTGTATGCCCAGCGTTTGTTCCTCCAGCCCAGCGGACAACAACATCATAATACTCCGCAATAGCATCAACAAGCTTACCTTTTCCTTCATCTCCCCATTGAACGCCGATGATGATAACGATTCTTCCCATTGAATCCACAAATGCGTGCATGACAGTTTCCTTACGGTTCGAGTTAAAGGGTGTATACCAGTTTATCAAAGAACATTTGAGAGCTACACACTACAGAGGTAAACTAAAAGTTTTCCCAAAGTTGTAGCATCTATGAGGAGCTTATATAATAATGATAAAGATTTGTCAAAAAAAAAGTGAGTAACAACAGCTTCCCACCTTCAAGCATTAATATTAGTAATGGAGAAACTAAAAATAAATTGACAAAACTGTAAACTAAATACTATATAGAAAACGAATTTATTTTATAATTCAATTATTTACCATGGAAACAAATCCTCCTCAAACAGATAATAAAAAAATACCTGAAATTATAGAAGATTATCCGCCTCCTATTATGAATGCAGTTTCAGAAGCCAGTGGTGATGTCTCATTTCTTCTGGATCTTGAAAGAATTATCGATGAACGAAAGAAAGAACTCCCGGAAGGATCATATGTAACTCATCTCTTTGAAAAGGGTCTGGATAGAATTATTCAAAAAGTCGGAGAGGAAGGAGTGGAAGTAGTTATTGCCGCAAAAAATAACAATCCTCAGTTATTTAAAGAAGAATGCGCAGATCTAATTTTTCATTTATTAGTGCTTTGCCGCGAAAAGGATTTGAGTTTGGAAGAATTAGTACAAGAATTAGAAAAAAGACATAAATAGACTCAGTTACCGAAGCAACTGAGCCTTGTATCATTGAAATTCAACCCATTTACGGAGAAGGAGGGCTGGGGTTTGTTATAATTGTTTTGAATACCCCTCTTCCATCAACCGCAATGTAAACAAAGCCTGTATTGTCAAAAGCAATCCCTTCCTGATCACCCCCGACCGGCAACCATCGTTGATCGATAACCTCGTTTGTGTTTGGATCATAGATCAGCAGAAGATCCTCATCCCCACTGACGATATAGAACAGACCGCCTTTTTCTGCAATTCCGGACAAATCAGGGAAGGGGAAGTAAGTGATATTACTGATCTGATATTCTCCTTGTCCTTCACTTACTTCGAAAAGCATGGAAGGATCTGCAAACGGAGGCATGTTCGGATCTATGTTGAAAGATTGGTTGAGAAGAAGTATTTTCCCTCGAAGATTCAAAATCCCCTCAATCCCATATTCATCATCAGGATAGAGAATAATCTGCCCTTCCCAAATCCGGTTGACAGGGATTTCTCGAACAACATTCAGACTGTGAATACTAACCTCCAGAACATACTCAATTCCCTCAGCTGCCAAAAAAAGATGATCGGGTGAATCCCCAAGCGTGACACCTTCAAGATCGTAATCGCCAAGATTTGCCGATCTCAAAATCAATCCTTCCGTGGTGAGTTCGAAAAGAATCCCATCATCATCGACGACAAACAAACTATTTCTTTCCGGATGGTATACTATCCCGGAAGGTTCCTCGATTTGCGTGTTGATAAAGTATCCTTCGTTGAAGTCAGCAGTGCTTTTGATTGCAATTCCGACAATAAGGATGACGCAGGCCAGGAAAAAGTAGATATTTCGCATTTTTTATATCCTCTGTTTGAGGGCATCTTACCCCATAGGTTGAGATTTCAAAGAGCAAAGTCGTGAACCAAAGATCAAAATGATGACTTTGAGTTTCAAATTAGCAATAGTTTTGTAACAGAGTTTATACTAAAAGTCAAATGTGAGATTTAAAATCACCCCCCATATTGGGGGGTGCGTATTTCTTCTTCATTTCGGCTCAGTCGACCTTCCACCCGGAACGTAAATATTGGTGCAGAAGAACGGGATACATCAAGGTATTGACTTCCTGATTATTAGCTTCCAATTCTCCTTTCCCGAAAACAAGAGCAGCCCGGAGTAGATCCGACGTGAGAAAGGTCGTCGGAACAGAAAACCTATCCAATTCCGCAATCCGTTGCCTTACAGCATTTGGCACACGTCCGTTAACCCAGGCCAGATACCACCCCCAATCTCCAAAAGACGGAACGTTTGCATGATACGGGAGGGTTTGAAATCCCGCTGCATTCATGGTTCGTCCGATGGTAAGGAAGGCTTCCTTTGCATGATACGGAGAAGTTGATTGGATGGCGATCATCCCTCCAGGAGCCAGTAGCCAGCGCAGCTTGATGTAAAACTCCTTGCTGTACAACTTTGCCAGCTCCACAGAGCTCGGATCAGGAAAGTCGATGACCACGATGTCCCATTTCCGCTGTTCGGACATCATATCGCTGAGAAAAAGATCCGCATCAATATTGATCACATCAACGCTGGTCACCCATTCTGTTTTAGGCTTTTTTGTTTTAGAATCAACCTTTCCCGTTTCCTGATAGATGGCTTTCACCCCGTCACTCCTTACCGCAGAAGAAGTTTTAATGAGTACCCGCTTGTCAGCAAAGGCTCCTTCATTCAACTTTGTCAAGATCGGATTAGTCGAACAGACTTCTACCATCTGCGGATCGAGGTCAACCAGCGTAATAGACTCGATCCCCGGATACTTCTTCAATTCGCGAACTGCCAATCCATCTCCACCACCCAACACCAAAACGTGTTTGGGATCGCGAGTCATGGCCATGGCCGGGTGAACAAGCAGTTCGTGGTAACGGCGTTCATCCTTGGTACTAAACTGGAGATTCCCGTTGATGTAGAAGCGATACTCGTCCAAACCCTTTCGATGAGTCAATACCAGACGTTGGTATTTCGTCGTTTTCGAAAAGACGATACGGTCCTCATACAGGCGTTGTTCGAGATCCAAGCTCCAGTCACGATTTTGCAGGTAACCAAAGAAAAGCGATACAGCCGTCATGGTCATCACGATAAATACCGTCCATTTCATCGAAACAAGTTTCTGTTTCACGAAGTAAATAAACGTGATGATCGCAACAAAAAAGTTGATCCCAGAAACCAAAAAACCTATTTCCGTAAGGGGGAACCTTCCTAAGAGGAAGTAAACCCAAACGAAAGTGAATACAAAGGCACCCAGATAATCGGCTGCCGTCACCACGGCCAAATTGGCCTTAAGGGTTTTAGCGTATTTCTCATTGATTCGGATAACGAATGGAATTTCGAAACCGATGAGAAATCCGATACCCATGATGAAGAAATACTGCACCAGAGTGAAATGATCTTCCATCAGGCCAAACGCCGTGTACATGACGATTGGTGAAAATCCCGCAAGCCAGGCCAGCAGAATTTCAATGATGATGAACTTTTCGATAAGCCGATCGTCGGTGAAAAACTTTTGCACCCATCCGCCGATGCCCATCAATCCCATCATCACTCCAAAGGTGATACTAAACTGCTCTATCGAACTCCCCAAGATGTAAGTTGATACGGTCGCTAACAAAAACTCTGAAACCAATCCGCTCGCGCCCGTAAAAAACATAGAGCAGGCAAGCAGCACAGTAGCAAAACGGAAATGATCCGAATCGCCGGTTTTTTTCGCAACATTTTGCATGATTTTCCTCCATTAGTTGGTTGATTCGGTTGGATATGGTTTAATTATTTAATAGAGCCGAAATGTTAAAGAACAAAGCAGGCTATGAATTGAAGACTAATTATAATAGCTTCTAGACAAAACTACCTGTCTATGTAAAATAATAGTAATTATTTACATTTAGTCAATATATTTTGAAATACAAAGAAGTTCCCCCGCCATGTTTCAGGCGGGGGAGATATTGCTCACATATTCGGTTTTAGATTGTGGTCGTGGTCACTACAGTACGACCGCACTGATAAAGATCGCCATGGCAATCTTGACCGAAATCACCACTGAGATGGCAGCTATGTTTTGGTCGCCGATCTCCGTTTGGATCTCCGTCCCGGGGAGAAAGAACCTGTCCACAAGGTTATTAATGAGGAATACCAACAACACGACAGAGTTGATGGTACTGATACCGAAGGCTTCCAGATCAGGGATCCAACCGGACGATGGACCGGCAATGGCGCCTTTAAGGATGAACCCCATGGCGACCATCATACCGCCCAGCATCAAACCAGCAGAAACGTTGCCTTCTTGAATTTCATTTACCACCTCGTAGGGAGTCTTCCATTCATAGATCCGGATCATCATCAACAAGGCTACCTGGCCCAATGCGAACCAAACTATGGTACTCCACCAAGGACCGCCTTCGCCGGAAGCCGCACCGTACATAACAAGGCCAGTGGCGATGTATCCGCCGGCTTCGGTGAGGCCGACGGCGACGTTCTTGTCCTTGATGGCAGTGTTGTTATCAATACCAGGAATGATCACCTTGTCGTTGACAATGCGGCTGATCATTGTGAATATGACAATCAGCACCCCGTCCCGAGCGAGAGCCTGGGCATCATTCCAAAATCCATGACTAATGCCAGAGGAAACCGAGCCATACATACCGATGGCAACCCCCAGATAGAGTCCAGCACGACGAAGGCCTACGGCCAAATTGGCATTTTTCTCGATTTCTTGGTTAGCGTCAAAGTGATCATCGGCAGCCTGGTCAGAGATCCACTTAGCTACCAACATGAAGAATCCGCACTCGATAGCGAATCCAAGTCCTTGTGCCACATGTAAAAACATGTCGTTCATGATATTTCTCTCCTTGATGAGGATGGATACTGCATTAGTATGGTTAGATTTCAAGTGACGATCATTTACCGCGACCGCCAGGACCGCGCCCACGAGCAGATTTTCCCGCTCCGCGAACAGAGGCCGTTTGAGCCCGTTTGCCGCCTTTTCTACTTGTGCGAATAGCTCTGGTGGGTTTTGCCGCATTGGCCTCCCGGACAGAGCCGGGATTCTGCTTGGCATAACTCGAACGGCCGTAGCGAGAATTGGCTCCATAGGTTCCATGACCATAGGTACCATACCGATCATTTTGGCCATAGTAGGGTTTACGATCATGACGATAGTTTCGATCCCAATCATCATAATCGTTCCAGCCGTATCGGGAGGACGAACCGCCCATCAGATCTCCGAGCAGGCGATATTGTCCGTAGAACTCCCAAAAGGAAGTGCCACTGGAATTGGTATTCCATCGACCGTATTCGTTTGAACCGGTAGGACGGCCATTGACCGTTGTCGGTTTAGCGATGTAGGCCATCCCAGGAGGGGTAGCCGAAGTGGTTTTTTCATCCTCGAAGAACCCATAGGGCTTGGTCACCAGAGTCATACCCAGATTACTGTCATTTGCCCAAAAAAGGTTCTCAGCCACCGGTTTCCAACCGGTTTCCTTCTGCTCACCGTTTTCGACGATGGCGTAGCGGTGGAATGGTTTTGAGTAAGCGTTTGCCACCCAGAACTCCGAATCATCGTCATACCTACTGGGCCAGGATTCCTGGGGGTTGATCTTCAGAGTGTTCCACTTAGCTTGTGAAACATTAACTTGAAGTTTCCAATTACCCCAGTTGCTGTATCTCCTGGCGATGTTGTCTCCATGAGCATCGAAATATTCAAGCACCTTTTCATCGACACGACGGGGGGCATAAGTATGATCAGGGGAGTTATCCCAGTCAGAATCGGGAGTGATAAACTTGAAAACGAACAACAAAGGTGTACAATGAGAAAAGCT
>CAYVJW010000034.1:0-14503 GCA_964451885.1 uncultured Candidatus Peribacteria bacterium | reverse complement strand
TAATATACGGTCTTTAAGCCGATTCTGCTAAGTGTGTACTGATTAATCGCTCCCATTTTGCTCTTGCCATAGATCTCTTGGTGGCATAATGGCCGCCTGCTTGTTCGCCTTTAAGGCTGTAGTTTTTTTATTCATGACAGTAAAAAATTAAGTGATAAAATACGTCAGCGTCTTTTTCTGAAAAACCGACGTAATTTGAGAAAAAAGCGACGTACGCTTTTTTGTGTTGGTAGTCCCGAATCTTTGCCCCTCAACTCCGAATAAATGCAAAACAAAACCTCCATCAGACAAAGTGCCAATAGAAAACCACTGACAGAAATCAGGACTACTACCAACTGGAATAATTGTTCGTCTGAGTACATGGGCATTAAATTGCATAAAAATTAAAGTTTAGGGTTTTTCAGGAGGGGGGAGCTTTCGGAAAAACCCCTCATCAAGGAGGTTCTTTTTTTCGAGATCTACTTTGATTTCTTGTAAAACAGGAATCAGCTCGACCAAAAAATCGACCACTTCGTTTTCCTCTTTTGATAATTTCTTCGGTTCTTCTTGGGACATGAATCATTTTTAAAATTAAGCATTAAGTTGCCTCGCGGCTTCGCGAATACGACGATTTGTGTCGTGTTTCTTGAAATCCTCTAGCGAGGGTTTAAAACTAAGAACGGTAAAACGTGCTTTTTGACGGTAAACATCAAACTTTTGGGCAATCTCGACGTAGTTGTATCCCTTGAGCCAGAGCTCAAACATATCCCGTCTTTCTTTGGTTGGTGTAATTGGTGGTCGTCCCATTCTTATTGGTTGTTAATACTTTTTAAGGCTTTCTTGGGACAAAAAAATATTGCCACAAGGGCGATACTTAAAGCTATGTCCAAACTGTACCTTTTTAGGTTCGTGAGTCAAGAAAAAATATCAAGATTTCAAAAAAACGAATTGAGTCAAATCTTTAGTTTTCTTGAAAACTAAAAACAGGAAATGCTTACACTAAAAGGCTTGAGCTATTTTTCACAAAGATCGAAATATGAATTTTTCGTGAAGTAATAAGCCTCTTTAATCTTCAGTTAATTCTTGATAAGTATAATCTTTAAACAAAAATTTTCTTGACATAAAACCTTTTATTTAATATCCTTATGTACGGATTCGGTATTTTTCTTCCACTTACAGATTCATCTCAATTACTTATGGACAAAGATTTCATTGTAAAACGTATCAAGATAGCCCGAGAAGATGCGGGCTTAACCCAAGCAGAGCTTTCCAAAAAAATGGGGAAGTCTCTTAATACGATTCAAAAAATAGAGAATGGATCGATTAAAAATCCTGAGAAATATCTGCTCAGTATATCGAACATCACGAAAAAACCGCTCTCTTATTTTTTCGGGGAAGAAGACCCAAGACTTACTGAAGCTTATCAAAAAGCAAAAATTCTGGATGATTTAGTGGAAGCTCTCCATGAAAAGGGAGTTTCTCAACGTGGAGACGGAAGTGTTATGGTGAAAGATATCCATGCCTCTGATCACGCCAAGGTTACCATCAGTAATGAGGAAGGAGCCAAAAAAGAACTTATGGAGAAAATTGCAAAATCCAATGAAGAAGAAATTCACGTACTCAAGAAAGTTATTGAGCTGGAAGGAGGTGAAAGATCATTATTAGAAGAACTCTTGGTTTTAGAAAAAGAAGAACGAGATGATTTTCTTCAGCTTTATGAGCTTATGAAAAAACAAAAGGGACAGCGGAAAAAACTTAATAATGACTAATCTATGAAGAAATATCTGGCTTATTGTCGCGTATCGACGAAGGCTCAAGCCGATAGGGACAACTCTCTCCCGACCCAAAAAAGGATTATCAAAGAGTACGCAGAAAGAAAGGGATTTGAAATAGTAAAGTGGTACAGTGAAGCTAAGTCGGGCTTCAAAGGAAAAAGGACGGAATTTCGAAGCATGCTCGAGCACCTCAAAGACCCTTTGATTGAAGGGGTAGTTTTTCACAAACTTGATCGTAGTTCGAGAAATGTAGGAGACTTTTCTCTCCTCGATAAACTCATGACTCGCGAAAAGAAACAGATCATAGTTATTGAAGGAGAATTTGATACAAATCGAGCGGCTGGCCGCCTTGCTTTCCGAAATTTCTGCAACATGTGTGTATGGTATTCTGAAAATCTTTCAGAAGAGGTGACCACAAAAATGGAAGAAGTTTTGATGAGGGGGTATTTCCCAACTAATGCTCCAATCGGCTACAGAGAGGGGATAAAAGGGCAAGACGACGACTTTAAAAGAAAGTATCATGATCTAGCACTCGCTCCATTTGTAAAAGAGAGCTTTGAAGTATTTTCTACGGCAAATTACTCAATTCGCAGTTTATGTGAGTATATGCGTCAGAAAGGCATGACAAACAAAAATGGGGGACAACTTCGTAAAGGAGTTTTTGAGCGAATGCTACGTGATACGTTTTATTATGGATTGATGGGGTGGGGAAAGCGGAAAGGAAAAGTGCGATATTATGAAGGGAATCATGAACCGCTTATTGATAAAAGGCTGTTTGATAAAGTACAGGATATTCTTGATGGACGTACGCAGAAAAACAAAACTCGTCGGGATTTCACTTACTCAAAAATGGTCAAATGTGAGTGTGAAAACTATCTTATTTCTGGGATGCATAAGGATCATATTTACCTTGAATGCAAAAATAAGGACTGCAAATTTACATCAATCAGAGAGGATCGTTTCGAGGATCAAATAATTCTACAACTTGGAAAATACGAAACAGGGGACAGTCTCTATTTGTATTATGAGAAAGCGGTTGGAAAATTACGAAAAAAAGTCCGAGAGGATTCCAAAGAAAAAAGACAGGCTCTGAATATCAACCTCAATCGTCTTGATAAAAAACTTGATAATTTACATGAGGCGGTATTAAGCGGTGTATTTTCTCCTGACGAAGCTGTCGAGCAAAAAAACAAGATTATAGAGGAGCGGCATACGCTACGAACAGAGCTAACAAATATCGAAAACAAAATGGAAAATGCTCTTTGGGATACGACGCTCCAATTCATTGAATTGTTCAATTTTGTGCCGTATCGCTTCAAAGAACTCAATCCATTACTCAAGAAAAAGTTCCTGAACCTTATTTTTGAGAACCTGCAGCTACACGGTAAAAAACTGCATACACAAGCCATTCCTGCGATCGAGAGAATTAAAAATACAAATAATTTTATACAGGGTGAAAAGTTAAGGTTGAACCACCCGCAACATGCTGAAAAACCGCTTAAAGAAGCAGTTTCTAGCTTTCGCGATGAGCAAAAATGCTCCAATCTGCAAACTGGTCGGGGCGAGAGGACTCGAACCTCCGGCCTCATGGTCCCAAACCATGCACTCTAGCCAACTGAGCTACGCCCCGTCGTCAAAGACGACTACATGTCTAAGTGTCTTCCTATCGTCAGACACTTCGCTTATTACATCATCTTCTCCTCTCAAATTTTAATTTTAATCTTGAAGGATTAAAAATTGGGTTTTAAAAATCTTTACTTCTATATTACTTAAAATTCCTTTGATTAATAATTCTTAATTGAAAATTAAAAATTGATTAATAAAAAACTACTCATTTCTCCCAAAATATCAAACACATTTTATTATTTATTACAAAGAAAGCTTGATTTTTCTACTATCTTCTGAAAAAATCCCGGTCATGGAAAAGAAACAAAGCAAATTAATATCAATACTCGGTTTTATTATATTCCTCCTAGGAATTACAGGAATCCTAGACTATTACTGGGAACTGAGAAAAGAGAAGCTTAATCAAATATTTCCCTCTGATGTAGCTATATTTACAGAGGCAACCATCAACAAAAATACACTTCAAGGCCTGAAAGAACTATTTCCTGAAGCTAATTTCAAAAATCTGCTCGAAGAAATATCCCATAACATCCTCCCATTCCCTTGGACACAAAACATTAATTCATGGATGGGCGAAAAAGCCGGGATAGGTTATTTCGAAGAAGAGGATTTTATGATAGTTCTGGAAATTCGAAGTCGTTCAGCTCTCAAACAGTTTCTTGATAATTTTAAGCTGGAAAAGGAAAAATATCTCAAAAAGAAAATAAACAACGAACTGGAAATCATAACCCCTGCCTTTTCATCAAAAATTGCCCTGGGATTTCACGGAAGATGGCTAATTATAGCCAATTCACCAGAAATAATTGTAAAAAGCTTTAACGCCAAAGAAAAACTCCATGACTCGAAAAAATACAAACAAACAATTAAAGGCCTTCCTATCGATTCCGTTGCATCAGTGTTTATAAATACGGAAAAAACAGTAAATCTTTTTACTTCTCCAAAATACGCCGTCATCAAACCTATCATTGAAACAATTGCCCAAACACTGCCTCATATCGGCATTGCCGCATATCCCGATAAAAAAGGAATATCAATTCGAACAAAACTCCTGACAAATGAAAAAGTCTTCAATAACCTAAAACTCAAAAAAGCACCACGAGAGTTAATGCCGAAACTCGCTCAATTCGCATCAAAAAATGTGCTGTTTTTCATGAGCGGCGTAGATCTGTATGAAAAATATAAACACACAAAAAGATTTCTCAGTCAAATGAATCCTCAATTCTCACTGCTTTTTGAAGGAGTCCTGCGAGCAAAATTTCGTGAACTTTTCGGAGAGAACTTCGACTTCGAAACACAATTTTTATCTCTGATGCACAGCCAATACGCAATAATTATAGATTTTAAAGACGATCTGTATCCGTTCCTGCAATTTACTTATCTAACAAAATTCGGAAGCGTAGACACAAATCAAACACTAACCGATTTTCATGATGCCGTGCGTTCGGCCCAAAGCCGATTCACAACAAAAGTAGAAGAAGTTGAACTACCCGACGGAAACATAAGAAAAGAACTAGTAGCGGTAGATAAAGAAGAAATATCAATTCAAAAGATTAATTTTGAAGGAGGAACATATTTCACCATTGATAATGAAATCCCAGATAAGAAATTTTCCTATGGAATTGTGGATGATTATCTGACCTTTTCCACGCACGAAGGAGGCATGAAATCAATTTTAAGCAATAAAAACCAAACTCATCCAAACTTATCGGAAAACGAAGATTTCCGGGACAGCGTACTTTTCCAATTTTCACCCGCAGAAAGCTACGGATTTGTTAATTTTTCAAAACTCGGATCCGCCCTAGAATTTCTTTCAGAAAAATCGTCCCCAATCGGCAACTTCCTTAAATCAAATATCCGAACAGCCACTTTTGCCCGAAAAGTAATACCGGGGGAGGTGATACTTAGTGCTATATTGTTTGCGAGATAAATTAAAAGCCCCCTTGTCAAAGGGGGTTGGAGGATTAAAGCCGAAGGCAAAGTCATAATAATATGAGCAATTTATAAAATTTCCTTCGGATTTAACCCTCTCGAAGACCTTAAGCTTGTCGAAAGGTAAATCTCTTAACAGAGAGACTTCATGATTATCATTTCCTCACCCTCAATTCCCACACCACCTCCTCTTTCTTCAACCAAAACCCTCCCGTTTCCTTAAACGACACCAAAGGGATTTTATTATTCCGTGCAAAAACAGATAGTGATTTTGCGGGTTTTCTTTCTCCTAAAAAGAGAATCGCTTTTTCAGGGGGAGAAATAAATCTAGGAAAGTAATTTGTCTTAAGCACCCAATAATCACTTTCAAAACTAAACTTTTCAAGCTTCAACTCATCTTCCTCATCCTCATCCATTTCGCCAATAAAAAATATATTTTGGTTCCCAAAATTTCCCCGAGCAAAATTTTCAGAAAAAACCTGAACAGAAAAATCTTTCCCCTGAAAATTAACCGGAGCAGGCGATTCATCAATAGAAACTGATATTTTTGGAGAAAAATAAGAAGAAACAGCCCTCCGAACAGCTTCTATGCTTTGTGATTCTTCACCGAAAAAAACAATATTTCCTTCCCCTGACCTAACAAAAAGCGCATTCTTTTCACCAAAAATCTGCAAAGAATCATCCAAAGACAACAAAAACTCCCGCCCCATGACCAAGAATATGCTCGCAAGGAAAAGAGCAAGAACAATTTTGTGCTGTTTTTTCATTTTCTATTACTCATTAATTATTATTCACCTCATCCCCAGCCAACTCCGCCTGTTTTATTAAAAGAGCCGCAAAAGTCCTTTCCCACACCGCTGTAGAAAAAACCTCCAAAATAGAAGTTAAATAAGCCGCAAAAGAAACCATAGTAATTGCCAATACAACAGACAAAGTAACAGCAAAAGAAAACGCAAAATAAGAAAAAACCGCCAATATAGCTATTGGAACACCTAAAATAACAATAACATTCACAATCACTCGAAAATTCACAAAAAACATAAGCAAAATTACAGACAAAGTTGCTCCAAGATTCATAAAAACCAAACCAATACTTTTCTTTAATCCTTGACTCAAACCTAAGTCCTCAATCACGACAAAATATGAAACAAACGCAAAAAAAACCTGAATAAAAAAAGCAATAATTAAATGCAACACAATGAGCGGCAACAAAAATTGAAATAAATTTTCATGGAAATAACGATAAAAAGTAGCTACAAAAAAAGCAATAGAAACAAATTCAAAAGGCGCAAGAATCGCATTTAATTCAAAAAGCCTGAAAAAATAAGAACAAGCATCAACAGATTTCCGGCGAAGAGAACAATACCTGTCCGGATTATCAAAATTATGTCTGACACTCAAAATAAGAACCCCCCTTAACCAAGAAGGCACCACAAAAGCAAAAAAAACTATAAAAAATACCCCCAAAATTGTCCAAAACATTAAATTCTTTTCAAGCAAAAAAGAAAATACACTCCCAACAGCTTCAAAAGAAAAATCAGACTCAATAAACCCAAATTCTGAAGAATACATGTATATTTGCCACAATATCTCTAAAATAAAAATCAAAACCGCCACAAAACTAGGAACAAAAGCAAACCACTTCAACTTAGGCAAATTCACCACCAACTGCCAGGATTCCCGGATTACTTTAGAATAATTCATAATAACAAGCTTAAGGCACTATAAGAAAACAGACAACCGAGGATATCAATGAATACATAAAAACTAAAGTACTTTACAGTGCTTTCGAATAATGTCAAGAAAATTTCTTTTCCTGCCAGTCGCTCACTTCCTCTTATCTATAATCTTATCCACAATACCATATTTCCCATACTTCATTGCATCCTCAGCCCTAATAAAATTATCCCGGTCACAATCCATAATAATTTGTTCCATTTTTTGGCCGGTACATCTTTCAATAATATTATAAAGTACTCCTTTAGTTTCGATAATATGTTCAGCATGAATGGCAATATCTGAAGCCTGACCTTCAACACCTCCCAAAGGCTGATGAAGCATTACCTCAGAGTGAGGAAGAATAAAACGTTTATTTCTTGCTCCGCTCATTAAGATCATAGCCCCCATGGAAGCCGCCATTCCCACACAAACTACCGAAACATCCGGTTTAACAAAATTCATGGTATCAATTATAGCCAATCCCGCACTCACACTTCCTCCGGGAGAGTTAATATACATAATAATGTCTTTTTTCGAATCTTCCGCCTCCAAAAATAAAAGCTGAGCCACTATTAAATTAGCCACATTGGCATCAATAGCCGTCCCCAAAAAAATAACACGATCTTTAAGCAGGCGGGAATAAATATCAAAAGCACGTTCTCCTTGAGGAGATTTTTCGATAACGGTAGGAATGAGGTAACTCATATTAGTTTCTGAGATTAAGAATAGGAAATAGAACTCATATTTTTTCTACAAAATTAAGTCTAACTAATAATTTTCAATTTTCAATTTCTAATTTTTTTTCCTCATCTGTCTTTGCAAAACATAAAACAAAAAAAGCGCTACAATAATCAACCCTATATGAAAAGGAAGGCTTTTTTCACTCAATTTACCCTTATCATCACTCTCCACCGCATAAGCCGAATCACAAGCATCTCCAAAATCATCTCCATCAATATCACCCTGAAGCGGATTCCATTCTAGCTTACAATTATCAATGATATCACCTACTCCATCATTATCCGTATCAAATTGCCTCGAATTTCTTACTTTCAAAGCATTATCACAAATATTCCCAACTCTATCTGCATCGAAATCTTCCTGAGGAGGATTAGGAATAAAAGGGCAATTATCATGATCATTATTAATCCCGTCACCATCATAATCTTTAGGAAAAAGAGAATTCTGAACTTCTTTTGATAAATTTGCCAATATAAAGTCACCTTCTTTTGCCTCATCAGACTTCGCTTTATATCTGATCAGATTTACCTCTGGGCCTCCATATAAAATCTTGTAGGATTCTCCTTCTTTTGCCTCAAAATAAACAGCCACCCGGCCGTCCGCCACAATCCGTATGTCATCCAACTTAATGCTTATTCCCCAAAAAGTAACTTTTATATAACGAATCAAAGAACTTCTAACATCTATGAAACGTTTAAACGGACGTTTAGCAGAAATCACTTTTAAATCTTCAGAATCCTGCCCAGTCATAATTTCAACTTGTTTAATTTTTGCACGATGTTTGGGAAAAAAATTCAAACGGTTAATAGATTGCGTTTCACCCAAATCAATGAGTACCCACGAACCATCACGACCGTCTTTACGTTTATCAAACGAAAAAGAAGTCAAAACACTATTATCAATCAAATTTTCAGGAATCTCCTCTTTTCGGGAAGAAAAATCAAGAACTTCCAAATCCATAATCTGGTCAAAAGGAGTAGAAAAAAGTGAATAAGCAACCTCTTCATTTCTCGAATTCACCAAATTAAAATTAGAAAACCGTTCGTTTACCTGCCGTAAGACAAAAGGATCCAAAATAACCTTAACATCTGCCATTCCTTTTATACGTTGAGACATCAAAATCTTCCGTTCAAAAGGAAAATCAGCCGGAGAAGGCACTGCCGCGAAAACAAACTGCGGAATAAATATAAATGCTAAAACGAATGTTTTATATTTACAACTGCTCATTTATTTTTTTAATAATTAATTATTCATTATCAAAGTTTGTACCCGACGAAGTTTCGGAACTTCGCTTTCTTATATTATTTATTGCTCATTATTCATTGAATCTGCCTCCTGCTTCTCAATCAAATTCTTAATCGCCATCACTTGGACTATCGCCGACCTCTCTGTCTCATCCAATTTCATCTGGATAAATTTCAAAGTATCCACCAAATCAGGAATTAACCGATGTTCAAGAGCATTAACCCGCCTACGAGTTTTTTCAATCTCAAGAGCAAGATTCTCGGCTGACTTTTCTATTTTCGCCAACTCAATAAGAAGTTCAAACACTTTCGCAAACTTACTAATTGCCAAATCTAACTCTCCACGAGTCTGAAAAAGACCATACCCCAAAGCATTCCCGGTTATCTGAACCGAAAATTTAGGAATTTTAACAGACATAACATTCTTTGTTTTCACTTCCAACTGAAGCTTTTGAGAAGGAACCGAAAGCGTATTCCGTAAAAAAGCAACCGGAATATGAGACTGAGCCTCTAAAAAACTCGCATTAGCCATCTTAAAAACTTCTTCTATTTCAATCCTCAATTCCTTCGCTCTTCTTATAATCTTCAAAAATTCCTGCATAAGACCGTCCTGCTTATCTTTTAGTAACTTATGCCCTCTCTGGGCGACCTTCGTTTGATTCTTAAGCCCCAACAAAGACATCCGAGTTGCAGTAACACTTTTAATTGCCATCAGTACTTAATAAAATATGTGTTAATTTTACGAAGAAAATGAGAAGTGTCAAAATAAAGAACAATATTAATCATCAAAAACTCTGCCAATACTCAATCTCCTTATCATTTTCCGGATTTTCCACCATCGGAAACTCAAGATTTCGTAATTCTTCATTAGCTAATTTTAATTCTTCAATCACCTGAGAACGATCCTCATCCGTAATAGTTAAATCCTTTCGGATAAAATTCCCCTTACTATCCGGAGTAAGAAACTCAAGAACAAAATTTTGAACTTCCCAATCTACAGATTTTGAATTTCGCGCCAGCAAATCATAAAAAACTAACTGGCGCCACAACCTCTCCCCAGACTCAATTTTCCTTGGTTTTCCGGACTTATAATCAACAAAAACAGCCTGTTTTCCATCCTCCGAAAGTTCAATCTTATCGATTTTCCCCGTTACCGGTATCCCTAAAATTTTCGGATGCAAACAAGGAAAATCATACTCCAATAACACATTCTTCGAAAAACTTGATTCATTAGTTTTATAATATAATTCTAACAGTTCTCTTCCATGATGAAGCGCATTTTCAAGTTCAGCCAAATTAAGATTTTGCCTTCGGATAACAAGATCAAACTGCTGAAAAAGAAATTCTTTACCGGGTAATTTTCCATCCTCTTTAAATTTTTCCAATAAATCTTGCAATGCCTTATGTATGGCAATCCCAAAACCCATAATTTTACTTTTTGGAGTAGGGATTTTCAATATATTCAAATAGAGAAATTTTTTCGGACAATCCAAATAATTCTGAAGGCTCGTAGCCGACCAAACAAAATTATCCACAATTTTTTTCAAAATATCTTTTTCCTCCCCGGTTAACAAAGGGGTTGAAGGAGCGGAAAAGAAAACTGGAAAAAGTTCCTGTGCTTTTGAATGAAGTGTCTGAGTATCAAGAATGTTACAATTCTTCTCTGGAATCTCATGCCAAAAAATTGAAGGAGACCTATCCCTACCAGAAAAATCTTTCTCCGCATAACTCAAGATAACTTTCTTCTTCGCTCTCGTCATAGCCACAAAAAAAAGCCGACGTTCATCTTCATTCTGATCATGATGCGTTTCAAACAAGTAGGGAAGGGGAATGCCTGTTTTCTTTCGAAGGTTTCCCCACACACGATCCAGCAACCCCGATATAAAAACAACATCAAACTCCATTCCCTTGGACTTATGGGCCGTCATCACTTGAACCGATTGGTTATCACTCGGAGTCGGATCCGGAAAAAGAGGAATCTCCAATTCATGATGAAGATCTATCTTTTCCAAAATATCACGCAACGGCACATCATGCATTTCAACCCACTCAATAAACTTCCGAATCTTCAAAAGGTCAGAAACCCGATTTGAATTTTCCTCCCGCAAAAGATACCTCGCCATCCCAGATGCATGAAACAACTTTTCTGCAATAAGATAAGGAAGTAAATGATAATATTCTTTTTGGCCGTCCAGAAACACCTGAAAAATTTTTTGTATTCCCGAAAATTGCATTTCTTCTTGTTTATTTTTTGAATTTTGAATTTTGAATTTTGAATTTTGAATATTTGCTATATGGTTTCTTCCATTTTTCGTAGCTATAGACAACTCAAAAAGCTCATGCGATGATATATTAAGAAACGGTGCATGCAGCAACTCAAAAAATACATGATCCAAAGTCGGATTATCAAAAACCCTCAGCATCCGTATCAAATACTTCACATTACCGTCCTCAAAAACATTTTCCGCAATTTTAGTCGCAACGGGAATTTTAAATTTCTGAAGATGCGCGGCAATTTCCTTCACCTCCTTATTATTTCGAACAAGAACAGCTATATCAGAAGGAGAAACACCCGATTTAATTTCATCCCGGATTTTTTCAGCCAAAAAAATGAGTTCCGGAAACCGGGAATGAAAAACAGCTTTTTCAATTTCACCCTCAAAATTTCTATTATCTCCCACAGCTTTCAGTGATTTTTCAGAATCAATACGCTCCAGGTTATGTGAAACGGCTGTGAAAGCAGAATCAAGAATATTTTGCGCAGAACGATAATTTTTCGTAAGAGAAATAGTTTCGGCACTTGGAAAATGCTGCCGAAACTCCAGGATATTTTCCAGACTCGCCCCCTGAAAACGATAAATAGACTGGTCATCATCTCCCACAGAGAAAAGATTCGGATCATCAAAAAAATCCGTAAGATGCCAAAGAATTTGATTTTGAGCGGAATTAGTATCTTGATATTCATCCACAAGAATAAACTGATACTTTTCCTGTAAATCAGATTTCAATCCTTGGTCGGTAGTAATTTTTGCAACCACCCGGCTAATCTGATCATCAAAATCATAAAGCCTTTGCCTATGCAGCTCTTTTTCATACGCCTCCCAAACTTCAGTAAATTCAAACATTTTTGCAATCTTTATATCAACCTTTACTCGGGAGGTAGTTTTCATTTCCCCTTTCTTCCCATATTTGCAATCCCTCTGATAAAAATTCCCCGGATCAGCCTCAAGGTGTTCTTTTTCTTTAGGAATTAAATCACCACGTAATTTTTCAATACTAACATTTTCGCGCTTTAAATGAGAAACAGTAGATAAAAAAGATTTCTGCCAATAATAATTATCTCCAAACGGCTTAAGGTATTTCCAATGCTTTTTATCAATCACTTTACGAAACGAGATAGCTTTTTGAAGATCATCAGCAATGTTTTTTTCTATATCCTCCTCTTGCATTATTTCTTCACAGAAAGAATGAAAAGTGCAGATTTTGACCTTATATGCCTCCGACCCAATCCAACGCTGGAGCCGATTTCGCATTTCCACAGCACCGCTCTCAGTAAAAGTAAGGCAAAGAATGTTCTCAGGATTCGTATCTGTTTTATCAAGAATATTAGCAATCCGAGCCGTAAGCATCTGAGTTTTTCCGGTACCCGGCCCAGCTATCACCAAAACCGTTCCAAATATTTTTTCAACAGCCTGAAGTTGTTCAGGATTTAAAATAGAGAGATAAGATTTCTTCATGAAAACAATGTCTAAAAATATTTTTGACTTTAATATCTCACAAATTTAAAATATAAAAAAATTTAAATAAAAACCCATGGCATTTTCCAAATTGCTTTCATTACTAATTATTTCAAGCACACTTTTCGCACAAACAAGCTTCGCCATAACCTGGCCAACAACCCCTCCCGGAGAGACGACGGGAGGAAAAATCGGGGATTGGGTGAATACGATCAAAGATATAGTATATCCCAGCAACGGCAACGTCGGAATAGGCACAACGACTCCGGCAGAAGCTTTAGAAGTATCCGGGAATATTTTAGCCTCAACTAACTTAATGATATCAAATGAAAATAATAAAATATCCTATCTTCTTTATGATTTTTTTGAAGCTGAGAACATAGATGTCGGTGGATCTTCTGCTGGTGAAACCATGGGTGAAATGTCAGCAAATGATTCATCTAGAAGTAATGATAATGATGTTGTTTATAATTTTGGTGCAGTTGCGAGAAAAAATGTTAAAGTTCTTTTTAGGGGATTTAATAGAGGTATGGCAGGAGAAGAGATATTTATCAGTCAAGATGGATCATTAACTGATATAACTTCTGTTTGTAATTATTCAACTGCTGTAAAATGGACTGATTGTGGAACTTATGATCTTTCTCAAGGAGATACCTTTATGAGGTTTGATGATAATGATGTTGATGGTGGTGATTATTGGATCATTGATGCGTTTCTTTTAACAGATGACATTTTATTTACAGAACCGACCAATGATGTATCAGGAGATTTTACATTTGCTGATGATAATACAAATGTAGGAATTGCGGCAGAAAATGATAAGATTGGATTGTTGGGAAGTGTTGATGTTTTAGATGATCTTAGAGTCAACGGCAACGTAGGCATAGGTACGACAGATCCGGGGGCAAAGTTGGATGTTAAAGTTGATAATGCCACAGTTTTTGACGCTACATCTACTGAAAGTTCTGTGAGTATAAAAAATAATTCTCAAACGGATAATTCATTCGTGAATTTATCATTTTGGCCAGTAAGCACCAGTACAGGAACAGGATTTAGTTCTATTGCCGGAATTGCCACAGGAGGAGCTAAAGGCGAATTAGCATTTATAACCAGGAATAATGACGAAAGTATAGGTGAACGCATGAGAATAGACCATAACGGCAACGTCGGCATAGGCACGACGGATCCGGGAGCGAAGTTACATGTACAAAAAACGGAAGGTTCTTTACTTCTAACAAATCAAAATGCAACAAACGATGATATGACTCCCATTATGTCTCTAGATTTTAGACAGACTGGTCATTTGACAGAATCGGGTGGTTCTATTAAAGGGCTTGTGAGTAATGGAGGTGCCGCAACTCCTGTTCGTGGTGCACTTCTATTCCAAACATCCCAAGGCGGGGTGTTAACCGATACAATGTTTCTGGATGAAGACGGCAACGTCGGCATAGGCACGACGGATCCGGGAGAGGAATTGGAGGTCAATGGATCTGTAAAAATAAATGATTACCTGCAATTTTCCAGTTCCGAGACCAATGATGGGGCAGGTTGGCAGATTGATTCTTCTCTTGCAAGTTTTCATACCAGGTATTACTTCACAGCAGGAGCTATAAGTAGTGAAACTGAAGCTATTACCGATGGTACTATAGGACAAATTATTATTATAAGCCATAGGGATTCAGATGAATCCGCCATACTATATTAACCGAAAAACGATAAGTACGTCATGAGTCACAAGAAAACCAGGCCTGTT
>CAYVJW010000033.1:0-15154 GCA_964451885.1 uncultured Candidatus Peribacteria bacterium | reverse complement strand
CAGGCCTGGTTTTCTTGTGACTCATGACGTACTTATCGTTTTTCGGTTAATATTCAAGCGCGCTACACTCGCACTAAACACACATTTCTTACTTTCTTACTTACTTTCAAAAGATGGAGAAATCCATAATTGCCATTAAATCATTACTGGAAAATTCTGTATCCCAAGCAGGACAACCCCTTTCTGACATTAAGAAAGTGTTTTTTGGCGATCCAGTGACCATCCCTGAAAGTGACCTCCCTGCTTTAGCCGTACTGCCCATTTCTACGGATTACAATTTACGTGGCTCTCGCTACGATGAGAAGATTCAGAACGTAGAAATTCGATTGGTGTACAACGCTAAAGCATACTTCGGACAATCCGGTCTTCAGAACGACAAAGTTTTTGCCGTGGAAGACGCAATGAAGAAAGTAGAAATGTCGAATGATGACCATGAAACCACCGCTTTTACGGTTTGTGGCACAATTCAGAAAAATCCGACTTTACCTTACACAGACGGAGGAAACACCTTTAATGCATGCGAGATTGCACAGGTTACAAACGTAAACTATGCCCTCAGTACGAATAGAGGGTTTCCTACTTATGAAGTCACCACAACGGTAAAAATCCGTGCTATTGGTGATAGATGATTATTTCCTAAGTTTTCCGAATCATGAAAGTAAAAAACATTTCCAGTTCCTTGCAGTCCGTCACAGGAATTCCCACTTTTGAACCAGGGGAAGTGCGTGAAGTGACCAACGAACAAGCCGACACACTTTTACGCAATCCCAATTTCGTAAAAGAAAGCGCGTCAGAAAAAAGACGCAAAGAATCTCTCAATAAAAATTCCAAAATCAACACTGAAAAAGACGAAGCCTAATCCTTTTTTACCCTCCGAAGCTTCAGCGCAGGAGGGCAACGCTGCACAAGAAGACGTAATTACTTACTAATCTTCTTACAAAATGGCTTCAACTAGAGAAGGCTATCTAGCCGTAAAAAAAGAAACGACAGTCTCCACTGCCGTAAAACCCGCTCACTTTCTGCGCTATAAAGACGGTGACGTGGCTTACAATCAGGAAATTATAGCAAACAACCCTATCCAAAATAACCGTTTTAATGCTCTAAATCCTGTAAAAGGAAAAGTAACCACAGATGGAAGTTACAATGTAGACTTGGATGTTAACGAATGCGTGTACTTTTTGTACATGGTCTTGGGGGCAATTGCTTCCAACGATATTTCGTCCGGAACAGACGGTTCGGTTTACAAGCACGATTTAACGCTTGCAAACGCTTTACCTGCCCTGACTATCGAACAGGGAAAAGGAAATCTTTCTGATACTTCAAACAACCGTCAAAACTATCAAGTTGACCGTGCCTTTGGGGTCTTGGTGGATTCTATCAATCTTGCAGGCTCAGACGGTCTTATAAACATGGCGGTTAATTTGAAGGCTCATGGCGTATTCCAAAAAGCCAACATGATTGCGGACGCTACTGCAGGGGCAAGCGTGGATATTGAACTTGATACCGTAGAAGGACTGACCACTGATGATACCGTGAATATCTATGACAACACTCCGCAAAACGAAGATGACCCGATTGCGGCTATTTCCGGTTCACCGACTAATACCATTCAAATTGCGACCCTTGGGAATTCCTACACTGTAGCCAAAGAAGGAAAAGTGGAACTCACTCCGCAAACCCCTTCTTATTCCGATTCGGCTAAAGTACTTTCTTTTATTCACGCTTCTTTTCAGTTCGGAAGCGATTTAACGGATGCTGCCAGTAACGCTGAAGAAAACGTGGAGAATTGGGAGTTTTCTTATGAAAACAACCTGGAAGAACGCTACGGTTCTTTGCGTGCCTCTCCTTCCGTTATTGCTCCAAAAGGGGCAAGCGCAAAACTAAAATTTACGAAATATTTTGAGAATGTGCAAGACCGTGACCGATACCTGAATCAAACGAAGCAGGCTTGTATTTTGACAATCACGAATAACGAAATCGTTTCCGCTACCGATACGAACAATGCCAAATATACCGTTCAGATAAAAATGTCCGATGTTCGGTTCACTAAACACGAAATGCCAACGGGAACGGATGAACTCTATGCCGTAACTGCCGAAGCCGAATGCTACTACGACAGTTCGGACGGACAAGCGATAAAAATCGAAGTGACGAATGGGAAAGTTGGAACGACATATACTGCCTAATTTTTTTAATCCCAAAACCTAATGACAAAAATCACCTTCACGGATTCAAAACCTACAAAAACAGTCGAATTGCCTTCATTTAAAGGCAGTCAAGTAGAGGTATTTACTGACATGACGGTGGCAGAACAACGAGCCATTACCAAAGAGTTTCCCAATGCTTCTGACTCTAAACATCCTGACGCAGAAAAAGCAGGGCGTTCTATTATTTTGCGTTCGATAAAATCGTGGAATTTTGTTGAAGAAATAAACAGCAAAGAGATAGATATGGCGATTACGGAAGAAAATCTGGAAAGGTTTTGTATGCGAGATTTAAAGGTATTGCTCGAAGCAATTACAGGAAAGTCTATTGACGATCCCACTTCAGAAAAAAAAAGCTGATTGAGAAAAATAAGATTTTTGATCTTTTGATTGATGGAAAAAGCATTACTCCCAAAAACCAGTTTCAGATCGAAGTTGCTCATCGGTTTACTGATATTCAGCTTTGTAGGGAATTTGGATGGACACCATCCGATATTGCGGAGATGCCGGTTAGCTTCTATCAGGATGCGGTGCTTGTGCTGAGTAAGGAAAATGCAAAAAATTCGAGACATTCGAGCTTGACAAAGTAAAGAAAATAATTATAAGTAGGAGTATTAATGTATTAATAAATAATTATTATGGCAAAAATTGACGGAACTTCCGAAATTACAGAAAAAATCTCCTCGTTGAGAGAAATTCTGCATGAGAAAAGGAAAACAGGGTTTATTACCCACCCAAAAGGTGGAGAGATTGCTACCGGAAGAATTGTGAGAGTTGATGAATTACTCGCTAAATTGGATTCAATTGAATCAGATCAAGACGAAACAACAGTTGAAGAAAATTTAATGGAAGTTGCAAGAGCAATTGGCCGAATGAATATAGCAGCTTCCGTTGCTGTTCTACTTGAGGCAAAAACTACTCTGGAAACCCAGAATAACGAAGTTACTTTTGAATGGTTAAATGAGGGAGTTGAAGCTGTAAATAATGGTGAGATTTCTTTTGAGGGAATGGTTATAAAAAAGGCACAGTACGTGGATGCAATATACGGTTTGAGTGACATCGCTTCAGGATTATATGAACGATTTGAAAATGTATTACGACAACTACTACATCCATACTGTGACAGAAAATGTCCTGAAACATTCCGAAACATAGGGAAAATTCGAAAATTAATAAAATCAATAAATCACTTGAATCCAGAAACAATGAATCTCAAAAACTATGAAAAATTTGAAGATATTTTTAGTGAATTAGAAATGGATTTATGTGATGATGCAGAAGCAGAAAGACTTTTAGGAGAATTAGATTTGCTTTAAAAAACTTTCAACATTTGCAAAGACGGGAAAATAATATTCACCCGTCATGCCCCAAAACAAAGTAAAATTCATTATCGAAGCTGACGATCACGCCTCAAAAAAGGTGGCGCATGTTGAGCAAAAGGTCAAAGGCCTTGGGAAGTCTGCAAAGTTTTCCAATACGGAACTTGCAATTGCAGGAGCTTCTATTGTTGCGACTTTAGGAATGGTGGCGAGTAATGCGGTTAGCAGTGCCATTGAATTTGAAAGTGCTTTTGCAGGCGTGCGTAAAACCATAGACGCTACTGAGGAAGAATACGCAAAGTTAGCTGAAGGAATCAGGGCAAAGGCTTTGGAAATTCCTGTAGATACCACTGAACTTTCCAAAATAGCGGAACTTGGGGGGCAACTCGGTATTGCCAAAGAAAATGTCATAGATTTTACCGATACCATTGCGAAGCTTGCCGTTACCACAAATCTAACGGCTGAAGATTCCGCTATGGCTTTTGCGAGGATTGCAGAAATTTTACAACGTCCACAATCAGAAATTGCAAACATGGGAGCGGCAGTTGTGGGATTGGGAAATAATTTCGCAACCACCGAATCAGAAATAGTGGAATTTACGAACCGAATCGCAGGAGCAGGCAAAATAGCAGGGATAAATGCAGGGGCGATTTTTGGAATATCAACGGCTTTTTCTTCCGTAGGAATCCAAGCGGAAGCCGGAGGAACAGCCGTACAAAAAGCTCTCTTGAAAATGAATACAGCCGTTGCGGAAGGAAATGCTAAGGTTGCAGAATTCGCTAAAATTGCCGGGGTGTCCGCCTCGGACTTTTCGGAGATGTGGAAGACGGACGCAGCTGAAGCATTTACCTTGTTTGTTGAGGGAATCGGTAAAGCGGGTGACGAAGCTTCAACGGTTTTGGGGGAAGTGATAGGAACGGACGTGAGGCTTCAGCGTTCTTTTTTGTCTTTGGCAGGAGCAGGCGATCTTTTACGAAGAACCATAGCCAAAGGATCAGAAGAATTTGTGAAAAATACCGCTCTCACAAAAGAAGCAGCACAAAGATTCAATACCATGCGTTCACAACTTCAGAAATTGAAGAATCTCTTCACGGATATTTTTATAGATTTCGGACAAGCCGTAATGCCGATAGTGGCGAAAGCGGTAGAACTTCTTTCAGATGGAATTGATTGGTTGCGAAAAATGTTCCGCTCTCTTCCGGAACCCATGCAAAAAGCTTTGAAGATTTTTGCTGGTATTTCTGCGAGCAGTGTAGCCTTGGTGGCGGTTTTTGCCATAGTAAAAGTAGCTTTGGGAGGCATAGCTTTGGCTATTGGCTCTTTGGTAGTATCAGCTTTACCATTGATTGCGACTATCAGTGCTATCGGGGCGGTTATTTATGGTCTAAAACGAGCCTACGACAGTAACTTCCTGAATATCCGAGAACACTGGAATAAGATTCTAACGATCACCAAAGCTGTCTGGAACAAAATAAGCAGTTTTTTGAAAGTCGCCTTTGCAGTGATTATCGGGATATTTAAAGCCTTTCTTCAGGTATTGAGCGGTGACTGGAAAGGAGCATGGGAAACTATGAAACAAACAGGAGAAAAGGTATGGAACGGAATAAAAGCTTTCTTCAGTCATGTTTGGGAGGGAATAAAGAGTGTTTTTAAAATCAGTTTGGAAGTAGTCAGTTCCCTGATTTCTTCTGTATTCAATGGAATTTGGAACGTCATAAAAACTGTGTGGAACGGCATATTCGATTTACTGAAAAGTATTTGGCAAAAAATCAAAAATTTCTTCAGTTGGATATTTGGAGGAATGGCGAGTGACGGAGAGAGTATTTTTTCAGGAATGTCGGAAACAGCTTCGGGAATTTGGAGTGCTACCAAAGGTATTCTCGGCGGTATCTGGTCAGGCATTGCCGATACTTTTTCGGCTATCTTTGGTGGTTTAGCTAAAACCTCAAAAGTTATTTGGACTTCGATAAAAGACGCAGGGGTTTCCGCCTGGAAGGGAACGAAGGAAGCTTTTGCTTCTATTTGGGATTCAACAACAGAAAAACTGAAAAACGCTTATGAAACTATTCGTGAAGGTTCATGGTGGGAAAAGGTCAAAGATAGGGCAACGGGAATGTGGCAGTCCGTGAAAGAAAAATCTTCTGCTTTGTTCACCTCTATTTCCGGAACGACAAAAGATACTTGGGAGGGAATCAAAAATATGCTTGGGGGAACGTGGGGAGAAACATCACAGAATTTCAGTGAAGTTTTTACTAGTATGGAAGCCGAATCACAGGCTATCAATAGCCGCATTTCCGAATCTCTACAAACTATCTGGTCCACACTGAAAGATTTCTTCACGGCAAATACTGAAGAAATGAAAGAAGTTTACACCCTCTCTTTCGAGGCGATGAGGTTTGAATTTGACCTGTTTGTTCAGGAAATGCGGATGGTTCAAGCCGAACACGCTTCAATGGTCACGGCTTTGGTGAACGGCTTTAATGTTTTGCTTTCCAATACACACAAAACCGTGAATTCCATGAAGAAAAAACTTCAGGAACTTCGGTCTGTGCTTCAACAAATAAAATCTTTGACTGCCCCGAAAGAAGGGAAAGACAGGCGTTCTTTAGCTGATGTTGGACGACAGTTCGGGGCAGTTGACCCGACTTCGAGGGGCGTGTTTCAACCGATTTCTGGAACGGTCAGAAACATTGCTTCAACCCAAAATAGAAATGCTACCGCAAATGCTACTCCCACCAGTACCCACACTCAGAACGTGAACTTTCACATTCAGGGAACTTTTGATTCGGAAGACAAAGCCGAAGCTCTGATTGATACGATTGCCAGGAGGATACAACTTCAATCTTTAACTGCCTAAGGTACGCCAATGGCGTGTCTCTACATAAAAAACATGCTCAATAAAGGATTACTGAATACGACATTACTAAATGACATTCCCAAAGCTTCTACGGGAGGACTGCCCGATGAAGCCATTCGTTTTGAGTCTTTGGGATTGCAGAACGCACAAATCAAACTGAACACCCCGATTTATGACCGTTCCCCCTCACGACTCTTTGAAACCGAACGAAGACCGAACCGTCACGGAAGATTGGTGCTTTCTGATTATTGGGACGTGAACGATATTGTACTTCGTGGAACACTTATAACCGATTCTCAAACCGAATTGGACGCTTTGATTGATACAATGAAGAAAACTTTGAAGATTCAAGGAGGTTATTTGGATATTCAGCGTGGAGACGGTTCAAGGCGTAGATTCAAAACTACGTGCAGGGAAATGGACTTTCAACGGACAGAAAATTTTCATATTGCGTGGTGTCCTTTGGAATTACGTTTTCAGTGTTTAACTCCATTCGGGACGGATACAGGATATACCTCGAATTTTCATAGTGTAAGTGGGCTGACTTTTTCCGAATCACAAACCAACAGTGGGACAGCTGAAGCTTCACCGCAATTCATTTTGATTGTTACGTCCGCTTCAGGCGTGACCAAAATTAACGTCAAAAATGACACTACAGGTCAGGAAATTGAACTGACTACTTCCGTTTCCGATGGGGACGTAATTGTCATTGATTCGGAAGCTTTAACCGCACGAAAGAATTCAACGGCTTTGGATTTTGATGGGGATTTTCCGACTTTTGAGGTTGGCGTTAATTCTTATTCGATAACCGTTACGGGAACGGCTATTTCCTACGCTTTAACCATAGCTCACCTTAATTCTTACCTCTAATTCCTAACTCTTTTTTATCATGGACTACAGAATGTTATCACCGAAAAACAATGCAGAAGGACAGCTTTTTGCTTCCATTGACGCAAGCACATTAACCCTTGTCCTGAATTCCGGCGAGGGTGATAAGTTTCCTACTGGATATAAAAACACTACCACAAGCGCAGGAACTTCAACAACCTTGAATTGCACGGGAATTCAAGCGGCACTTTCTGCCATAGGAATTACCGATACGGGCTTTTTCATTCGGAATATTACGGATGGTTCTTCAGCCGTAGTAACCGCCATAAACACGAACTCGCTTACGACTACCAAACTGAAAGGCGGTACGGATAATACGTGGCAAAACAGCGATGAATTTGCGATTGGTTCATGCGTCATAACTCTAAACAAGCGTGATTCTTCGGGAGAAATCACGACCTTTGAAAACGTCCTGATTAAGTACGCTGATAACGCTAATGACACGCTTTATGTGGAATCACGGGGTTACGCAGGAACTTCCGCTGTACCGTTTGCAAAGGATGATTATGTTTCTTTGCTTATGGGGGAATCTCTTTTGAAGGGACTTATTGATTCAGCTTCTGTGTTATTTCAAGATAAAGCGGAAGACAGTGAAACGGTTCACAAAACAGGGAATGAAACCATTGCCGGAACAAAGACATTTTCTTCTCCCGTGAAGGGACAGGACGCAACGGCCAGTGACGAATTGGTCACTAAATCACAGTTGGACGCTTCTAGCGGTGGAGAGAGTATTGAACTAGGAGAGAACCTTACTGCTGGAGAAGTAATTCGCGCTTATGATGATTCGGGTCAAAAAATAAAGAAGGTTACTACATCAAGTGAGATAGGAACATTGGCTACGATTTTAACAAATGATGCTTATGACATTGGCATGAAACCGATTGACGGAGATGGAAACGGAAAGGTTTTGGTTTGTTACAGGGATCAGTCGGATTTCGATGGTTATGGCGTAGTCGGAACAATCGCAGATGGAAACATTACTTTTGGAACGCCTGTAAAATTTACCACCAATCAGGCACAAAATATTTGTGTAGCTTATGATTCAAATGCAGATAAATTTTTGGTTACTTATAAAGATACAGGAGCAAATGATTGGAGGGGAATTGTAGCAACAATTTCAGGAACAACGGTATCTTTTGGCGCTTCCTCTCAAATTGAAAGCGACGGAGGTCAATGCGGTCATTCGTGGCTTGATTTTGACGATAACGAAAACAGGTTTTTGATAGTTTATCGAAAACCGGCTTCTCCGTTCAGTCCTAGAGCAAGAACAGCGACAATTTCAGGAACAAGTGTTTCTTTTGGTACAGCAATTGATGTTGATACTAACAATGGAACAAGCGAGGCTTGCGCGTTTGATTCAGTTAATAATAAGTTTCTGGTTATTTATAATCGTTCAAGTTCAATCTATGGAACAGTAGTTACTATTTCAGGGACTTCGTGTTCGGCAGGGTCGAATGTTCAATTATCAACAAAAAGTCCGTACAATTTTTCATATTTAGATTTTGATCCTGACTCAGGTAAATTTGCTGTCGTTGGAAATGAAGGTTCTGATGGACCGGGATTCGCTTTCGGAGTTAAGATTTCTGGAACAACTCCTTCTGCTGATTCAGAAATTGCACTATCTGGGGAACATGATCAACCCAAAATCGTTTACGGAGAGGGGCGATTTTTGGAAACGCATTTTGATTCATCGGGAGGATATGACGCACTCGGACAGTATTTGAAATTTACAAACGGAGCGCTGGAAGTTGAGGGAAGTGCATTCACAATTGAATCAGATGGACAAACCGCCTACCCGTGTCCAATTTGGGATGATCTGAATAAACTTTTTGCTGTAGTATTTAACGATAATCAAAATTCAGATTTTGAAGCAAATACTGTAATGCCACCTACTGCCGATAAGGCCGTTGGGGTTATTCAGGAAACAGGAACTACGGGACAATCAAAACCAGTAAAACTACTTGGGCAGGTAGATGAATCCGGTTCGGGACTGACTATCGGAGAGATTGTTTGTATTCAGTCTGATTCAACGCTTGGACATACCGAAACTGATTATCCTTTTGGACGAGCGATAGACACGACCAAAAATATTTTGACGAAAAATCCATAGAAAAATCTAAAGATGAATAAAAACTACAACATTAAGGTTTTTGATAAAGACGGAAATTTTCTTTCCGTTGTGGACGGGAGTAAACGGATTTCTAAAATTCGTTTTTCTGAAATTATCAATGGTGGACAACGGGAATTGAATATTGACCTGAAATACGACTTTGATAATCATCCTGATTATTTTTCACCGTTCAATTTCATTCGGGTTTATGCGGTCACAAGCAACTACCCAAAAGGCACGCTGATTTATTCGGGATGGATTTCCAAAGTTATTGGGCTGAAAGACGGGATTCGTGTTACTGCTTTGGGTTTGGCTTCTATGCTGAATCTATCTCTGTACAAAGACGGTAGCCTTTTTGATGTGGAAAAAATGAATGAAGACCCCGCTACTATCGTGAATGATATTATTTCTACTTTCCAAGCGGAATATCCTCCGACTTCGGGATATGAATGGATAGGAACGGACGAAGTAACGGGCATTCGTTCAGGGGGAAATGTGGACACTGTAGGAACGACTGTAAACTTTACGTTTCAGAAAATGACGTGGCTTCGGGCTATGGCAAAATGCGTGGAACTTGCAGGCGGTACTTGGTTTTGGTATGTGGATAAAGGCGGGGATGTTTATTTTCGTGAAAAGCCAAGCACACCGACTCATAAATTCACGATTGATAAAGACATTCAGGATTTCAATATTCCGCATTCCATAGAAAAAATCGTAAATGACGTGACGGTGGCTTATGACGTGGGGATAGTAAGGTCTTTTAATTCTACTTCCGTGAACACTTATGGGAGGCGGGAAATTTACATAGATGAAAGCAGTAGCAGTGATTCAACTTCAGCTCAACAAATAGCCGACCAAAAAATAGCCGAAGGAAAAGACCGTAAAGTTGCGACAACGCTTGTGATAAATAATGCCTACAACATAGAAACCATCCGTGCAGGCGATACCTGCCGAGTGATGAACTACCGTAAGGATTCAGATATTCTGATTGATAACATGCTGATAATTCAGGCGGATTATTCCGAAGACACTATAAAGCTCCGTTTGGAAGAACAGGGGCTTGATTTTGGGGGAACATTGCAAAGCTTTGTTCAAAAAATTTGAACAACATTTTTTAATTATTGAATCATGAAAAAAGAAGATTTAAAAGCGATATTCATAGTCGCCGGACACGGCAAGGGAATGACCGGCAGGCGTGATGTGGGTGCGAAAGGAAAAAACACGAATGAACGGGCTGAAGTGGTGGAAATTTCCAATGAAACCATTGCGTACCTGAAAGCCCAGGACGATCTTTCTCATTGCGCGATTTACGATATTGGAGTAACGGAAGAGTTGGCCGTGACAGAGAAAATCAAAAAAGTGAACAAAATTTGTAAACAAGGAGGACTTGATGGGAGAAATTCAATCCTTGTTTCTGTTCATGTGAATGCGGGAGGCGGTTCGGGAGTGGAAGCGTGGTATTTCGGAAATTCTAAAATCTCAATGATGTTGGGGACGATGATAACAAAGGAAATGTCGGAAATAACGGGCTTGAAAACAAGGGGGGCAAAATCTGAATTTCTAAATCGATGGGGGACGTTGGGGATTATTCACCGTACAAAGCCTTTGGCCGTCCTGATTGAGTGCGGTTTTATTGATAATTGTTGGGATGTTCGAGTTCTTTCCGACCCGAACCTTGATGATGGATTCGGGAAAGGAATCACCAAAGGTATTTTAAAGTTTGTTGGGGGGCTTTATAAAACTCAGCTTCCGGAAGTTGTTCCTTTGGCAGAAAAGCCTTTTACGGATGTCCCGAAGGATGTTTGGTATTCGAGAGATGTTGAGGAAGTGAAAAATGCGGAAATTATGAGAGGTTTTAAGGATGGGAGTTTTAGGCCTGCGGATGTGGTTTCGAGGGCGGAATTGGCAGTAGTTGCGGCGAGGATTTTGCGGTATTTGGGGGGAACTTAAAAAAAAAGAAACTTCTTATTTTTTAGCTTTATTATCATGGAAACTTTTATTACCACGGCTGTCGGATTCTTTATCGCTTGGTTTGTTCAACTGACTAAAAAGCTTGGTATTTCTCCGAGAGGCGCTTTGGTATTTTTTGCGATAATTTTGGGGAGTTTTTATGCGGGATATGAGCTTTTTGTGGAAGAAAGTTTGCGGTATAAGATTGAGGAATTTGTGATTCTTTGTGTGGGGCAGGCTAGTTTGATTTATGGGTTTCTTTTTAAGTTTTTTGAGAAATCCGATAATGTTTGATTTGATTTGACATTTTTGATGAGGATAAGTAGCTTGCACTAGCAGCCTACTGAAATCGGTTTTTATATTACGGACGTATTTTTTGCGTCCATGTCAGTAATGATAGAGCAACTAGTTCTTGGTTCTATCAGCTGACATTCCGTAAGGAACGATTTTGGTAGGTTGCAACCTCCTAGTTGCTCTTCCTTTGTGATGAAAAAAAACCAAAAAAGAAGTGGAATCAGTTCAAAACCGTAGATATTGCTACTCATGAAGGCAATGGTTTTGTCATAGGAATCGCTGTGAATTTAGAATTTGAGAACACTCCCATTGTCATTGTAGAAATGTTTGAAGAGGCAAACGGGATGCTTTCAACAAAATTTTCAGCTACCCCAGAAATGATGAGAAAAATTTCCTCATTACTTTTAAAGGGTGCGAATAAGGCTGAAATTGAACACAAAAAGCACTGGAAGAGTATTTATTAGCCTCTTTATTATGACGACAAAAGTAATAAAAGGCGACTGGGAAAAACAGCGAGAGTTAACCGCTTAATTTCAGCCTCAATCCGGTGTACCGTTGTTTTATTTCATCATTTTTAACAGCAATATAGAGAGCTTTTTTTGAACCGACTACAATAACCAATTTTTTCCCTCTCGTTACCCCCGTGTAGAGCAAATTCCGATTTAGAAGTTTATAATGCGTAGTATGGACGGGAAGGATAATGCACGGATATTCGCTTCCCTGTGATTTGTGGATAGAAACAGCATAGGCCAAAACAAGCTGGTCAATTTCTGTAAAACTATAAACGACATCCTTTTCATCAATCCTGACTATTACTTCCTGTTCGATATTATCAATGTTGATAATCTGTCCGATGTCTCCGTTAAAAACTTCTTTATCATAGTCATTTTTTATCTGCATAACTTTATCATTTACATGAAATCGTCTCCCCATCCTGAATAAAGGATTTTGACTTGGGTTTAGTTTTTCCTGAAGAATGGTGTTCATATTATCAACCCCGATAATTCCTCGTTTCATTGGAGAAAGCACCTGAATATCGTCCACAGAACTAAAATTATATTTATTGGGTATTCTATGAGAAACCAAATCTAAAATGGTTTGTGATACCATTTCCGGGTCATCTTCAACAAGAAAGAAGAAGTCACTTTTCGCCTCCGTATTGATTTCGGGAAATATGCCTTTGTTGATTCTATGGGCGTTTATAATAATTCTTGATCCTGCAGCTTGACGAAATATTTCGGTGAGTTGCGTTACGGGAATCAACCCTGAGTCAATAAAATCCTTCAAGACATTTCCAGCCCCGACACTTGGAAGTTGGTTTATGTCTCCTACAAAAATAACCTTTGCCGAATCAGAAATAGCTTTTAACAGGCTGTACATGAGAACTGTGTCAATCATGCTTGCCTCATCAATAATAATCAGATCGGCTTCTAATGGATTTTCCCGATTCCTCTTGAATCCACCGTGTTTAAAATCGAATTCCAAAACGCTGTGAATTGTTTTAGCTTTCATGCCTGTTATTTGTGACATACGCTTTGCGGCTCGTCCTGTAGGGGCAACCAAAAGAATATTTTCAGTAAGTGGCTGTAAGATAGTCAAAATGGCACTGGTAATAGTGCTTTTGCCTGTTCCTGGCCCTCCTGTAATAATGTGAAGTTTTGCTTCCAATGAACGGACAACTGCTTCTTTTTGATTTTCTGCAAGCGTTAATCTTAATTTCTCCTGAACCCACTTCAAAGCGTGTTCTGTATTAATTCTTCTGATTCCTCCTTCTGCTTGTTTTAACCTTTTGAGCTCCTTTGCTATTCCTTTTTCACAAATGTGAAAGGTTTGAAGCCAAACACAAGCCATAGGTTTATCTTCAACGACAATCGGGGCAATGATAATTCGTTTATCTGTTGTTAGCGTTTCTAATCTTGCATTTATAAGGGATGATTCTGTTTCCAAAAGCTTTTGAGATACTTCAAGGAATTTATCAACTGGATAGCATGTATTTCCTTCGTTTGATAGTTCTGAAAGGACATGTTCTACACCAGCATCTATTCGTTTTACAGAGGTTTTTTCTATTCCCATGTTTTCTGCAATAGAATCAGCCGTTTTAAATCCAATACCGAAAATATCTCTCGCAAGATTGAAAGGATTATTTTGAATTTTCTCAATACTCTCATCTCCATACGTTTTGAATATCTTTTGAGCATAAGTTGGGGTGACTCCGTATTTTTGGAGAAAAATCATTACTTCTCGAATAGATTTTTGTTCTGTCCAACATTCACTGATTCGTTCGACTCTTTTCTTTCCTATGCCTGCTACTTCCAATAGTTTATTTACTTCAGTGTCTATAATATTCAGAGTGTCTACTCCAAACATCTTCACAATTCGTCCGGCAAATGCTGGTCCAATTCCTTTGATAAGTCCTGAACCGAGATATTTTTTGATTCCTAAAATATCGGCAGGAGCTTCCGTACGGAAATCTTTTATTTGGAACTGATAACCGTAATTCGGGTCGTTATGCCAATGTCCTTTTAATCGAACTGTTTCTCCTGGTTGAACCGAAGGGATATTTCCTACAATGATAATAAGCTCTGCTTTTTTCGGAGATTTTAATTTTGCTACAGTAAATCCGTTTTCTTCACTTTGAAATGTGATTCGTTCGATATATCCGTAGAGTTCTTCCATATGTGGGTATGGGAAATTTGATTTTTATTCTTATATGTGGTAAGATAAGGGAATTTTTACATTTAGCTAATGAAAAATTTTAAATGCCTATACAATAATTTTACTTTTTTGAATTTTAATAAATATGTATTTCAACATTCAGAAAGAGTTAAAACAGTTGATTCAGTAGAAAATGAACAACAACAAAAAGAAAAACTTAAAGACTATATTCATAAGGATTTATTTAAACTTAGAGTGGAAATACTCAATGAATTAGGAATAGAAAAACTTCAAAATCTCTCAAAAGAACAAGCTGCTCAACAGTTAAAAAAAGATTTTTCAGGTAGCTGGAGAATGCGAAGTTTGAATAATCCTGACGCAGTAAAACTCGTTTTTTGTATTCAAAAATTACTTCAGGGGACAAATTTTGATTGTGGCGTAATTGATGGTCTATGGGGGAATAAAACGAGAGAAGGAATAGAATCCTTTCAAAGACAACGTATGAAAGGTGGCAACGGCGTTCCTGGACCAAAAACGGTAGCTAAAATGGTTGATGTGCTTGGAGGAGGTAAAACAGTAGCGGAACAAAATTTGAAACAACCTTCGATAGTCCGACCTATTCCCAAAAAATCAGATGAGACTGTCACGACTCAATTACCTCCTGAATTATCACAACCTATTGATTTAAAGGCCCCTCCGCCTGTTCAACTTTCTCCTATAGAACTTCAAGAATTGCAGAAACTTCGTCAAAGAGTTAAAGTGCCACCTCCAGTAAAACTGTCTCCTCCTCAACTGCACAAACCTGCTAAATCTGCTCCTAAAAAAGGGTGTGACCTAAATCGTCTGTCCGTAATTTTCACCTCAAAAAAAGTCAAAA
>CAYVJW010000032.1:0-15461 GCA_964451885.1 uncultured Candidatus Peribacteria bacterium | reverse complement strand
GGGCATACTATTGCCTCCATAACAGCTATTGAGAATGCTTTCGGACTTGAACCCACCCTCCAGGACAGGCTTTTGCGTGAACTTATTACTATCGGCGAACGCATTCGCAGTCATGCGAGTCATATTTATTTCTTTTCCCTGCCTGATTACCTGGGGTATGAGAGTGCGATAGCCATGGCAAAGGATTATCAAGCCGAAATCAAAGACTGCCTGGAAATTGTTCGGGTGGGAAATGAACTGGTGGAGCTTATCGGGGGGCGAGATATGCATCCTTTTGTTCCCGCTGTTGGGGGATTTACGAAGATTGCTTCTCGGGATAAGTACGAAAAAACGCTTGAAGAACTCAAAAACATCATTCCCCTCGTGGAAAAAACAATCACGCTTTTTGCCGGATTAGATGTACCGGAATATCATAAAGACGATACTGTTTTCATTTCCCTGGATCATGACGGGGTTTTTCCTTTGCTTACGGGAGATATAGTTTCGAATACCGGCCTGCATTTTGCTCCCGAAGAATATCAAAATTTTGTGAAGGAATATTTTCACGGCGATTCCACGTCCAAGTTTGCATCAATTGAAGGAAAGGAATTTATGACCGGGGCTTTGGCGCGGGTGAATAATGCTTTTGACAAGCTTAGTAGTCGAACAAAAAAATTGATCAAGAAGTTAAAAATTCCGTTTCCTACCACGAATCTGTTTCATAATAATACCGCGCAGTCTGTGGAAATACTGCATTGGCTGGAGAGGGCGATTGAGATATTGGAAAAACATCAATTTAAGCCGGAAAAAATACGTGTACCTAAATTTAACGGAAAAAGTGAGTATCACGGCATCAGCGCCATCGAAGTCCCACGCGGGATTCTCTTTCATGATTATCTTTTTGATAGTAAGGGGGTGCTCAAAAAAGCCAATATCATCACTCCCACAGTGCAAAACCTGGCCGATATGGAGGTAAATGTCCGAGAGTATCTGAACCAAGTGTTGGAAGCACAACCCGATAAATCCAAGGAAGAACTGCAGATGGAGATTGAAAAAATGATCCGGGCGTTTGATCCGTGTTTTTCTTGTTCAACGCATTTTTTGAAGGTGAATTGGGAACAGTGAACAACGAACAGGGGGCTTTTTTCATGAAAGCAAAGTTTGCGAGTTTTTTATTAAATTCCCGAATTTGCATTCCGTCCGCAAATTGCCATCTTCCAACGGCTCACTCTCAAATGATTAACTGCCGTTGAGCTTTTTTCCTTTCTTCTCCTTCTTGAGGGAGCTCATTCGGTTGAGCTCTCATGGGAGGCGGAGGCAGATTTAATCCTCTTCTATAAAATTCGTATTGAAATATCCGTTCAGCAGTACTCATTATCGTACTGTAAATATTATTTGCTACATATCCAAGTTTCATTTCCTTCGAAAATTCTTGATTACCATGGCAATATTGACAACTTTTGTCCAACCCTTTCTGAGTAGTAACATCAGCTACCATATTTCCTGTCTGCATTTCCACAATGGAACTGTCTCTCAAAAGAGCCTCGGCAAACTCAGCCATTAATTCCGGCGGAAATTTCTCCCTAGTAATTTTTAAAACCCCTTCTACCTTCCTCACTATATCAACCACTGGCGGAATAAGACTAATTCTTGCTCCATTAAGTTCTAGCGTTACCAGGCCTTTTTCCTTATCTACCCCTACGACCTGTTCTGAGGCTTTTCCTTCCGTCTGGCTCCCCGCCAATAACGCCCCCATCAGTAATAATGCCGAACCCAAAGGGCCTTTTTTCATGTTGTTATAAATTTCAATAGTTGATTTATAAATGAAGTTATTTATGATGAAGCTAAAAGTCAAAAAAAAATGAAAAAGGGAGCAATGATTTTAGTGTTAATTCTAAGTTTTTGGATCAGTGAGAGCACTGCTGAATCACAAAATAAAAAATATTTTCGTTATGACGGAAGTAGTTTTAGTAAATGGAGCGAAACAGATTTTGAAGTGCTGAATAAAAAATATGCTAAGGGGAGAAATCGTGCTTTCCGAAAAAGAAGGAAAATATTAAAAGATCGCTCACGAAACCTGAAGGCACTCAACGCTAATTATTCGAAAGGACAAAAATTTGTTTACTTCAAGGGTCAAAAGGTCAAGGAAGCTGACAAGGATAGTTTTAAAGTTTTGGACTGGCCGAATTACGGGAAGGATGTGAAACATGTTTATTATCGGGGGAAAAAGCTGGCAGGAATTGATTCGAAAAGTTTCAAAATCCTGGATTTTAATTACGCAAAAGACAATAATCATGTCTATTATGCAAATGAAAAGTTGATTGGAATTAATCCTAAAAACTTCAAAATCCCGACAAGGAAATCAAAAACAAGCGATTCAAAGTATCCTCCTCCCCTTCCGACCCCTGAAAAGGTAAAGGGGATTTATTTGACGGGATATACTTTTTCGCGCGGACAAAGGCGTGCCCAACTTATCCGGCTTATCGAGAATACGGAGTTAAATACGATGGTGATTGATATAAAGGATCCCAACGGAGATTTCATGTTTCCGCCTGCAGCAAAAGAATTAAAAACTATTCCTCTCTCCCGATATTCTTTCCAGTATGAAGATTTAAAAAAAATACTTTCGCAGTTGCAGGAAAATAACATTTATACCATTGCCCGTATCACGACTTTTCAGGATCACAAAGCTGCAAGCACTTTTCCCCATCTTGCTTTGAAAAACAAATGGGGGGGAGGTTGGAAAAACTGGAAAGGCCTTTCTTGGCTCGATATGACCAATCCCCTGGCTTGGGACATTCCTCTGCTGCAGGCGAAGGAAGCCGCTCTGTTAGGATTTGACGAAATACAGTTTGACTATATCCGGTTTCCTTCGGACGGAAATTTAAGCCAGATTCATTATTATAACTTGCCCGCAAATAAAACGAAATATGAAGCGCTGACTGATTTTTATAAGTATGCCTCTACCGAGCTGGAAGAATTAAAAACGCCCGTTTCCGTGGATTTATTTGGTTTTACTTATAACCGGTTCAATATGCACAGGGATTTGAATATCGGACAACGGCTCATTGACGCGGGAACTTATTTTGATTACATATCTCCCATGGTTTATCCTTCGCATTATCCGAAAGGATATAACGGATTCGATAATCCGGAGGATCATCCTTATTCAATTTTGAACAAGGCATTAAAAGATGGAAAATATATACTGAAACACATAAATAATTCTAAAGCCAAAACCCGTCCTTGGATTCAAGCCTTTAATCTCGGACTCACGTATGACGGGCATATGCTCCGGGCGCAAATCAAAGCGTGTGAGGATAATAATTCCAGCGGGTGGTTGTTGTGGAATTCGAGAAATAGTTATCCGGTGTCTTCCTTTAGGAAAGTAAAATTTGCTAAAAAGTGAGAATAAAAAACAATGAAATTTCGTACCGAATCCGACTGTCTCGGCGAAGTAAAAATCCCTTCTGATAAATACTGGGGACCCCAAACTCAGCGGTCGCTGGAAAACTTCAAAATCGGGAGAAAGAAAATCCCTCTGGAAGTTATTCATGCCTTGGCTCTGGTAAAAAAAGCGGCAGCAAGTGCCAATGCGAAACTTCAGGTATTGCCGCAAAAAAATGCTGATCTCATTGCTAAAGTTTGCGATGAAATTCTGGACGGAAAGCTCGATGATCAGTTTCCTCTGGTGGTTTTTCAAACGGGATCCGGGACACAAACGAATATGAATATTAATGAGGTTATTGTTAACCGGGGCCATGTTCTATGCGGCGGCAAACTTGATGATAAAGAAAAAACACTTCATCCCAATGATGATGTTAATAAATCACAATCGACTAATGACGTTTTTCCCACCGCCACTAATATTGCCGTTTATTCATTAATCGCACAAAATACTCTCCCCTCCCTTGCAAAATTGCGTCAAGAGTTGAACAAAAAAGTTGATCAATTTAAGAATATTATCAAGATTGGGCGAACTCATTTCATGGATGCCACACCCCTCACCCTGGGACAGGAATTTTCGGGATATGTGTCTCAACTTGATCATTCAGCCAAAACTATAGAAAACGCGATGCCGCATCTCTTTGAACTACCCGTAGGGGGTACAGCTGTGGGAACGGGGATCAATACGCCTCTGGGATACGATGATTTGGTGATGAAAAATATTTGTAAGTTAACCGGCCACCCTTTCAAAAAAGCCGATAATATGTTTGAAGCTCAGGCGTCCAGGGACGGGATTGTGGAAGTTTCTTCCGCATTGAAAACCGCCGCTGTCAGCCTTATGAAAATCGGGAATGACATCCGCATGCTGGGATCCGGTCCTCGGTGCGGAATCGGGGAAATAAATCTTCCAGCCAATGAACCGGGGTCGTCCATCATGCCGGGAAAAGTAAATCCCACACAGTGCGAAGCCCTTACCCAGATATGCGCACAAGTAATCGGAAATGATACGACTATCACCATTGCGGGCATGCAGGGGCATTTTGAGCTGCAGGCTTTTCAGCCGGTTATGACGAATAATATCGTACTTTCAGCACAGATATTGGGAGATGGGTGTAAATCTTTTACTGAGAACTGTGTGGTGGGGATTGAGGCGAATGAAGGACAAATAAGAAAGAATCTTGAAAATTCACTGATGCTGGTGACCGCTCTAAATCCTCATATTGGCTACGAGAATTCAGCAAAAATCGCAAAAAAAGCCTACAGAGAGAATATGACGCTGAGGGAGGCAGCTGTGGAGTTGGGGGTGGTGACGAAGGCGGAGTTTGAGGAGTGGGTGGATCCGAAAAAAATGTTATGAATTCAAGGCATTTCGGTTGCATACTTTTTCGGTTTCGGTCCTCGACTCTCGAAAAAATGAGTCGAGGACCGTCTTTACTAAGCTTGAAGCATTTCCACAAACTGGTCTTCCGGAACAGCCCGGCCGAATATATAGCCCTGAAGCATATCACATCCAGCTTGCTGCAATTCTTCGCTTTGCCGCCAGTTTTCCACTCCTTCGGCAGTAACCTGCATCTGAAGCGAATGGGCAAAGGCGATGATGGAAGCGATGGTATTTCTTTCTCTTTCGTCTGTCAGCATGTTTTGGACGAGAGAACGATCCACCTTTAGCCCATGGGGCCTGACTGTCCTCACAAAAGTGATTGAGGAATTACCAGTCCCAAAATTGCCAATGGAGATCCATATTCCCGTCTTTTTCAACTTGTTGAAAACTTCTTCCAGATCTTCTTTATCAGCCGGTTCGGCGATTTTGAGTTCCAGATGTGAGGGTGCAAGCCCCGTTTCATCCAGAATTCGCTTCACCGTTTCTGCTATCCCAGGATAAACATCATGCAAGTTGACGGCTGTCCTTTCTATTTGGCACCCTTCCTTCAACCATGCGACCATCTGGTGACAGGCTGTGCGAATTACCCATTTTTCGATGGAAGGAAGAAGTCCCTGTTCCCGGGCAAAGAGCACAAAATCGTTAGGAAGTATAAGGCCGTCAATGTCGGGTCTGTTCCAACGAAGAAAGGCTTCCGCTCCAATGATGTGCTTTGTCTGAGCGTCCACCAATCCTTGATAATGAAGCACGAACTCGCTTCGTTTTAAAGCCAAGGACAGAGATTCGGACATTTCCTGGATCAGTTTTCCCTTGTCGCGCATGCCGGGGCTGAAGAAGAACCAATGCCCCCGTCCGATTTCTTCCTTGACGAAGTAAAGGCTCCTGTCGGCCAGATCCAACAACACGTCGACATCGTTCCCGTCATCCGGTCCCATGGAAATTCCGATACTCACGCCTATAAACACTTCTTTCCCGTTAATAAGGAAAGGTTCTTCCAGGGCTTGTTTTATCTTTATTGCCACGAAAGCCGCCCCAGCCAAATCGGAATCCTGAAGGATAACCGTAAACTCGTCCCCTCCCAGGCGCGCAATCTGGTCGACTTTTCTGATGCAGGTTTTTAGTCTCCGTGCTACCTGCTTCAAGAGTTCATCTCCCGCTGCATGCCCGAGTTCGTCATTGACAGGTTTGAAGCGGTCGAGATCGAGCATCATGACCGCCACTTGATTCCTTCTCTGGTTATTTTCTTTCCCTCCTTTCCCTTTCATAAAACGTTCTGCGCGATTGATCGACAACTGTAAAAAGTCCTTCATTGCCGTCCTGTTTGGCAACTTTGTGAGTGGGTCGTGGCGAGAAAGTTGACGGATTTGTTCTTCTACATGTTTTCTGTCCGTGATGTCCTGGAGAATTCCCGAATAACGAATAACTTTCTCCTTTTCATTACGGACTTTTTCTCCCAACAGGTGGATGTACCGCATTCCCTCCGACATTACGATCTGGAAATCAAGGTCGATTGATCCTCCGTTTCGCAGAAGGGAGAGCATCGCTTTTTTCACCCGGATTTTGTCTTTGGGATGTACTCGTTTGAGAAATGCCGCGTAAGAGGGCAACACCTTTCGATGCGAAACCCCAAAAATACGGAAAATCTCTCTCGAACATGTGAGAGATTTTGTCTTCATATCCCAATCCCAATGTCCCAGTTGAGCCACCGACTGAGCTTGTTCCAAGCGATTTTTGTTCCTCTGGATTTCGACCGTCTTTTCCACCACGAGTTCTTCCATCCGGCAACGAAACCGGGTCAGTGTGTTTTCGATCCGTCCGAGGAACGGATTGAAAATGATGAGCAACAACATCACGCTAACTACGGATGCTACCACAAAAGCGATACTCAACAATTCAAGATCTTCTAAGTTTTTCGTAACATCGCTGAAAACGATGATATTGCCCACTTCATTTCCACTCACATCCAAAAGATGGTTAAACTTTCCCATGTACGATTTTTCGTCAATGGTGATTTTGAACGCGGAATGGGAGTGATAGCCGTTTTCCAAGTTCAGGAAACAAGGCAGATCCAAAGGAACCATCAGGATAGAACTGCTGCTGACGACAACAAATCCGTCAAACCTGTCCCAATTTCCCGTTCGTCCCATCATCCTTTGGCCTTCTTCCCAATCCTTCTGGTTGAGATATTTTTTGTTAATGACAAACATGAGCTCTCCCCCCAGGACGTTTTTCAACTCCGAGAGAAAATGTTTGATTTCCATGCCAAGTTCGATGTACCCCTCTATGTTGCCGTCGAATCTCCAGGGAACGACCACGCGAAGCGTGAACGTGCCGAACTTGCCTAGCTCTATACCGTGGGACACATTTCCCAACTGAGCCTGAATCTGGGTGAACCAGTTTATTTCATCTCCGTACCTGGGCCGGTTATGTACCCTGAGAAAATTCACCCGGTCGTTTCCGGTGAAATAAAAGTGTGTCACCTGATGCTCATTCCTCAGCCTTTCAAAGATTGGTCTTGCCAACTGATACAGAGCACCCCGATCTTTTGCCAGCCAGATTTTCCTCAGTTCTGGATCTTTCTCGATGAAGCCGATCATCGACTGCATCATCTCGGCTTCTTCCCGCAGTTTCATCTCGAACAGAGACTGGATTCTGACAGTTTTCGCCTGCACCATGTCTCCCAGATGATCTTCCAAAACTTTGGAAATCCCGAAAGACACGACTCCCATCAGCAGTATTATCGCCCCAATAAAAGGGCCGAGAATACGCCATTTTAAATTTCCCGACTCTATATTCATAGCACTCTCCCAATGTGGTTCCGGTATGTTTGATTGGATGGTTTGCGTCTTGAATCTTGCATCTTGTATACAACCGAAATGTCAAATAACGCCGATTCATCAAATATGTGAAATACTCGATGAATACAGTATATTTCATAGTGAATTTTGCTTTTTGGTCAAGATATTATCAATAATAACATTGTCCCCACCCCCAGGAGCATCAAAACAAATTGCTCCAGACAGTGGGCAAGTTCGAAGCGATTATGTAGTTCCGGAGCCAGGTCGACTAACGCAATGTAAATAAAACTGGCCGCCGAAATCGCCATTACGTAGGGGACATATTCACTGACTTCTCGAAGGAAGAAATATCCCAATATCGCTCCCAGGAAGGCCGTCAGACTCGCGAGAAGGTTATAGCACAAAGCTTTTTTCTTTGAATACCCACTGTGAAGTAAAATCCCGAAATCGGCAATCTCATGGGCGATTTCATGAATTATAATAGACACGGAAACCGCCACTCCTACAGGAAACGAAACAATAAAAGCTGCCGCGATCAACACCCCGTCTACAAAATTATGCAGACTGTCGCCTATCAGTATCATGCTCGCTGTGCTTTTTTTGTGAAAATCACAGCTTGTGTTGTGGCAGTGATGCATCATAATTAATTTTTCCAGCAGGAAACAAATTAATATGCCTATCAAAACAGTACCCAACGTCCTTTCTATCCCATCGCTTATCCCCTGCTCTGAAAAATAAGTAATTGCCTCCGGAATCAAGCTTATTAACGCACCTGTCAGCAGCACCCCGGTACCATAGGCAACTAACGCAAAAATAACTTTCTTTTGCACCGTTTCCCGGAAAAAGAGAAATATTCCCGCGATAAGCAGCGAGCCTACGCTGCCGAGAAAGGTGAAGAGGAGTATCCAGAAAAGGGTCATGGGGGAAATTATAAATTAAAAATTTAAAATTATAAATTAAAAATGCATGAATTAATATTTTTTTTCTACTTGTTTACTTGCTCTCTCATGAATAAAATGCCGGTATGACACATCATGATTGTTTCAAAAAATTCGCTAAAAATCAGCCCTCAACCCATCCCCGCCCTTATGCCAACCATTCCGTGGAATTTAAAAAATATTTTTCTGCGGAAGAGCGGGTAGCAATGCTGGAAAAAGTGGGGCTGAATGTTTTTTTCTTTCCTTCGGAAATGATCGGGGGGTGCGACATGCTTTCGGATTCCGGTACTACCACGATGACAAATGAGCAGTGGGCGGCTTTGCATCTGGGGGATGAGGCTTATGGTTCGAATAAGGGGTATTTTTTATTGCAAGAACAAATCCGGGTAACTTTCGGCGAAGAATTTTTTCATAATGTCCCGAATAAAAGTCCCAACGGTTTTATTTTCCATCAGGGCCGATCTGCTGAAGACGCGCTTTATACGATTCTGGGCAAAACCGGTTCCAACCTTATAATCCCGAGTAACGGACATTTTGATACGACCCATGCGAATATTAAGGCTAATAATATTGAGCCGCTAAATCTTTTTTCTCCGGATTTAAAAGACGGAAATTCAAGTTCTCAGTTCAAGGGAAATATGGATATATCCAGGCTTAAAACACTTCTGGAGAAATCATTCGATAAGATCCCTCTCGTGTCTTTGACTATTACGAATAATACCGGCGGCGGCCAGCCTGTTGCGATGTCCAACATCAAGGAAGTGGCTGCAATTTCCCATCATTATAGCATTCCATTCTTTTTGGATGCGTGCAGGTTCGCAGAGAACGCGTGGTTTATTAAGAAATATGAGCCAGGTTATGAAAATAAATCTATAACCGACATTGTTAAAGAAATGTTTTCTTGTGTAGACGGGTTTACGATCAGTTTTAAAAAAGACGGTCTGGTGAATATGGGGGGGGGACTTTTTTTGAGGAATGAGGGAATGTTTATTAAAAAATATCCGGCTATCCCCGATGCTCTTATGAATTACCAGATCATAAAGGAAGGGCATCCAACCTATGGCGGGCTTTCGGGAAAGGACCTGATGGCGCTTTCGGCGGGGCTGAAAATAATAACTGATGAAGGATATCTGGGACATCGGATAAACCAGGTTCAGGAATTTGGGCAAAACATGGTTCAAAAAGGGTTGCCTGTGTTGTCTCCGATGGGCGGACATGCGGTTTATTTGGATATGAATAAGTTCTTTTCGGGAACGAAGATGAAACCCGAAGATTTTGGAGGCATTTCTTTCACGGCAATTCTTTTAGCCGCCTATGGACACCGGGCTTGTGAGCTAGGGTATTTTGCGTTTGGGGCTTATGACAAAAAATCGAAAAAAGAGACTTTTCCGGAGGTGAATTTTGTGAGATTTGCTATTCCGAGGCTGAGGTATGAGAAGCAAGATCTGGACTGTGTGGCAGAGTCAGTGAAGATTTTGTATGATAATCGGGACGGGATTCCGGCAGTGGATGTTACTTATGGGAGGGAATTATCGTTGAGGCACTTTAAGGCGAGGTTTGGGTTCAGATGATCCCTTGTCCCTTGCACTCCCCCCTTTCAAATTCTGAATTTTCCCTATCTCCTCCACTAGCTTCCTCCCCATCCGCGCGAACTCCTGCTGAATGGAAATCACATCATCACGATCCAATTCTGCCAGCGCTTTTTGTGTGAGAGCATAATGTTGTGGGTTGTATTCTTCTTTTATGATTCTTTTTTTTACTTCTTTAGGAATATCTTTTGCCATTAATTTTAGTTTTATTTCTTTCACCAGTCTTGCTGATTCTTTCAATAATACTTGAAGCTGATCTCCTTTTCCTTTGCGATCGTAAATTTGTTGGAGCAGGTGCAGCATAAAATTCATGTCAAATTCATACTTCATGTCAGAACATTTCTTTATTTTTGAAGTTGGATCTACTGTAAATGCGCCTTTTTCCTGTTTCAAGTAGTTAAAAACGCTGTCCACCATTTTCGCAATGTCATGAAGCGGAGTTATTTGTATGCTTCCGGCATCGGAAAGTAATTCATGCGCATGCATAGTTTCTTCGAGCTGATAATGATCCATTCCATCTTCAAATTTGATCCAATCATGCTGTGAATCAAAAAATAAATCATAATCCCTTTCCAATACGGTATGAACCATTTCATTAGTAGTAATCCCTTCTTCAATATCTTCTTCCGGCATTTCTTTCCAAAGAGGAGTTTTCGGAGCAATTTTATTTCTCAAATCATCTTTGTATTCCTCAAATTTACCACGATTTACAACCGGAAAACCTAATATCTCCATTCCGGTAGGGTTCAATGATTTATCATTAACATAATAAACCGGATGTTCCTTCACCTTTTCCCATGGGAATATGGCCGAAAGGCCTTTTGAATCATTTATTCCCACAACCTTTGTTTCCTCTATGGGAATAAATAAACTCCCACCAAGAATAAGAAAAGGCACATTTAAAAAATAGCCGTGGTGCGCAAAAAATTCCATGCAACGTACGGTCATCCGATCGTCCGGGGTGACATGTTTTTGGACTTCGGGATGATATTCCCTGGCAATTTGCATAAGATCTTTCATCAACGGGACATAAAAATCTTTTAGTTCATCCTTTTCTGCTGTACATCCATTTGGTAAATCCAGTTCTGCGATCATTTTGTTTGCTTCTTCTACAAACTTATCAACATCCGCTTGGATTAAAGCTTCGGATGCTTCAGCTCCGTCCAAAATCCTGTCAATACCGGGTTTTGCTCCTTGCCCTGTAAGATTTATCGCCTGATATTTTCCCTCCCTTGATGCCCCCGGCAGCTGAGTATAACCAGCTAAAACAAAGGCCACAGCTGCAGAGAGCGTGAGGCCTTTAGAGGGGGTTTCCATTTATTTTATTAGTATATAACTCAAGAATATAATCAAGCGATAAAGAAATGCAAACAAGATTCAAGATACGAGAAATAAAAAGCGCGGTTGATCTGACCGCGCTTTTTGTCAGTCACCCGTGGGCGGGTGACTTTCACGTCTTGTGTCTTGTGTCTTGCTACTTGCTCCCCATCATCTCCCACAACTTCGCAATTATCTTAGCCACTTCAGCTCTAGTGATTGTTTTTTCCGGGCCAAAATTATCTTTTGATACTCCGTATATCAGACCGTTTCCCTGTGCGTAAGATATGTATTTTTCGTACCAGGAGTCTACCATAACATCACTAAAACTTAATCTTTTCTCCGGAATTTCTATGTCCACATCGGATGTTTCGAGGACAATCCTGAGTGCTTCGGCTCGAGTTACGTCTCTGTTTGCACCTGATACTACTTCATTTAATACTACTTCATAAGCCGGATACGGCACTCCTACTCCAAAGGATTTATGGCTTAATTCCAATAAATCTGAAAGTTTCATTCCTTCTTCCGGGGCAAATTCATCTTTTTCTTTGCCCTCAATAACTCCTCGTATTCGAAGCTCTTCTATGTATTTTCCCGCGAAATGATCTTTTGTGTCTTTGAAAGGCGGTATTGGTTGTTCCAGTACGGCCGGAATGCGTACTTCTTTTTTTGGAGCAGCGGCTTTAAATGTTCCTTCCTTTTCTATCATCTCCCATAATTTTGCAACCACTTTTGTTGTTTCTGCTCTTGTTATTGGTTTTTCCGTTCCAAAGAGTTCGTTTCCCAGCCCATGGATAAGCCCGTTTCCTTGTGCGTATTTAATATATTTCTCATACCAGGCTCCCACCAGTACGTCACGGAAGCTCAAGCTTTTCTCCGGGATCGTTAAAGCCACGCCGGCAGTTTCTAGCATAACTTTAAGTGCTTCAGGCCGGGTAAGATCTCTGTTTTCGTGTGATAAAACCTCTCCCACGATCGTTCTGTAGGCCGAATACGGCACATTCACTCCAAAGGCTTTTTGACTTATTTCCTGCAACTGGGATAGTTTTATTCCTGTTTCCGGGGCAAATTTATCTTGTTCTTTTCCTTCCACTACACCTCGAATTCTAAGTTCATCTATATATTTTTCCGCCCAGTGGCCTGTGGTGTCGCTAAATTGAGGTATTGGTTGTTCCAATACATCCGGAATCCTCACTACTTCTACTGTTTCTTCTTTTGGAGCTGCGGCCTTAAATTCTTCTTCCATATAGGCGGTAAGATCTCCTCCTTTCGTGTCCATGATAACAAAAGTACCCAGGTAATTGGATTTTACGGTGATAACATCATCACTTTTATTCACCCTTCCTCCTTTTCCGATAAGTTTTAGTTCCTGAAGATCGGCGTTATAGGCAAAGACTTTAAGGTTTCTCTCGTTTTTATCTGTCACGTCAACCGGAACAACAACTGTAATTTCTTTGTCAAAAATAAGAACTTTTCCATCTGTCGCTTGAACTTTGACTGCATTTTTGAAATCAAATTCTCCCGGAAGTTTCATTTTGGAGGCTGATACTTTTTCAGGGGACGTAATCATTCCTAAATATGCATTCCCTTCAAGATCAGTTACCCCCGTCCCCATAGATATTTCTACTTTATAGTGATCATAAATTTCTTCGAGTTCTACGGGTTGAGTAAATATGCCTTCAGATTGCTGCAGACTAACCGATTCATCTACCAAATGGACCGATTTTGCCGTTCCCCGGTAAGGAAGGAAGTAGGCAATAGTGATGGAATTTGGTTTTTTCATGGATGGAGCACTACCACCTCCTCCTGCAACAGACACTGTTTGAGAAAATCCTGTAAGATGATAGGTATAAACCTTAGTCTTATCTATTCCATTGGAAGTATAACATTCTCCAGGAAATGCTGGTGTTGAGGGACTATTGTAAGTACCCCCACATCTATCTATATTAATCCAATTTTCAGAGCCCGTCGGCCTGTACGCCATATTGGTAAATACTCCGTCTATTTCAATAATCATTGGTTGATCAAAAAGCAGAACGCATTCCGAGGATCCTACTTCGATTACTGTGCCTCCGAAAGAAAAGCCTGATGGCGCATCACCGGAAGCTGTTCCTGGTGTTGGGGGCTGTATCTGAAAATCGCATCCGGCTGGAGCAAGAACGGCTGTTCCATCAGGGATACTTACTTCCGCGGTGTCATATTCACTATTTGATATAACCACATTTTCTCCGTCCGTCCCGGATTCCAGGACAATTCCGGCACCCAGTTCCACCTCTTGGTCCCCGATAGTTAATGTTTCGTCTAAGTTTGTCATATCAGTGCTTTCTCCTTCCAGATCTTTAATCGGGAAGTCATCCCAGTCAAAAGTTTCTCCCCCAAGAACAATTTCTCCTTCTTCCTCATCAACTGTTTCAACTTGTTCTGATAGATCTAAAACCGTGCTGCTATTAAGTATAACTTCTGTTAAGGCAGGTGGAAGTTCAGCCCTTCCTTCTGTTTCGGAAGTAAAGGCTGCTCCTGCATTTGAACCGTCAGAGAGTGTGGTTCTGGTACTGTTTACATAATAGGGCATAAAATTCACTCCGTCACTTATCTGGTCGCCTTCTCCTCCCGGGTTTTCTTCATGAGACGGGCCGGTTTCGTCGCCCCACCAGTTTCTGGCGGCATTGAGCATAGGGCCTTCTTCATAATCATCATTTACTACACCATATTCCTCATTATCAAAAATGGCGTTGTTATTTATGGTAACTCGTTCAAACCCGTCATTTACCATTATTCCGCCTTCGTTATTTGAAAATTGATTGTCTTGGATGACTACTCCGGTCAAGTCATCACCGGTGATATAAAGTCCTATTTCTACATTCGTCACGGTGTTTCCTGTTACTTGGTAAGTCGGATCATTGTATCCGTAGAGAGTGATTCCGTATAGGGAAGAAGTATCTCCGTTCCCGTTTTCTTCAACAGAATATGTTATGATATTATTTATAATTACCGTTGGAGTCCCTTCATCGGATCGTGCCATAATTCCGGCCATGCCGCTTCCACACTCACAACTATAGTCAGAAGGAACATGAATCGTATTTCCTTCGATTCGTACTCCATAAACTCCCTCTTCTTTATCTTCATAATCATAAATATAAATTCCCGCATCAAAGTCTCCATCATTTCCGTCAATTGTCATTCCCTTAATCGTAACGTTTGGAGCGTTTACCAGGATCCCTGCATCGATGCCATTTACATAGTAGCTGTCGTCATTAACAGTTGCTCCTATTTCTCCCTGTACAGTTACGCCGGTTTTATTAGCTTTAAATCCATCGTATTCACCTGAAGCCACATGGATAGCACCTCCTTCAACTATTTTTTCCATCGCGTCTTCAATATCGTCGAAACAATCCCTATTCCAGGTATGTCCGTCATCGCTACAGTATCTGGCCGGTTCGCAGTGTTGACTTTGGCAGTTATTAGAACAAGTTTCTGCACATTCTTCGTCTGGTCCACAACTTTCTTCGCAATTATTATTGCAGGCACTTTGTGCTTCTTCGTCGCATGAACCGTATTCATCACATTCTCCTTCTTCTTCACATGGTTCTTGATAGTCGTCGTCTACCCATACTTCTGTAATAGGCGCTGTGTTCCATTGAAAATATGGGTAAGACTCTCCTTCATCGATATACCAATCTTCTGAAAAATTCCAATCATCATAGACATCATGGCTTGCATGATAGAATGCGGATGCGCCATCTTCTTCGAGTGTTCCAAAATCATTGTTATGATCTGAATCCGTGAAGTAAGAATTAGATATTTCGTTTTCTTCATCTTCATCCCCAACTAACCCCCCAAAGGATTCCCCTTCCCCCGAAACAGTTCCGGCCGCAAAGGAATATTCAATTTCAACAAATTCATCGATGTATCCTACCAAGCCTCCAAGATAGTCGTTTCCGGAAACGTCCCCCGTAGCACAGCTGCTCCCGCAATTTGACATTCTGTCGTAAAGATATTGTTAAATTGGCAA
>CAYVJW010000031.1:0-15716 GCA_964451885.1 uncultured Candidatus Peribacteria bacterium | reverse complement strand
TAGATTAGCCCTCTCTGGGAGCTAATGTGTACAAAATATTTGTCGAACTTGGGGTGACTTTTTTTAGCTCGCTTCTTAGTAATCATAGTTGTTTTACCTGCTTTCTTTGTCATGGTTAATAGGGATTAGAAATTATATCCCTATTATACTACTTCGAATTTTTCTGTAAACCAAAATTACTCTAAATACCCCTAAAATGGCTTGCAAGTACATGTTATTTATTGTATACTGCGAGTTTTTCGGTTAATAGTGCTGAATAGTTACAACCATTCAATACCAAATTCTCCCTCTCTTTAGCCTCAATAGGAATTTGATCTTTCTTTTCTACAAGTTCTAAACAGAATTCCTGTTTCTTTTTTCGGATAGTTCTTACTTCGAAAAATCCATGTAGATTTTCTGGTATCAAATATTCTTCTGCACTTATCTTCCGTCCCATTATCGTTTCTTTCCGAAATATTTTTTTTACTGATTCAAACATAAGTCTTTATTTTATATTTTTATCAGTTTACTTCTCAACACATCACATCAAAATGGAACTTTGCCAGTTTTTGGAAATATCTGCAGCTAATTATTGACTTTTTTTGAAAAAATTACTATTCTGCCTTTATTTTAAGTACTATCTCATTTACATGAACTGGAACTTCTCAGAACTTCTAACTCTTTTCTCAAAAAACGAGAACAGCGGCTTATTACTTTCCGGGAAATGGGGGTTGGAGAAAGAATCTTTGAGGATTACTCCTGACGGAGCATTAGCTCTGACTCCTCATCCTCAGAAGTTTGGTAATAGTGATCTCATAACAACTGATTTTTCGGAAAGCCAACTCGAACTAATCACACCTCCTTTTAACTGCATAGAAGACGTATTCCACTACTTACAACAGATTCATTTTTTTGCGGTTAACAATCTTGGTGATGAATTGCTTTGGCCTTTTAGCATGCCCGGGAAGCTTCCGGAAGAAGATAAAATCCCTATTGCCCGTTACGGTACTTCAGAGGAAGCGCGAAAGAAAGAAATTTATCGCCGGGGGATTGCGCTAAGATACGGTAAAAAAATGCAGATGATCTGCGGGCTGCATTATAATTTTTCTTTTTCAGATAGGCTCTTTGATTTTTTGTATAAAAATTTTGATCAAGAAAGTAAAAAGCAAGATTTTGTTAATGAAATCTATTTTGCCCTGGCCAGAAATTTCATGAGATACCGATGGATGCTGGTTTATCTCTTTGGAGCCTCGCCTGTAGTAGACGAGAGCTATGAAACGGATGTTATTGATGGACTTGAGGCCTTTTGGCACCGTTGTCCGGAACTAAGAGTTATTACTGAGTTTCATAAAGAAAATGCTATCTCCCTGCGAATGAGTAAATACGGATATTCCAATACCCGACAATATAAATTCCGTATTTCTTATGATAATTTAGAAAATCATATTTCAGATATTCGGAGAGCGCTTTCATTAAAGCATGAACCTTATACAAAACTCGGACTTTTTCGTGACAAGAAACAAGTGCAGCTGAATGATAATCTGTTGCAGATAGAAAATGAGTATTACTCCCCTATTCGTTTTAAACAACATCTTCAGCTAGGGGAAATCCAGCTTGATGCGTTGGAAAAAAGAGGGATAAACCATATTGAAATTCGGGCTTTAGATTTGGATCCTTTCGAAGCTGTGGGGACAAATTTGGCAAAGCTTCATTTTCTTCAGGTGTTTTTTCTGTTTTGTTTGTTTGAAGAAAATGTTCTTTTGGATAAAGAAGAAAGGGATTGCGTTAACAGAAATCAGAGGTTAGTTGCTTTGGAAGGCAGGATTCTCGGCCTGGAGCTTAAAAAATGCAAAGCAGAAAATATTTTATTGAAAGATTGGGGGAATGAAATTTTTCAAAAATTACGAGCCATAGCTGAACTCCTCGACCAGAATTTGGGGACGGAAAAATATGTTCCTGTTGTAGACTCTGAAGCTGAAAAACTGAATAATAAAGCGCTTCTTCCTTCAAGCCGACTGCTTGAGGAAATGAAACAGCAGGGGGAAAGTTTTGTGGATATAGGGAGGAGGTTGGCGGAGGAACATCGGGAAGCTTTGAATAAAAATAATGAATTAAGAATTATGAATTAAAAATGAAAACTGATTTCCAAACCAAAGGCTATGAAGACCTGGAACTTTCCACTCAGGTAATAATAAAGGAGGCTATCTTCCGAGGGATCGAAGTAGAAGTTTTGGATAGAAAAGAAAATTTTATTCGCCTTACAAAAGAGCAAAAAGTCGAATATATCAGACAGGCGACTGAAACTTCTGTGGATTCTTATGTAACCGCGCTTTTGATGGGGAACAAAGGGGTGACCAAGAAAGTTTTATCAGAAGCCGGTATTCGAGTACCGAAAGGGAAAGTATATGATTCAAGAAAAAAAGCGTTTCATGATTATCCTCTCATTTCCAAAAAACAAGTTGTAAAACCAAAGACCACGAATTATGGGATTGGTATTTCCATTGTTGAGGCAAATGATAAAGCAATGTTTTCTGATGCGCTCACAGAAGCATTCAAACATGATTCTTCTGTGATCGTGGAAGAATTTTTGAAAGGCAAAGAGTACCGATTTCTCGTCATAGGCGACCAGGTTGCAGCTGTTCTTCATCGTGTGCCGGCTAATGTCACAGGGAACGGAACACAGTCGATAAAAGAACTGGTGGAAATAAAAAACAAAGATACGCGGCGGGGGAAGGGGTATATTACGCCGTTGGAAAAAATTGAACTTGGTAATGTCGAGTTGGAAGTTTTACAGTCCCGTGGGTTTGATGAGGACAGTGTTCCGGAAAAAGGGAAAGTTGTATTTTTGAGAAAAAATTCAAATATAAGTACGGGAGGCGATAGTATTGATTTTACGGACGAAGTGCATGAGGCTTATAAAAAAATTGCCGTGCAGGCGGCTAAAATAGCCGGCGCTAAAATCTGCGGGGTGGATATGTTGATTCAGGATGTTAGAGAGTGTCCGGCTGAGAATAACTATGGGATTATTGAATTAAACTTTAATCCGGTGCTGTATTTTCATGATTTTCCTTTTGAGGGTGAGAATCGGGAGGTTGAGAAATATGTTTTGGATTTATTAGAATTTTAGCAATTGTTTTTTTTCGGGATTTTAAGGTACACTTTGTGGTGAGCGATAAAATTCAATTTCTATGATATTAAAATCCAAGACCGGCTTCGATGAAATTATGCAGATTATCTGTGTTTTAATTATTGCTTCATTTTTCTACGGTTGCGGCAATAAAGCCGAGCAAGATGTATTAGAAGCAAAGCAAGAAATACTTGAGGGGGAAAATATTTCTGCCCGTGAAAAAGTTTTAAAAAATGAAAAGTGGCTTGATCTTCCTGAGTGGCTGCCTTCTTTGAAAGAAATAATCGCTCAGAATTTAAAAACTAAAGAAGATTGGAAAATGTTCTTTAATTTTGAAATACACCACAGGTCACATGGAAAAGAGAGTTTTTCTTCCCGGCCGAGTATATTCTTTGATGATGCGGAAAATCCTTTGGTTTTCTGGGAACAGGAAAATGTTTTTATAAACGAAATAAACGGGGAGGAAATTTTTATTCGTTATAATAATTTGGTTATGAGCCGTTGGAATGGTTCTCAGTGGACCCGAATGGATAGCGAATCGCCCGGGTCGGAGACAGTTACTGATTTTTCCAGAGAAAAATATCCGGAATATTGGAAGAAAGTAAGCTCTATTCAATTTGAGAACGCTAAAGCTATGCAGATGAAAAATTTCGCCAAAAAATTTCCAGATAAAAAAATATTTTCTGTTATGGAATACAATAAAATAGGAGCCCATTGGATTGATGGCCGTTTGGTATTGTTATGGAACGGAAAAGGCGGAATTTTTACAACACAATGGAATGAAGATCAGTGGGTTGAAATGGACGGTAAAACACCGGGGACAGAGTTGGCAGTAGTATTTAAAACTGAAAATGAAGCGGTTATGAATTCCATTCGGTTTAAGTTTGCTTTTGATGAAGAAAAAATGCCTTTACTTGTATGGAGAGAACCTCTTAAACCTCTTCGAGGAGGGTATGAGGAGGCGAAAAATTTAGTCAAAAACGATGGTATTTTTCTTCTCCGGTTTAACGGTAATGAGTGGACTCAGACAGATAATAAGAAAAAAGGTCCAGAGCTTATTTCCCGGCAGCCTTTAATTGCCTATACACTTCCTTCTATATTTTTTGATCTCAGTAGCCAGCCAATTCTGGTCTGGGTATCCGGGGATATTCTGACAGATTCTAAAAATCCTGAGCAAAAATCCAAACTCCTTGTAACTCGTTGGAATGGAAGCGAGTGGAGCAAGGCAAGCGGTTCTTCGGGAAGGGATGAATTCGTGGTGGAGGAAGGGTTGGTCTATCACCGTGATTTTTCCGTTTCTTTTTTCCAGTCGGAACAAATGGTTGTGAGCTATTATTCTTACGTTCCTGATTCTGCCGGTCCCGTATCGGATGAAAAAAAGCTTTATAGTTACATGTGGGATGGAAATGTGTGGGTAAAGTTTGAGGTAGTGGCAGAATAGAAATTGCTTTTTGCGTAAAAAAATAAGATAAAATTATAACCACTTCCAAATCGATCGACGTTGCTTATTTCTCCATGGAAATAGCCATTTCTTCCGACGTTCCTAATTATGCCGGAGGATTGGGGGTATTGAGCGCGGATATACTCAGATCTTGTGCTGATATGAAAGTAAATGCTGTAGGGGTTTCCATTATTTATCATCAGGATGATGATCCGGCGAAAACTTTTCATCCGGAAAAATTCATGAAGCGGCTTCCCGAAGCCGTAGAAGTAAAGATTGAGGATCGGATGGTAAAGGTCGGCGTGTTTCAATATGACATTGTCGGGCAGACCGGGCACAAAGTCCCTCTTTTTTTTCTAACTACAAATTTGCCGGAAAATGCTGTGTGGGACCGGGATTTGACTAAAAATTTATATCCAGCCGACCCTTATACCCGGGTGGGGCAGGAAGCGATTTTCGGACTGGGGGGCGTGAAGATGTTAAAAGAATTGGAATACGACAGGGTCAAAAACTATCATTTAAATGAGGGGCATGCGGCTTTTCTTACTTTGGAGTGCCTGATTGCCAATCATTACAAAGATGAAATTGTAAAACAGCATTGTACTTTTACGACTCACACGCCTGTGTCAGCGGGACACGATTATTTTGATTATGGTTTGATTCATAGGATGTTGGGTGGGATGGTTCCCTGGCATATTAAAAAAATTGCGACAAAAGACGCGCTGAGCATGACTCATTTGTCCCTTAATTTAAGCCATAAATCAAATAGTGTTTCAGCACGCCATCAAAAAGTCTGCCAAAAAATGTTCCCTTCTCATACATTTGAAAATATAACAAACGGCATCCATCACATAACCTGGACTTCAAAACCTTTTGAAAAACTTTTTGAGAAACATCTACCAGATTGGAAATTAAATCCAAAAAGCTTAATAAATGCTTCCCGTATTCTCGATAAAGAACTGTTATCTGCCCATAAAAAAAATAAGAAAGAACTTGTAAAGTGGGTTAACTCACACCCTGAATTTTTTTCGTACGGGGATAATTTTTATAAAGATGATTTTTTTGATGAAAATTTATTGACTATTTCTTTTGCCCGCCGTTTCGTTTCCTATAAACGCCCGATGCTTATTTTTCACGATCTCGACCGTTTGCGGGACATGGGATACAAAAAATTGCAGCTTATTTTTTCCGGCCCGTGCCATCCGAGTGATCCCTTCGGGAATTCCATAAAAGAGGCTATCCAAAAAATATCCCGACAGCTGCGCGGCCAAATAAAAATCGCGGTGATCCCCGGATATAATCTCGATATTGCTAAAAAGCTTATAAGTGGAAGCGACATCTGGCTCAACAATCCGATTGCCTACATGGAAGCCAGCGGGACAAGTGGCATGAAAGCCGCTCTAAACGGAGTGCTTAACTGTTCTGTCCTGGACGGCTGGTGGAGCGAGGGATTTGCGCAAAATCCGAAAAGCGGATGGGGTATTGAAGGAGAATTGGATGAACATTATCGCGACGGCAAAGATGCAAACGCCATTTATGAATGCCTGAAAGATATACTGGATTGTTATGAAAACCGGCCTGATGAGTGGGTGGAACGAATGAAAACGGCGGTTTCTTTGCTGGGGTATTTTAATACGAATAGGGGGGTGGAGGAGTATTTGGAGAAGATGTGGAATGAGCGAAAAACTGATGAGAAATTATGATGTCAGACTTTCTCTTGATTCTCCCTCCCCAACCTTGTACTCTTGCCCCACATGAAAAGAAAAATAAAGAAAGCAATTCTACCCGTGGCTGGTTTTGGGACGCGGTTTTTGCCGGCTACCAAGGCTCAGTCGAAAGAAATGCTGCCAATTTTTGATACGCCGGCTATTCAATATATCGTAGAAGAGGCTGTGGAGGCTGGTATTGAGGATATTATTATTGTTACGGGCCGGGGAAAACGAGCTATTGAGGATCATTTTGATGCTAATTTTGAATTGGAATCGGCTTTGGAACAAAAGAAAAAGATCGAAGATCTGGAAATGGTTCGGAAAATTTCGAATTTGGCTAACTTCATATATGTTCGACAACCGACTCCGAAGGGAGACGGCCATGCTATTTTATGCGCCAAGAGTTTAATTGAGGAATCCGAGGCTGTGGTAGTGCTTTTCGGGGATGATTTGGTGGATAATCCGGAAGGAAAAAATGCAACTCAGCAACTTATTTCTGTCTACGAAGAAACCGGGGCGCCCGTTGTGCTTTTGAATGAAGTTCCAAGGTCAGAGGTAAAAAAATACGGAATTGTTGAATGGGTTCCGGAGGGAGAGGGTTTTGGGAGAATAAAGAATTATGTGGAGAAACCGGAGCCGGAAAAAGCTCCATCCGGCCTGGGGGTGGTGGGAAAATATGTGATAACGCCTGCAATTCTTCGAACGTTAGAAAACACTTCCCCTCGATCCGATGGAGAAATACGCCTGGCTAATGCTTTTTTGGATTATATTGAGGACGGTAATGATTTATATGGGAGAATACTAGAGGGCAAACGCTTCGATACGGGAGATAAACTGGGATTTCTAAAAGCCACGCTTCATTATGCTTTGAAGAAGGAAAATCATAGCGCAACTCAGGCGATAGTTGATTTTATGAAAGAACAGAATTAAAGTTTGTGCCAATTGCCTTCGGCTTTATTCCCCCCTTAACAGGGGGCTTTTTATTCCATATTCTCAAAAAGTATGGGCTTCATTTTTTCTTCCCAAAGCTTCTGAAATTCTTCTTTTCTCATTCTTATCTTCCCTTCAAGATGCGCCCACATGTCGTTTACAAATTTTTCTTCGACAGTGAATGCATCTTTCCCCTCTTCCTGAGGGGTTTTATCGACTAAAACAAATTCAAACAACCTTAAGATTTCTTTATTTATGCTCTCCAGGCTTTCCGCCTTGTAAATCTCCGACCATTGCTTCACCTTTATACGATTTGATCGACTTGTTTCTCCTACTTCCAGTTCATAAATAAATTTTTCGGCTAAATTTTCTTGTACTTCTCTCTTGGGGGACAGGGTGGCTTTTAAAAAATGATGCCCTGAATTAATAGCTTTTCCGAATGCTGCAAAAATTTCATCATTTTTAGGTTCGATTACACTTCTAAACCGGTGTGCCAGTATTCTGGAAAATAAATCATCTTCCAGTTTTTCTATTCCCTTTCTTTTTTCTGAATATCGTTTTAGAGCTGAAAGTATCTGTTTCCACCGTAGTGGCCATCGGTCTTCAGGACGCCCAATGGTTCTTACCAGCCTTTGGACAAATCGATCACCGCGGCTGCCTTCAACTCTTCTTAAGAGTTCCCCGATAAAAACTCTTGAAAGCTCTGTTCGTTCTTCGTCCACATAAAACCTCCGGCTGTCCACTCCGGTTTCCTGGCTAAAATATCGTGTATTTCTAATTTCCAAAAGCCGGTTATTGAGTTTGCTTCCTCTTTCTCCGAATATATCTCCAAGCCCTTTTTGAAGTGCTTCAAAAAAATTCTTATGAAGAAGCCTTTTGTCTTTGCTCTCAAATAACGGAGCTAACGGATCCCCCATAGTTCTTGTAAAATAATCCGTTCGAACCTCATCCTGCCGCATATCTTCAGCAGCCGCTTTTTTCCGCTTTCCATAAATTGTATCCGAAATTTTCTCCATTTTCGGGCTTGCTTCCTGAATTAATTGGCGAGCCGGTTCTGCGTTTCCGCCGCATATTTTTCTGCCCCTTGCTACAATCAATACAGTGGCTATGGCTTGCTTGTGTTTGAAGCATCTTTCCAACGATGGAGGTATTTGTTTTTCATTAGGATCATGAAATGTCTGCCTTTCCGCAGCACCTTCTCTATCAGCTGCAAGATTTCTTCCCGGTTTGAACACCATTCGCCAAAGTTCCTGAAAAGGCATCGGCATTTCCTTGCCTTCTTCTTTGGATTTTTCTTCGACGGTTTTTTGGAGCAGATTTCTTTTTTCGCCTCTGTTTCTTTCCAGGTAAGGCACCAGCCAATCATTAAGAAGTTTGTTTCGTGCTTCCAATGTCCGGGAATCTACATCATATGTTTCCCATTCGGTTATCTGGGTTTTGTCTCTTGAATGAGTTATATGATCTTCTTTGATAGCCCATAACTGATTAATTAATTCTGAAGTTTTAAATTTTTTTTTATTTTCTTGCTCAATTTTTTCAATAAATCGGGATATCGTTCCCTGGAGTACAGCAAAAAACCAGCCGGGCCGCGGGGGAGGAAATAAATTATTTAGCGGACTTAGTAACATTCGCATTACTAAATCTTTTGTATGCATCTCTGTTTCTTCGGCTTTTAATTCCTTTCTCACCCTTACATTCTGCAAAGTATCGCAGGACCTGATAGCATCTTCCCCCATTCCGTCGAAACTGGCTCTAATAGAATTTATAACTTCGTTCCTAACATCTACTCCTTTGCCGTTTAAAAAATCGATTGTAGGATCACTTGCTGCTTTTAAAAGCGCCTCACGCTGTAATGTCAGACATTCCCCGCATAATGAAGATGGTTCGCCATTCATAATAAAAAAATATTAATAAATAATGAAACGGTCGCCGAAAAAAATACCCAATTTACTATTTAAGTGTTTATTAATATTAATCTATTTGTCAATTCCTATTTCCTTATCTCTTATCCTTCGCCGAAATAGCCGCCCCAATCGCCCCGGCATTTTCAATACGGGAAAAACTGATTTCTACCGAAACGGGATATTTTTTTCGGGTAATAATCTGGCGAGTTTTCTTTTGTATTTCTTTTTCAAAATGAACCCAAAAATTTCTTCCAAACCCTCCGCCAAAAACAATTTTCGAGGGATTAAAAGTCAGAACGAGATTATAAATCCAAACAGCGAACTTATCTAAAATCGGCTCCAATATTTTGTAAATTTCTTCTCTTTTTTGAGACAGTATTTCATCAATCTCCCTTATATCGTTAATTCTTATTTTTTCATGAAAAAGCTTTTGAAGTGCCGGGCCAGCAATAAGTTCTTCTACTTCTTTTCCAGTTTTAGTATCCAGAATAGTATGCCCTATTTCTCCGGCGGAATTCGTTGCCCCGCGAAAAATTTTGCCATCCACAATAATCCCGCTGCCTACGCCTGTCCCCAATATTATTCCCAACAGCACCCGCGGACGGGCAGGATCTAACTTCTGCTCAGCCAAAGCAAAAAGCCTGGAATCGTTTTCCAGAAAAACCGGAAGCTCTGTTTTTTTGCTTATATATTCGGCAAGCGGGAAATTTTCAAAATCTTTAATATTTGGCGCTTTTTTAATAATCCCTGTTTCGGAGTCGACAAACCCCGCCCAGGAGATTCCAATAGACACAGTGGTTTTATCTCGGACTTTTTCAATGGCTTTAATTATATTTTCAAGGACTTTTTTATGGCCGAGATTGGATTGTGTCGAAACTTCGGTCTTGCCCAATACCTCAAGCTGCTCGGAAAAGCGAGCAGCGAATATTTTTGTTCCGCCGACATCAACCCCGATATATGAGTAAGTCATGAACTGGAAGTTTAATTTTTTCAATTTAATTGTTCACTTTTTTCCCAGTACCTCAACACCGTATCAACAAATGTCGAGTGACTCCAAGTAAGAGGCGCTACTGAAAGCGGTGCTCCCGTAAAAGGATCTACTTGTTCCGGCAAAATGCCGGCTGAATTTGTTCTTTCCGTTATCCATTCTAATATTTTTTCAACCCTTTCCAGATCTTTTTTGGTTTTGGCTGTTTCGATATACCAGTTTGCCAACCATAAGGTAGTAATGATCCATGGGTTTCCGGAAACATCCTCTTTTGAGTAATCAAAATTGATGTCTTTATGGTAATCGTCTTCCGAATATCTGGCTATTCCGCCTACTTCTGTTTTTACAGTAAGATTTTTTTCAATAGCCTGCATTGTTGAAACTATTCTCGGATCATCCGGCGAAAGCACTCCCATTTCCCAAATCAATGACAGGCTTCCGTCAACTGTTTCATCCTGACCATAAACATTGCCGTTCTTCACTTGTACACTTTTGAGGAATCGCTTTTCTTTTTTCGAATATAAATATTCCAATATCGCTTTCTGTACTTTTTTGGCCGCAGCTAAGTATTTTTTTTCGCTTTTATAATGTCCCGTATGTTTACTCAGATAAGCGGCTGATTTCAGTCCCGCGTAAACACAAGCAGCGGTATAGGAAAAAACACCCCTTTGTTCTTCCCATAAATCATAAGACGGCAGAGGAAGTCCCGTGGGCTTATCCGTATATTTTATCAAAAAATCCCCGATGGGAAGAATCATGTGGTTAAATAAATCCTGAATTGTTTCGATGCATTTTGAACATCTGTAAAATTTTTCCAGGGCTACCAATGTAAGGGCTGATTCGTCCTCCTGGATAGGAAGCTGAGATTCTCCGTTTTTTATGAGAGGAAGCCAGGATGAGCCCAGCGTCCCATTCGGGGTATATTTTTTCAACATATACCCACCATCGGTTATCAGCTTTTCACAGAAGAAAAAATAATCCCGCACTACTTCCAAATAACCGGCGTTAGCAAGCGCCATAGCTACAAAAGCTCCGTCCCGAGGCCACATGTAGGAATAAGAGTCTTTATTAAACTTCATAATATCCGAATCATTCGCCGCAATAATCGCCCCCCGGTTATCAATCTGAGACCGGATAATCAACAAACTCCGCTTAAACAACTCAATAATTTCATTATCATTCAAATCATTATTTTCTTTTGATTGATAATTTGTTTTATTCGTCCACTCATACCAATAATCAAAAGTATGATTATATACCGTTTGAGGCCCTAGTTTTTGGATCCGTTTATCATTTTTGCATACCTGATGATAGTTTTTACCAGCCGATACCCATGTCCAAAGGATTTTTGCTTCCTTCGGAAGAAAATTTTCTTCAAATCCCGCCACAGAGTCTACCGATCCTTGTTCAATTGGATGCCCCTGCAGATCTCCGTCCTCCGCATCACGCCAGGTGCCTTCCCTATGCCCGTAACTTGATTTTCCGACTGAATACTGGGCAATCCCCTTTCCGGTATTATCCCATTTCCCGTTCATCAGAAAGTATCGTTTTTTCCGGTAATGAAGTAAGGCATTAAGTTCCGGTTCATATTGGGCGGTGTCTTGGATTTTCTCCCCGTAAATATAAAAATCATGCGCAAAGAAAATTTTAATTTTCCTTTCGTGATCAGCTTGATTTTCTATTGTTACTTTTCGCACTAAAATATCATGAGTGGTGTACACGAAATCCTCGAAATAAATCTTCACTTTTAATGCTTCGTTTTGGGCAAAGCAGTCTCCTATCAAAGTATCTGGATGATATTTTATTTTATGGTTCCAGCCTTCCTCATAAAGCCAGGAGAACCGACCGTCAACAAAAATCCCGACCCGGTGAATAGTCCCCAAAGGAGAATGATTTTCCTCTCCCACATACGGATAATAAAAATCCCGCATCTGCAGTTTATCGTCAAAATTGACGAGCATATTTCCGTTTCCAACAACAAGGGATTGAGGCATGGAATTAAATGGCTGAATGGCTAAATGGCTGGATAGTTAATTGTCCAATTTCCAAATTTTCCTTGCCCCTTGCTACTTGCTCCTTGATTCTTGTCTTCATGTGTTCTAACACATTCATGTAATTAATAAACGCATCATAGGGGGATTCGTAGGGGGAAAAATACGTGTGGACGTCTCCGTCATTCCAGTATTTTGTGCACATGTAATAGAAGTGGTCTGAAGTTTGGAGTTTTCGGAAGTCTTCAATAATTTGCCGCATTTTTTGATTTTTTGAATCCTGGTAAAAGTGCAATGTTCTTTCCATTTCAGATACTTCTTCGAAGGCCGAACGCTGGAGGTCGTTTTCCAACCAGGCGGATAGGTCTCTTTGTTCGTCCGCCCAGGAGAGATATTGAGGGGAGGAAAATTCACCGCGCGTGGCAAAAGTTTTAATGGTTTCTGAAGGAGTTCGGAAACCGATATTTCGCCTTAGAAGTTCGGTGGGGAGCTGACTGATAAATTCAAAAATTCCGGTATCTTCCCACTGATGTTCACCGAATGTTTCGAAGTCCATGAAGAGGTTTATTGTGTCCCCCGAAGTATTTTCTACCCAGTGTCCGAATTTCTCCGTGACAAGGGGAAACTCTTTCCAGCCTTTATTTCCGAATCGGAAGGCAATATCGTCGGAAAGTTTGTAGTTTTTGCAAAGGACTGGCATTTGTTTTTTTTCCGATAAGAAGGCGACATTCGCGAATGTCGCCTTCGGTGCAGAATTTTGGATGATTTTTTTATCTTCCAGATGTAACTCATATTTCTTCGCCGTTCGTACTACATTCGGATTTCCATTATCAAGTACCGCATCCCACCCCTCGGCCAATATCCCCTGAAATCCCAACTGCCTGACAAACTCCGCCAGTTCATCTGAGTAAATCAATTCGGTATTCCGAAATATCTGAGGCATAACGCCAAAAAGTTCATATATTTTTTCACTGTGCAGTTGGACTTGTCTTATAAACTCCAGTTTGGAGTATAAAAATGACAAAGAATGATGATATGTTTCCCCAAGAAATTCCACCCGTCCGGTTTGAGCTAAGGCTTTGAAATTATTCAGAACTTGCCTTCCGATTCCCCCGTACTGCTGACACTGCTCCAAGAAAACTCCCGAAAGTGAAAACGCAATGCGAAATTCGGGATGGCGTTCAAGAAGTTCCAATAGCAAATTTGTCGTTGGCAAATAACATTTTTTAGCTACTTTTTCAAAAACCTTCTGATTTTCATAGTTTTCCGGTCCGATAAAATAATCGTCCGCTTCCGAATCTTCAAAGAAAGAATATTTTCGAATCCGGAAGGGTTGGTGAACCTGGAAGTAGAAACAGATGGACTTCATAGTTAGAACTTAGTTATTAGAACTTAGAGCTTAGTTATTATTAAGCAATTCAGTATACACTTCTTGTACCTTCTCCGCCTGCGTTTCCCAATCAAGATTTTGCATATCCTCAATGGAACGGGTAGAGAGTACTTTTTGGAGAACCGGATATTTCAGTACCGCCAGTACGTAATCAGCCATCCGGTCGACATCCCAGAAATCTGATTTTAAAGAGTTAAACAGAACTTCTGTCGCTCCGTAGTTGTAACTCAAAATAAGGGGAATTCCGTTTTCCGCGGCTTCCAGGGCTGTCAGGCCGAAAGGTTCTGATATTGAAGGCATGATGGCTAAATCGGCATTTTGATAAATTTTCTCTTTTTCTTTTCCGTCCACAAACCCCAGGCAAAAAATATTTTTCTGCAGCCTTTTGGCAGCGATTTCTTTTATAATTCGAGAAAACATATCCCCTGTTCCGACCATTAAGAATTTTACTTTTTTTGTTTTTTCCAAGACGCGTTCGGCAATACGAAGGAAATAATCCGGACCTTTTTGGATTGTTACCCGACCGATGAAAAGCACTATTTTTTCGTCTTTTTCTTTCTTTTTTAAGTATTCCGGAAGGTTTTTCCGATGATGTACTTTTTTAAGTGTGTTGGCATTATGAATGGTTTTAATTTTATCTGTCGGAATGCCGTACTCCTCTACAAGTATTTTTTTTGTGTAATGACTGACGGAAATAATCCTGTCAGCCATCCCCATCCCTTTTTTTTCGCGTTTAAAGATTTCCTGATTCGGATTGTTCCCAGTCCGGTCAAGTTCTGTAGCGTGAACGTGTAAAACAAGCGGGATGTTTAATTTTTTTCTGAGCCGGATTCCAGCCTCAAAGGTGATCCAGTCGTGGGCATGGATGATGTCAAAATCTTTTCCCTCCGCAAATACTTCCATCTGATGGGCATATCTTTCTATTTCCTGAAACAAATTTTGCCCGTAAACATGTTTGATGTTATCGGCAGAGGAACGACTGGAATTATTTTTTGATGATTCCCAAAAATTCTTTTGCGTTTCATAACTTTCTTCATTGAGATATGGAGAGGAAAGTCCGCTTGGAATGTGGTAAAATGCAATTTTTTTTAATTTTTTATTTATTTTATCAAAATCAACCAACGAAAGCTCTTCCGGAATTTCCGATTCCGGGATGTTTTTTCGGATGTAATGAGGCAGGGCAAAGTGTATTTCAATATCCTTTGCGGCCAGTTCCTGAGCGAGATTCCTGCTCACCACCCCCAGCCCTCCGGAATAGACCGGCGGAAACTCCCACCCCAGCATTAAAATTTTCATGGTTTTTGAGGATTTTTCGAAAAAAAAGAAAATCCGATTATTTTACCATAAATAAGAGCGTAAAGCCACTAAATTGATTTGCTTTTTCGGGAGGTTATTATAAAAGAATCGTTCCAACTACAATCAAATTTAATTGAAAGACAGTTGCAAAGTAGGCAAGATACCCAATCGAAAAATTAGAAGTATTTTTGGAAAATGAAAATGATGAAGCGCTAAAAACATATCGTTTAAAAGGAAATCAAAAGGTTTATGATTTTCTTGAAAGAGCCGAATACAAACTGATATTTAAGCCGGTTGTTGGAGAAAAATTAAAAAGCTCCTGAAAGACGGGACAGACAGGAGGTTTTTCCTAATCGTGATACACCCAGATTGTACTATGAAATTGCATAAAAAGTCAAATCTTTTAGAGAGATAATTAGTTGGGATATGACTATGTTCTTTGATCTTTCTCCATAGTCGGATCGTCCACCTGATCATCACAGCTGTAGCATTCGACAGCACCCAGGCCGCCTTCATCAACTTGGGTCAATATCTCCTCCACGGTAGTGTTGTACATGCATAAGTAGTGTGCACAACTGTCGCAGTTTCCCACTAAAGTTTTGCCAACTCGATTTTCACGATGCACTTCTAAGTTCCTATTTTTTTCCATTGGTGCATAATAAACATCACACATTTGATTATTTGTCAATATGAAACTTGATAGAAACTATCTTTTGTGATAAATGTCATAAACAATGTTAAAACCTTCTAGAAAAGAACTGAAAATATCAAGAAAAGCTTTTCAAGAAGCTGATCCAACAACTTACGTATCATTGGGAGGAAAGGATATGAAGTACATAGGAGTAGAAGAGTTCCCTTACTATTCTACGATTATATATGAAAATGACAGTGAAGAAAGATTCAGTCTTGGGGTAATTCCTTTTTTACAGCGCTGATGTTATAAATAAGAGGATAAAAAAAA
>CAYVJW010000030.1:0-15757 GCA_964451885.1 uncultured Candidatus Peribacteria bacterium | reverse complement strand
AACTTCGCCATATTATAATATGACTCAGCTTCTCTTTCTCGTACACGAAAAAAAAATCTCATCAAACTTGGTAACTTATTTCCTGCCAAACCGTGTGCCAAGTATGGCGAAAATCTAGTTGGTGAAAGTCCAACTTGAGTCAACGGTATAGACTCAGTAGCTAGGGGTAGTGCGAGCGAAGAAATTTGCTGGTGCGAAGCACCCTGACAATATGTTCCTTGGGGATGTTAGCAAAATAGCAGTCCGTAATGAAAATGAACCCATAAGTAGCTTCGTGAAAGTAAGGGTAGAGGTGCTGATCGTGTGGCTTGAACGAGAAAGCGAAAGACCGTAAACCTCTCGGAGTGGTAGGGATGGAATGCTATGAAAGATTATCGCAGTAACTTGGGAGAGCCTCCCTTCTCTAAATCCAGAAGCCGGAACGACTCCATGAAAAAAAAATGGAGTGAACAGTGCCCAGTGTTCGGAAAAAAAAATCAGCCAAGGCTGGCTGATGAGAAGAAGGCAGTCGGACATCTTCATAGTAGTGATGAAGGCAAAGACAACAAAACTTTGTTGAGCGAAGGGAGATGACTTAAATTCAATCTTTTAAAGAAACGAAACCATGAAAACTATTGTTCTAACGGAACTACAACACAGGAAAATCGAGGAAAACTCGAAAACCAAATGGCAGTCATTTCAGCGAAAGATATATCTGAAAGCAAAGCAAAACCCAAAGTACAAATTTTATTGTCTGTACGACAAAGTATTCAAAAGAGACATCCTGGAAGAATCCTACAGAAGGGTGAGAATGAATGGCGGAACCAACGGAACAGACGGGACAACTTTTGAAGATCTGGAAGGAAAAGAAAAGGAATTGCTGGATGAAATGCAGAAAGAACTGAAAAGCAGACGATACAGGCCAAATCAACTAAGGAAAGTAATGATACCGAAAAAGAACGGGAAGATTTTTCATAAAAATAAAAAACCAAGCACTAGTCATATTCGTTGGTAAATTCCTCTCCTGTCGCTGGATCTTTCCAACGGGGTCTGTAGGCCTGGATATAAGGAAGTCCAAAGTTCGGAAATGTTAAATATTCTACTCGATTCATATATCCATTTAGTACGATACCTTCCCTGCCTTTTGCTGCTTCGGGCATTTGATCCTTTTTCTCCAATAATTTGAGGTTGTATTCCTGCTTTTTTTCTCGAATTCCTTCTACTTCAAAAAATCCCTGTAAATTCTTGGGAATCAAATATTCCTACATACTTATTTTTTTCCCCCTAACATTTCTTTTTCTGAACGAAAGACCCTTTTTAATGATTCAAACATAATTCTTTATTTTAATACTGAATCATCATACTTATCAACCTATCACATCAAAATGGGAAATCCCCTGAGTGCCGATTCTCCAGTGTTGAATTTCTTGACAAAACTCAACACTTCCATAAAATCCATCGGCTTTACACAAAAAAATTATGTTAGAACCCAAGCGACCAAAACATCGAAAATTGTTTCGATTACGTGCCCAATCCAAAGGAGTAGCTACCCGCGGTGTCAAGATCGCTTACGGGGAAATTGCCATCAAAGCCGTGACAGGAGGGGAGGTGTCTGCACGCCAGATTGAAGCGGCAAGGCGGGCCATTACACGTGCAGTAAAGAGAGGCGGAAAAGTATGGATTCGTGTTTTTCCGGATAAGATTTTGACTTCAAAAGGGGCAGAAGTTCCGATGGGATCAGGAAAAGGAGCTCCTGACAAGTGGGTTATCCAAGTAAAGCCGGGAAGGATTTTATTTGAAATGGGAGGAGCAGAAGAACCGTTAATGCGTAATGCATTAAAACTGGCTACTTATAAACTGCCGGTAAAATGTAAGATAATCACACAGGAGGTATAATCAGTCACCCATGGACGGATGACTTTCACTAGATTCTAAGGGCGAGAGACAAAATAACTTGAACAATTTCATCACAGCTTCACATCATCTAAATTTCTAAAAACTTTCACAATATTACAATATTCCTCAATTTTTTATAAATCTATATAATGCAAATCTGAGCAAACTTGAACATGTTATTTTATCTCTCACCCTAAGTTCTAAACTCTAAAACCATGAAAATGCAAGAATTACGACAGTTGACTCCAAAAAAATTGAAAGAGATGCTTGAGAAAATTCGAAGAGAATTAGCTGTTTCGCGTTTTCATGTAAAAACCGGACAAAATAAAAATACGGCTGAGATTTTGAAACAGAGGAAAACAGTTGCGAGAATTTTGACGTTGTTGCTCGAACAAAAGGCGAATGCATCTAAAATATAATACTCAAATAGCCATTTAACAATTAACCATTTAATTAAAATGATTACTAAAAAAGGCGTAGTGACTAAAATTTCTGGTTCTAAAACGATAAAAATTGAAGTAAATGAATATCGAACCCATCCGAAATATAAGAAGCGATATCGGTTTACCCGTAAGTTTTTGGCACATGATGAAAATCAAACAGCTAAGGTGGGAGATAAAGTAGTGATTGAACAGACACGACCTATTTCTAAAAGGAAATCGTGGGTGTTGGTGGCATCGTAGGTACTCAAAATGGCTAAATGGTTATAAAGCCCCAAAAATATAAACCCGGACAATAGCCATTTAACAATTAACCATTTAATTACAATGATTCAAATGCAAAGCCGGCTTCAAGTAGCAGATAACTCCGGGGCAAAGGAAGTAATGTGTATAAAGGTCTTGGGAGGTTCCCGGCGCAGATATGCGCGAGTGGGGGATGTTATTGTGGCGAGCGTGAAAAATGCTGCCCCAAGAGGAGTAGTAAAAAAGAAATCTGTTGAGAGAGCAGTGATCGTAAGGCAAAAATCTACGATAAAAAGAAAAGACGGATCTTCCCTGAGATTTGGTGAAAATGCCGTGGTAATTATTAATAATGAAAATCAACCGAAAGGAACTCGCGTATTTGGGCCTATTGCAAGGGAATTGAGAGGAAAGGGGTTTCAGAAAATAGTATCGTTAGCACCAGAGGTACTTTAGAAAATGACAAAGCAGAACTTTTGGAATACCATCCCTCATCCTATCCTCATCCTCGCTCCCATGGCCGGCTACACGGAAAGCCCGTTCCGAAGACTGATTCGTGAGATTGAGCCATCTACAGTTCTGGTTTCCGAATTGATTTCAGCAGAAGCCCTTCGCAGGCAAAATGAAAAAACACTGAGAATGATAGAGTTTGCACCGGAAGAAAAAAAATATTTTTGTATTCAGTTATTCGGATCTAACCTACAGTCTTTTATTGATGCGACAAAAGTTGTTGAAGATTATGGGGCGGACGGTATAGATTTAAATTTTGGTTGCCCTTCTCCAAAAGTTATCGGAAGCGGGCACGGCTCGGCACTGCTAAAAGATACGGCTACATCGGCTAAAATGATTGAAAAACTAGTAACTTCAACTTCTCTGCCTGTTTCTGTAAAAATGCGTTTGGGATTTTATAATGACCAGGATTTGATCACAACAGCAAAAAGTTTTGAATCAGCAGGGATTTCCGCATTGGCAATCCACGGAAGAACTACAAAACAAAAGTTTTCCGGAACGGCGAATTGGGAAAGAATTTATGAAGTAAAAGATCATCTGAATATTCCGGTCATCGGAAACGGCGATATCACCTCTGCTGAAACGGCGGTTGAAAGATTGGAAAATTTAGATGGGATAATGATTGGGCGAGCGGCTCTTCGAAATCCCTGGATTTTTGCACAATCGCGAGCGGCATTTGATGGAAAGCCAGTTCCTCCAAAGCCACCTCTAAATGTTCAACTCAATTTCTTCAGACGGCATGCACAGCTTTCTACCGAATTTAAAAACGAAAAATGGGCAATGCTTGAGCTCAGAAAACATTTTGCACATTTCATCCGGGGAATTCCAAATGCAGGAAAATACAGAGATCGATTGATCCGGGTGGAATCGATAGAGGAAATGAAGGTTGTATTTAAAGAACTAGAAAAAAATCTGGTTCAATGTTGTATTGACAAGCATTTATGAATAGCTATAAACACATCATTAATTCGATAATACATGAAGTCATCCCTTCACCAGAAAGGTAAGCTTCTCGTTATCAGGAAGCCTGTTCTTTATAAGCTATTTCGAAAGGAGGTTCGTACCACACCTGAAATGATCGACCTTACCGGTGTTGTCTGGTTTCTTCTCCCTTTCCTTTTGGGAATGACCTATTGGAGCGGAGAAAAGTAATAAACATTGAACCCGAGAGGAGAAAACGAAATGTTTGAGTTCCTATGTTTCTTGTTTGGCATGAGCTGGTACGGCTTTGTGCTGTACATATCCATCAAATATCCCAGTAACGGTGCACTGCCTCGGCACCAACATCGACCTGAGGATCCGGGGATATACCTCCAATCGATGCGAAACTGAAAACCGGCTTCCCTATCAACAGCCGTCCCGGAGTTTCCGGGGCGGCCCTTATTTTCTATATTGCAATCAACGGCGAATCTCCACTTGCTTCTTGCTGAGCAGCCCCCCTTCCGTTTAATTCCACCTCTTGAAGATATTTTTCGGTTACTTCTTTAGTAGCGTAACGTTTATCAAAACATCCCGTACAAAATTTTTCAACTTTTGCTTTTTCGTATTTAACCGAATCTATAAGATCTTCCACCGTTTGATAAAAAAGTTCATCTACATTCAAAAGTTTTTTTATTTCTTCTAAGGAAAGGCCGGCAGCTACCAGTTCTTTCCTGGTAGGCATGTCCACTCCGTATACACAGGGGTTTACAATAGGAGGGGCGGCACTAGCTACAAAAACCTTTTTCGCTCCCGCTGCCCGACACATTTCGACGATTCTCTTCATGGTATTTCCCCTGACTATCGAATCATCAACAAGCAGTACATTTTTATCCCGAAACTCCAGTTCTATGGGATTCAGTTTTTGGCGAATAGATTTTTGACGGATTTTGTTTCCCGGCATGATAAACGTCCGCCCGACATATCTATTTTTTATCAGCCCTTCTCGATATTTCATACCCAATTGTTGAGCGATTTCAAGCGCCACGGGACGTGCAGAGTCCGGAACAGGAATCACGGAATCAATTTCCAGGTTGGCAGCTTTAACTCTACCGGCCAAGTGACTACCCATACGCAATTGAGCTTTGTATACAGAAATGCCGTCAAGCATAGAATCCGGACGTGCCAAATAAACATATTCGAATATACAAGGAGAAAGACGTCCCGGAGCGCAGATTTTTGAAACCATTTCTCCTTCCGGAGTAATCAAAACAGCTTCTCCCGGTTTGATATCCCGTACAACTTCAAAGCCAAGCGCCTTTATGGCTACATCCTCAGATGCAAATATCCATTCGTTTCCGAGGGGAGTCGATCTTTTTCCGCAAACCAGAGGACGAATTCCTGCCCGGTCTCGGAAAGCAAAAAGCCCTATCTTATCAATAATGGCAATGACAGAATAAGCACCTGTTATATCGCTCATGCTTTTTTCTGCTGCCCGGAAAACCATGTCTCGATAGCTGATATTTGGTTCGGCTTTGAGCACCCTGTATAATTTGTCTGCAAAAATATTAAGAAGGACTTCCGAGTCAGAATCAGTTTTCAGATGCCGCCTGTACTGGCTTTGTATTTTTTCGCGAAGTGCTTCCGTATTTGTCAGATTACCATTATGTACCAGATAAATTCCGAATGGGGCATTTACAAAAAAGGGTTGAGCTTCTTTGGCCGACAAACCCCCTGCTGTAGGGTAACGTACATGTCCAATGGCCATTTGCCCCTTTAATTCTTCCATGTGTTCCTGCCGAAAAACGTCTTTTACCAGACCATTTGCTTTTCGTACATGGAAATGCATACCATCAAAACTAACAATTCCGGCAGAATCCTGGCCTCTGTGTTGAAGGGGAAGAAGCCCATCGTAGGTTTCAAATGAAGCGTCTCCTTGTGTTTTTGAAATGCCGATGATTCCGCACATGGGAAGGAAGGGGTTATCAGTTGTAGTGGTTAATAAATACCAGAATTCAAGGAAAAAAGCAATATTTATGAGGAAAATTTGTTTATGCCCCTATTATCCATACAATACAAACAAGAAAAATTAACCAAATATGAACCTTGAGTCTATTATCGGCCTCGAAATCCACGCCCAACTTTCGACTAAGTCAAAATTCTTCTGCGGCTGTGACAACGATGCTTTCGAAGCAATACCCAATACGCGGATTTGTCCAGTTTGTATGGGATGGCCAGGGATGCTACCCGTGATTAATAAAGAAGCGGTCAGAAAAGGCATTCGAGGTGCAGCAGCACTTGGATGCAAAATTCAGAAGTTTTCGAAATTTGATCGGAAAAATTATTTTTATCCGGATCTTCCTTCTGGGTTTCAGATTTCCCAATACGACCAGCCAATTTCTTTGAAAGGCGAAGTGACGATTGAAATCAACGAAAAAAAAATTGTTATAGGCATTACCAGAGTACATCTGGAAAATGATGCCGGAAAGTTAACGCATACTCGGTCAGGAACATTGTGTGATTACAACCGTGCGGGAACACCTCTCGTTGAGATTGTCACTGACCCGGATATCCGTTCTGCAGAAGAAGCCCAAGTTTTTGCGAAAGAAATTCAAAAAATTTTACGGTTTGTAGAAGCCTCTAGGGCCGATATGGAAAAAGGAATGATGCGGTTTGATGCTTCGGTTTCTTTGCGCCCAAAGGGAGAAGAAAAGTTATATCCTCGAGCAGAAATAAAAAACTTGAATTCTTTTACTTCGCTTTTTAAGGCGGTGAAATATGAAATCGCTCGGCAAAAAAAATTATGGGAAGCGGGAACTCCTCCGGAATTCGACAGTACAGTCGGGTGGCTTGATGAAGAAGAAAAAACCCGCATATTGCGCGAAAAAGAATCAGCTAACGACTACCGTTATTTTCCAGAACCGGACTTGCCACCATTAACTTTTTCCGAAACAGAAATTGAAGACATAGAACGTTCTATTCCAGAGCTGCCATTGGCCAAATTTAACCGTTATCAAGGAGAATACGGAATCAATAGGCAAGATGCTCTAAAATTGGCAGAAAGTCGAAAGCTTTCAGAGTTTTTTGAGAAAGCAGCCGATCTTTCCGGAGAGCCGAAAAAAGCGGCAAATTTAATTCTTACGGTTGTTCTGGCAGATGTCCGTTGGCATCAAACATATATCTCTCCTCAGCATATAACAGATGTTATGAATCTAACGAAAGAAGGAAAGATTTCTTCCAGTGGCGCTAAGGAGATTTTGAAAAAGGCGATGGAGACCAATAAAACAGCTAAAGAATTGATGAAAGAGTTGGGACTTAAGCAGGTATCAGACATCGGGGAGTTGGAAAAATGGGTGGACGAGGTAATTACCGAAAATCCAAAAGTGGCAGAGGATTATAAATCCGGAAATGAAAAAGTGCTTCAGTTCCTTATGGGACAGGTGATGAAAAAATCCAAGGGAGCGGCGAATCCTCCTGTAGTGATAGGGATGCTACAGGAGAAGCTTCAGTAAATAGGATATAATCCTGAATTTGTTATTCTTCATGCTTCTCCTCAATCTTCGTCACCACCCCCTTATCCCCAACCAGATAATCATCTAAAACAGCCGAAACCTCCGCTTCTTTCATGATTTTTATCAATTTTCGCACCAGTTCTTTCGGATCAGAGGAAAAAACCATTCTGTTGGTCACTTTCCTATGGCAGAACTTTAAAATTTCTTTTATATGATTGGAAACACCCGGATATCCCGTTAAAATACCCAAGGGTTTTCCTTCGTCATAAGCCACTGTAAATTCATTCAGAGTCCCTGTCCCTCCCGGAAGAATTATCACCCCGTTGCACGAACGGATATTAATAATATCCCGCTGCATCAGCCCAAGACCCGTAAATAAAAACCCGTCATAGTGCTCAATGGGGGATTTATATTTTTTAAGATGCGATATTATAGAAATAGCCGGAGAAACCCCGAAAGTTTCTCCTCCCATACTTTTTGCCCCCTTAGCAGCCTCATCCGGAAGCCCAGGACAAGATCCGTTGACCAACACACAATTGTTCTGTGCAATCTGTCGCCCCACCTCGCGAGATGCCTCAACGGCTTTCGGATTGCGCATCACATAACCAGAAGCCGACCCCATGACTCCAATTCGGGCTTTGTAATTTGGAAGAACATCGAAAATGTTTTTTGCAGGTTTTTTCATAAAATTAATTTTTATATTATATATTATTTATTATTTATTATTTATTAATTGTTAATTGTTAATTGTTAATTTGTGCCTGCAATCGCCGCTTGTGGAATAATTGCAGGATACACAAAAAAAGTAAAAACATAAGCGGAATTATCATAATCGATTTGCCATATTCGAGAAAAGCATTGAAAACCGCATGAAGCCCCATCGCCACCAACATGCCCTCCATCATTTTTTCCTCATGGAACAATGTTTCCCCCTTCAAAAATAATATCTGATGCATTTTCTGTAAAACAGGATGCCGTCCCTCCTTTTGTTCCATTTGATAAAACTCTTTTGCAAACCGGGCAACTCCGTAAAAATACCCCAAAATAGCCGAAAAACAAATATGGGCTACAACAGAAACAGTGGAACGAAGCAACATAAACCATCCCATAACAAACCCTGAAATTCCTCCACTCCCCACCTTTCCGAAGTAGAGGATATTTTCCACAAACACAAATCCCAACGCCACAATGATAGAAAACTCAAGAGCATCATCGACTGACCTTATTTTTTCATCATCCGTAAAACGAAGAACAAGATGTTTTATAAATTCTTCAAGCATTCCCACAACAACAAAAAACCAAATTTTTTGAGACAACGTCATAGCAAAAAAATAAGCCACAACCCCACAAAGAATTCCCACCACTATGAAAAACATCGGAGCCTCCAATATCTTCGCTACTTTCCGACGATAAACTTCCACCGTATTATCCCCGGAAAAAATCTCCAAAAAAAACATCAGCACAGCTGCAAATAAAAAAAGGCTCACCGCAATAATCGTATGAACCGATATATATGCCAAAAGCTTTGAAATTGTCGGAAAATCGACCAGATCAGCCAAATACTGGAATAAATTAAAATGCTCAAAATATCCGACCGCCGTATTCCAATATTTCTCATACAGCTTTATAGGAAGAACAGAAAGCATCCCCGCAACAAACGTCAACACCACATAAGACTTTTTCTCGGGCTGTTTTTTATGAAAAAACCTCAACCATCCCAAAATGGGAATCAAACTGATAAATGCAAAGGAGAGGATCTGGGGAAGGGGCATGGAAAAAAAAGATTTTCATATTATTATAACATATCGACTGTGTGATATCAAATTTATGAGCCCGAAAAAAGGATTCCTCCAAACAACGTCAAGTTGTAAAAATACCTAATCATCGTTATCCTTTTCTAAGAATGGAAATAGCACTCACCTGGAACCTTGTCCTTGTTTCCGCATTTGTAATACTCTTTGCCTATCATTTTTTACTCGGACAATCGGCAACCATAAAACTCATTTTATCCATCTACATTGCCATCCTGACGGCAGACGGGCTTTCGAGTATCTTTAAAAAATTTATTTTCGATCTTTCTCCCGGAGTACAACAACTCATGGGAGAACACGAAATAGAAGTTTTTGCTTCCATCCGAATCATTCTACTTTTATTGGCCGTGGTGGTTTTAGTCGTAAAAAGCGGATTTCACGTTTCCATAGAAAGACATAACCACTGGGCAGTAAGAACTGGAATTCATGCCGGATTTTCAGCGCTTTCAGCTATATTATTACTCTCTACCCTATTAATTTACCTTTCCGGAAACTCTTTTGTCGAAGGCATGCTTTTTGCCCAAGAGATACAAATCTATGAAGAGTCATTAGTGGCTCAAATTTTGATTGACTACTACCAATTTTGGTTTTCCCTCCCGGCATTGGCGTTTCTAGTAACAAGCTTTTGCTTCGAATCAAAAGAATAAAAACCCTCTTGCTAAAAAATTGATATCTTAGTAAAAATATAATAAAATATTAAAAAAAATGAAAATCGAATTCTTCGGCGCCACAAAGGGGGTTACGGGATCCAAGCACCTTTTGCATATCAACGGAAAAAAAATACTGCTAGAATGCGGGCTTTTCCAAGGACATCGTATAAAATCCATAGAACGAAACCTGAACATGCCTTTTAATGCGGCAGAAATAGATGCCTTGGTTTTGAGCCACACCCATATTGACCACTCGGGAGCCATTCCGAATCTCGTAAAAAACGGATTTGAAGGCCCTATTTATTGCACCCATGCCACACGAGACCTTTGTTCAATTATTCTAAAAGATTCAGCTTATATCCAAGAGAAAGACGCCGAGTGGCTCCGAAAAAAAAGAAAAGTGCCTGACGCAGAGCCTCTTTACACTACCGCGGACGCGGAAAAAGCAATCACACTTTTCCGTTCGGTAAGTTACGAACAACGGATTCCGGTCGCTCCACATGCACATGTTACTTTCCACGACGCAGGACATGTTTTGGGATCAGCTGTGGAAGAATGGGAAATTTTTGACGAAGAAACCCAACAAGACATCCGACTGGGATTTACCGGAGACCTGGGACGACATGATCTGCCAATCCTGAAAGATCCGATTCAACTCAAAAACCTCGATGCTCTGATTACCGAATCAACCTACGGAAACCGATTTCATGATGAAATACAAGCCGTTGAGAAACATTTGGCCGATACCATCAATAGAACCGCAGAACGGGGAGGGAAAATATTGATCCCAGCATTCGCTGTTGAACGGACACAAGAGATTTTATATGTTCTGCGCACCTTGATTATGTCCGGGAAAATCCCAAAACTGCCTACTTTTGTAGATTCTCCTTTAGCCACACGCGTTACAGAGATATTCCGTCTTCATTCCGAATGCTTTGATAAAGAACTTGCACACTTGATGGGCCTAGAGAAAGACCCGTTTAGTGAAGAACATAATGTTCAATTCACCAGAAGCGTAGATGAATCAAAAGCCCTCAATCATTTTCCGGGATCTGCGATCATCATTTCCGCCAGTGGCATGTGCGAAGCCGGACGCATCCGGCATCACTTGGTAAATCAAATCTCAGACAGCCGAAACACCGTTTTAATTGTCGGCTTTATGGCCCGACACACCCTCGGCCGAAAACTAGTGGAAAAAGAAAGCCCAGTTCATATATTTGGAACCCCGTATGAAATAAACGCAGAAGTAGTGATTTACAACGCTTTTTCCGGACACGCCGACCAAACAGATCTGCTCAAATATGCCAACAATTGCGGAAATCCGAAAACGATTTTCTGTGTCCACGGAGAAGAAACACAGATCAATGTTTTTAGAGAAAAAATGCAAGAGTTGGAGAACTGTAAGGAGACGAAGATATATGCTCCGGATTTTAGTGAAGGGTTTATATTAGGGAAAGGTGGAGTGTTTAATAAAATTAAATCCCCGTAGGGACAAACCTATGTGTCTGCCCAAAAATATGTCTGTCCAAAAAGAGCGAACACACAAGTTCTCCTCTACCTCTCTATCAACGTCCTCTGCCCCCCATCAATCTCGTTCTTCCAAAAGTCCACCACCCCCGAAATCTCCAAATAATACCGCTCCTCCAACTGCGGCACTTTACGGTTAAATCCCAAAATCAACGTCCTTCCATCCCCTAAAAGCTCATAAAACCTTAGCACCGGATTTTCTGAAACTTCTTCATTTGTAAAATTCCGGTCAACCAAAAACGCCTTAAAATCATCTTTCGTCCTTATCTTTTCATTGAAATGAATTTCCGCAAATAAATTGGCATTGCCAGTTATTTGGGTCTGCTTGGCAACTACTTCTCTCGGTATAAACTCATGAAGCGTAATAAAAGGAGGAATCATATCCGTGCTTTCTTTCCAGGTAAACTCGTTCCTAACATTTTCCGCCTCTCCAAAAAACTCTCCGACATTTTCATGGGTTGGAAAAGAAGGGTTTTTATAAGTTTTCTGGGGAAAAAGAGAAAGGCTGAAATCAATATAAAGTTTTTGACCGCGCGGCTTAAAAACGCTGAAAAAATCATAATAAATCCGATTTTTCGGAAAACGGAAATCAGTAAATAAGAATTCTTTTTGGAATATCTCCCCCGGGACAATCTCAGTTTCCAGCCACATCTTTTCCCCACCCAAATATTCCGGCATCTGAACTTCAAATACCCCTTTCCAATCCTGAGAAACAGGCTCATCTATACCTCCCAGATTCTCAGCCGTGAACATTATCGCAGCCGTCCACTTTCCGGGCAAATCCTCTCTGGCTAGAACTTTCAATGTCTTTTTAAGAAAGCGGGAAGTTTTCGCTCCTCCCAAATTCCACTCTGACACATAAAAATCATTCTTTTCGGGACTTACAACCGGAGATATTTTTTCCGTATATATTTTCCCAAGCTTCAAATTTTTCCTGACAATTCGTGTTATACGCGGTGGGATAGTGGGATTAAAAAATGATCTGAAAATTAATTTTTTACCAAGTTCGGCTAAAGGCTTTTTCCTGTTTTGCAACGCTTCCTCATCATGCCGATCTACGTCGGCAACCTTCCTGGTAAGCAAAGCAAATAAATTTTTTGCTTCAATATAATCTTCTCCCAGACTCATCCCCCCAAAAAGAGAAAAGACCTCTTCAACCGTTGAAAAATCCACTAATACAACATGTGAAATGTCTTCTTCGGTCAATTCCTCATACGCACTTCTAAATGCGTCACTGCAAGCTTTCAAATTCGAGCTGAGTCCCAGATCCCAGAACATCTTCTCGGAAGCAACTTTTGTCAACGGATACTCCGCCTCCCCCAAGCCCTTATTTTCAAAGGCATAAACATTTTTAAATTCCAGTTCAAACGGAGAAACCCGAAAAGTCCCCACAGCCGTTACAAACCCTCCACAGGGACGCGCCTCGGCTTCATTTGTAAAGATAATCAGATGCTTCCCGGTCAAAAAATCATACCTTAAAAACTCCCAAACCGGCCAGATGGTAATAAGAGTGTAAATTAACAATACCAAGAAGAAATAAACAAAACCGTCTAATATTACTCTCATTTATTGGAAGGGCTTTTTCGATACTTACAATACATGTCTCCATCCAAATTTCCAACTTTCACCAACTCAAATCTCCCACAATCAACATCACAATTAAAAGCTTCCTTAACATTGCCCCCAAAAACCTTCGGCGCAATAAAAAGCAATATTTCGTCTACCAAATTATTCCTCAACAGTTCCGAATTCATTACCTGCCCGCATTCAGTCATTATGCTGTCAATTCCTCTTTTTCCGCACTCGGCCAAAACAGCCGATAAATCGCACTCTTCAAAAAAATGTATTTTCCGGTCGGGGATTGAAAATATTTTCGCACTTTTGGGAATTTTTTCTTTTTTTCCGAGTATGATGAGCTGGGGGTTAGAGAAATTCTTTAAGTTCGTACCAAAAACCCCAAACGATTGTCCAAGTCTTTTTGACTTGGATGTTGGAACTCGGTAGTCCAACAGCGGATCATCCACAAGAATTGTTGCCACCGTTGTTAAAATAGCCGAATAATTAGCGCGCATTTCATGGACTCTTTTTCTCGACAATTCATTTGTGATCCATTTTCCATGCGGATTTATTATTTTCCCGTCCAGGCTTTGCGCGATTTTCAAAGTTAAATACGGAAAACCGGTAGTGATAAATTTTTTAAAGAATGGATTTAGCGCTTTACATTTTTCATTCTCCCGAAACTCAACCAAAATTCCCGCGTTCTTTATTTTTTCTACATTTTTTCCTCCAAACTTCGCATCCAAAGCCCCAATGATAATTTTCTTCGGTCTGGCCTCAATTAATAAATCCGTGCAGCTTGGTGTTTTTTTGCCAGGAAAGCAGTCGCAGGGTTCAAGAGTGAGATAAACTTCACAATCGTGCCAAAAACCCATCCCGATCTCCCGTTCGTAAGGGGAGGAGTTTGCTAGTGCATTTTGTTCGGCATGCGACCCGCCGAATTTTTCATGCACACCGGTGGCAATTACCTTACCCTCACGAACAATCACACACCCCACACGCGGATTCGGCACAGTTAAATGCGGGTCAACCCGAGAAGCAAGATCAGCAGCCAAATTGAGGAAATCCATAATGGATAATTCAAAATTCAAAAGTCAAAAATTGTCATAGCCCCTGAGCCTGTCGAATGGGTTAATTGACAAACATATTTCCCCAAAACATCAAACTCCAAATTCACCTTATCTCCAGCCTTTTTTTCTCCCAACGTAGTATGCAACAAAGTATGGGAAACAATGGATACTTCAAGAAAGTTTTTGCCCAACTCCGAAACTGTCAGAGATATTCCATCTACAGAAACCGATCCCTTTGGTACTAATAATTTTTGATTTTTCGACAATACGGATATTCGGAAAAACACATAATCCCCGACGGTTTTCCTCTCAAGCACCTTCCCTACTTGGTCCACATGCCCCAGCACAAAATGCCCGGAGTTCCTTGATCCCATTTTGACAGGGCGCTCAATATTAATTCTTTCTCCTTCTTTTATTTCTCCAAAGATAGTTCTGTCCCGGGACACTTTCATAATTTCAACCGTGAAAGTATCTTTGATGATTTTTATAATCGTCGCACACATCCCCGAAAGAGCTACAGACTCCCCCATTTTAAACACCTCCTCATAATGATGAGAAACGGTGAATAAGTTTCCTTCTATTTTTTCTATAGTGCCGATGTCTTCAATGATTCCAGTGAACATGAAAATAAATTTAAAATTTAAAATTAAAAATGCAAAATTAAAATATTCACCTATCCCCAATGGTTTTTCCCGTAGAGGCAATCCCTTGTGGTTACCCTGTTTAAAAAGGGTCCCCATAAGGAGCACTCCCCTACGACATGTTTTCTATCTGCTCCAACGTAAGCAACCCCCCTTCCGCCCCGAATTGTTCCACCACGGCAGCAGCATTCTTATGCCCCCAGCACAGCTGGGTACGAAAACCCTCTCCCCTCAGCCTTGCCCCCATTACCCCTACCGCAAAACCATCCCCCGCCCCCAGAGTACAAAACGGCGGTTCGGCAAAAGTAGGAACAAACAGATGTTCTTTTTTATTAAAAAGCTGAGCGCCTTTTCTACCATCTGTGATAATTATATTTTCAACACCCGCAGCCAAAAATTTTTTCGCTATTTCTCGCACATCGCCAATAGTTTTTTGAGCATATTCGGGAGCAAAGATATCTACCTTTTCCCCAATGAGAGAAGGGGGAGCCTTTGCATACTGAATTTCTCTTGAAGAAATTTTCGTAAAAGATTCTGCCTCTTCCCGATTAAGAATCAAATAATCAATATGGGGAAATAAAAACTTAAAAGCATCAAACCCCGTCCTAAACTGTGTTTTTCCCGGTGTCCAAAAAACCAATCTCTGTTTTTGTAATGCCCCTTGTCGCTTGCTCCTTGCCTTCCACTCCGGTATCTCAAACAAAATCTTCTGTGCTTTGTCATAAAGATGGCTGACGTAAATTGCCCGACACGCAGGAGCATTCAAAATAGTATTTTCGCCAAAATCGCGATGGGTTGTTCTCTGATGAAGGACAGTCCGATCCCCCCTAAAGGACGTAATGATTACCGAAAAACTGCTACCCCCTCTTTTTTCCGTACAAAAATCCGTGTTTACTTTGTTCTTTTTGAGCATGTTCTTAATAAAATTCCCGTTCTCATCCGTCCCGATCACTCCAAAAGCCGCCGCAGAGAACCCCAACCTGCTAAGCCCCACCGAAGCATGCGA
>CAYVJW010000029.1:0-17630 GCA_964451885.1 uncultured Candidatus Peribacteria bacterium | reverse complement strand
ACTTTGGCTGATATTGCGCCGACAATTTGTGAGTTGATGAGTATTGAGCAACCAAAGGAAATGACTGGAAAAAGTTTAATTATTTCTTGAAGTACTTTTATTCGGTATACTGATATCATTCTTTTTATTTCCTTATTTCAAACAAAAATGAAAAAGACTTGTAACTGTTGTACATAGGAAGGGCATTGTGATAACCCGGCTCTTGCCCTTGGGTTAATTCGATTGGGGGTGGTAGTCCTTTTTTTGGTTTCGGGAATTATAAAACTCATGAATCCGAATATGTTTCATGGTTTATTGCAGGCAAAATTGGGGCTTTCCGGGACTTTGGAGCTTGTTGCCTATTGGGTTGTGGTCATTGTAGAAATTGGCGGAGCTATTGTTGTGACCCTTGGTAAGTTTTTTCCGAAATGGCTTTATAAATTTTCGCTTTTGGGTTTATTGGTAATACTCCTTGTTGCTACGATTGCGGTCCATCGAGGCAATGTTCCACAAGTGATGACGCATTTATTAATAATACTAAATATAATAGCCCTTATGTTTACCCGGCCTATGTGCCCGATGGGGATTTTGGGAGACAGAGAGTAATCCTTCATGAATTTTCTTCATCAAATTACAATGCCTAAATAGTTTTTAATTATTATTGTTTGTTACATCTAATATCTCTCAATGGCTTTCCAACGCGCCGGCGATTTCCTCCTTTTAGCCGCTAAAAAATACAAGCTTTCTGATCAGGTACTTGCTTCTATAATGTGTGAAAAAGTCCGAAATATTCTCAGGAAAAAGTATGCCGATTTTGCCGATATGTGGCATCTTCAAAAATTTGAACACGGTGTACTCAGCATTGCTACGGAAAATTCTGCTGCCGGTTCAGAGTTATTTCTTCGTACACACGAACTACTGGAAGATTTTGCCGAACATGATTTTCCGGAGAAAATTAATGAGATTAGGATTGTGAGAAAAAAACAAACGGTCAACTATCCCTCAAATTAATCCACATCGGCTCTTCTGGAAGATTATCAAATTTCTCCACCATTTCCGCAAAATCCTCATATGTTGTTTCCCTGGATCCTAATCCGTAAATTGCGTTTTTAATGATGGGGGAACATACTTCACCTGCAAAAATCGCGGAAATTTCCATGCCTAATGCTCCAAATGAAACCCCTTCTGGGGTCATGCGATCCAAAACTAGTATTTTTTTAAATCTTGATAAACTTTTTTTCAGGTCTTCTTTGGGGAACGGGCGAAATACTTTTGGGCGGATCATTCCGACTTTTGTTCCTTTTTTTCGGAGCAAATCAATACTACGCCGAATTGTCCCGGCTGTGGAAGCCAGCACGACTATCCCCACTTCCGCATCTTTTGTCTTATACTCATCAAGCAACTGTGCTGACCCCCGGCCGAATTTTTTGGCAAATTCCCCAAAAATTTCTTTTATTTTTGGTACCGCGTTTTTCATTCCCTCCAACTGCGCCCGTCGATGCTCCATGTAAAAATCCGGTTTATCAAAACATCCATGAGCCACCGGGTGTGCTACATCAAGCAAAGGATTTACTAATATCGGCTCTCCTACAAAATCTCTTACTTCTTTATCCGATTCTAACAGGACATTCATGCTTGTGTGCGTAGTCTGGAAACAGTCCATCGTTACCATGATGGGCGTCCTGACTTTTTTGTCTTCCGCAATCCGGTAGGCGCACAGTAAAAAATCATACACCTCTTGCGCATTCTCTGCGAAAAGCTGGATAAAACCCGCATCCCGAACTGCCATCGCATCACTGTGATCACAGTGGATGGAAAGCGGGGCGGAAAGTGACCGGTTTCCGCTGATCAGGACAATAGGCAGCCTGCTTCCTGCCGCATTAAAAAGTACTTCTGTCATAAGCAGTAATCCTTGTGAAGCCGTAACAGTACAGGCTCTCCCGCCTGCAGCCGCAGCCCCCACACAAACCGACATAGCAGCATGTTCTGACTCAACAGAAACATATTCTGTATCTACCTCTCCATCGGCGACAAATTCTGAAAATTTTTGCCCAATATAACTGGTTGGCGTAATAGGGTAATAGCCGAAAACATCCGGATTTATCTGCCGCAGGGCTTCTGCAGCGGAATGATTTCCGTCTAAAACTTTTTCAGTACGTTTGGTGATTTTGTGAGACATTTTTTTTAATTAAATTCTATTTAAAAGTCATCTCGATAATCTTCCTTAAAATATAAAGCATGCTTTGTTTTATCTGGAGCCTTATTTGCCGGGCAGACTTCCACACACATTCCACAATCTTTACAGTGGTCCAAATCCACTCCCGTCATATTCCCTTTCTCATCCAGGATAATTGCATCATCCGGACAAATAGGCCAGCAGAGCCCGCAATTGATACAGTTTTCTTTATTAAAACAAAGTTTTTTCGGCACCCAATTTCCCGTACTATAAAGCTCTGAATTCCCCGTATCTAATACCGTACCGCCTCCCACTTCAAATTCTTTCCAGGAAGTTTTACTGTCTGGGATTTTTGAGTGAAGCGCGCGGAGTTCTTTTATAGATTTTTTAGACATTTTTTAATAATTTTTAATTTGGATGATTCCCCCGTATCCAAGATCAAATCCTTCAAGATTTTTTTCAACCAATTTCGGAGGGAAAAAATGCAATAAATGTTCTTTTAATATTGTTCTCATCTCCTTAAGATCAATATCTAAAACCTTCGCCACGCCTCCTATCATAGCCACGTTCGGAATATTTCTTCCAATTGTATCAAGGGCAATTTGAGTGGCGTTTAGGTGGAATATTTTTCCTTTGTATTTTTCATTAAAGCCCGATGACTCTTTTTTAGCCGTATTGATAAAAAGAATCCCGCTTTCTTTCAAGCCTTTCAATACATCATCATAATTTAGCTCAGCTCCAATCAAAGTTGAATCCAACAATATTACCAGATCTACATGGGTCAAATGAGCCGGATCATCCAGAATTTTTGCTTTTTTCGAAACCCGATTAAAAACCACTACGCTCGCCCCCCTTTTTTCTGCCCCAAAATCCGGAAAACTCTGTACTTTGTAGCCGAATTTCCCCATCGCTTCGGCTAAAAAACCGGCCGCAGTGACCGCTCCTTGTCCGGCGCGAGAATGCCAACGGATAGAAAGTTCATCTTGCATTACTGAAATTCTAAATTTTATAATAAATTCTTCAATATTTTCTCAAACTTTTCCGGTATTACATGAGATGAGAATCTTTCAAAATCATAGTTTGGATTCGAAAACTTGAATTTTTCAAGTTCCGGCCAATTTTCTGTATTTTTGGCTAACGAAAGACCCTTTCGGACTTCAGAAATTTCTCCCACACATTCGAAAGGCTTCGAGCCGCTTAATCCAAGTAATTCTCTAAATGTTTCATCCAGTTCAGGATCTGCAAACAAATTTTTTCCTCCAAATAAGTTCAATAATTTTTCCCGCTCAAGAAAAGGCGAAAATATGGCAAAAACAAAAGCACACTTTGGACATTCTCCGCACCAAACGGGTACAAAGTCGGAAGTAGGGGCAATATGAAAATTCCGATTGCAGGAAGAAAAATAACCTTCATACTTATCGAAAAGTCTTGTACAAAAAATTTGTGCAATCTTGAGCTCTGTTAATGGGCGCAAAAGGGAGAAGTATTGAATTTCCGGAGATATGAATTTTCGAGTGTAATCCTGAAAATCTTTTTCAAATTCCAGGGTTTTTGAATATTGATGGTTTATTTTCTGGTCGTGAAACTCCAGGTTAGCTTCATTAGCTGAGGATTCGTTGGAAAAAATGATATTTTTCTTGCCTCTTAAAATAGCCGTCACGACTGATAGAAATGATAATATAGCCGAAATCGGCACATGGCCGTTCAAGGCTCCTTTTTTGTTTAGTTCCAATAATTTCGGGGAAATTTTTCGATAAATCTTGATATGCGGCTTGCCTACATGAACACATAATTTATTCAGTAATTCTTTATCCCCCACTGTCCAGGTTTCAAAATCTTCGCCAGCTGATTCAAGGATCTCTGCGGTAACAAGGGAATCCTTGCCGCCTCCGATAGGGACAAGACTGCCGCTGATTTTTGATTTTTGATTTTCGATTTTCGATTTAGTATTTGATTTCTGATTTTCTTTAATTCGTAATTGTTCAAAGTTCACTTTTCCTCTCGGATCAATACCGTTCGTGTAAAAAAACTCCCCTAGCCCTAACCGATAGATTTTTTCAAAGAATTTTTTTTGTTCCTGATTCAATCCTCCGGTTCGAAACATAATCTTTGGCGGAAGTGCGGCTTTGAAGTAAGAAACCCCGCACATTACGAAAAGGCCGAAAATGGCATTTTCCAGTGCTTCTTCCCCGTAGTGATCAATAAATTCAAAATCAAAGATAAATTCTTCTTCGAAAAAAACTTGGGAATCAAAAGAATAAGAGCAAGTAAGTTTTTTTTGAGATTTATTAAAGTTAAACTTTTCAAAGATAAAAGATCTATAATTCATTCCTAAATTAATACTAAAAGTATGATTACTGTATACGCATTCGCTTGATAATCCAAAATTTGTAATTCGATTTATAACTCATATCAGGGTCGTTCAACGCTAAAAATATGAAATGAAAACGTTCCTGAACAATTTCGAAGCAGGTACGTTAAAAAAGCTCATGGATAATAGAGAAATGTGAAGGATCTACCGCTGATTTAAGGCTCAAACCAATCAGAAGCAAGATCTAGAAAGGAAGGATTCTTTTGGCAGAAAAATATTAGTTGATTTATTTTTACCACATTTTGAAAAAGCAATTAATTTGGTGGAAGCATGGCGTAATGGATTAGAGGATTGGTTAAATGTTAGTGAAATTCCTGAGATAATGATTTTAAGATTACAGCAGTCAAATATGATAAACCAAAGAGCTAAGGATTTAGTAAAAGAAAAATTCCCTGCTTCCTCTGCCGTAGATGTGGCTTTAGAAACAGGTGGATAATGATTAACCTTATTTATCTATTCATTATACATAAATTTTCAATTTTAGCCTTTATGATTCTAGACTCCCGTGGAGTTATTCTATGCTCTTGAAGACAGTTTTCTATGGCCTTCAATATATCCCTTCTCACGACATCAAAATGCTTTTGGACTGATTCCATCGGTAAAAATCGGCGTACTTTTTTCTTGCGTGATCTTAAAGACGGAAAAATATCAAGTACTGACCCCATCCCTTTTAAAATATTTGCCCTACGCCGAGCTCTTAAATCTCTTATTTCATCTTCATGCCTCTGCTGTCTTATCCGGTCCGCTTCTTCCATCACCGCATCGAATGCCGGGGATAAACTGTTTTCATTTGTCATGTTATACATCAAATAATGAAATAATAAAGTCAAGTGTTTTTAAGCACTTGGGATTATATAATTTTATTCTTATTTGTCAATTTGAAAATCTCGACAATTGATAATCCATTGTATATGAATAATATAATAAAGTTGATTCATTACTACTGCTTGACCTCAACAAAAGCGAAAGTAAGATTCATATAGATGAAGCACGCTTCCCTCAATAAAAACTATCAAAGTCTTTCCTTTGAACTTAAAATAATTTTTTGGGCTCATTTAATAACGGCTATTTTTTGCTTTTTCCCTTGGTTTACGACCAATCCGCTCTATGATAATTCTTTTTATTACAACGCTTTTGAAGGAACAGGGTTTTTAATCGGGATATTTATTTTTGTTTTATCACTGTGCATTGCTCTGTTTTTTCTTAACCGGCTTTTAGAATATCGAAAAATAAAACTTTCTTTTCCTGAGCCTCTGCTTTATCTTTTAATCGGCTTGGAACAGCTAATTTTGTTGATTCTCATGTGGTCGGTCCTTTTTTCCATGTCCCAGGAATTTGAGTTTGCGGAAGTTCGGTTTGGATTTTATGTAGCTTTTATCGCTCAAATTATTAGTTTTACTGCAGCGTTTTTAAGCATTAAAATGGAAAAATAGAAAGCTGCGCGAAACTTCTTTGAGCATCCTTCACCTCACGAAAAATGACAGATACATCTTCATCTCAAACTCAAGACTCTTATCTTCATGAAGCCCAAAAATCCGGGAAATCTTCCGGAGACATGGCTGTACAAAACCTGGACAATGCTATCAATTCAGTTCATGAAATCATGAACGAGGAAGTTGTTGCCCATTTCAAGTCCGCTCCGGAGGAGGAATGGGGTACTTTAAAATTAGCCGTTTATTGCCATGACTGCCACGCCATAGTCCCCCCCAGGATAACAAAAGTCCGTGGTAAAACCAGAGCCATATGCGGAACGTGCAATTCCAGGAAAATATCTATGGGGAGAGAGGAGGCGCTCAAACAGTTTTATCATCTAGAAAAGTAGATTCTTAAATCCAAGGTTCTTCAGATTAATTTTTTCTACTCAAATTTTCAATAAAAGAATTGTTTAAAATATTTCACATTGCGCTTTCTGTGCCATCACCTGGTCCACCAACACCATCGCCGTCATTGCCTCCAACACCGGGATTATTCTGGGAACGATTATGGTGTCATGCCGACCTTTTATTTTCAGGTCAACGTTTTTTCCCTGAACATCAACGGATTTTTGAGGTTTTGCAATAGAGGGAGTGGGTTTTACGGCTACCCGGAACCAGATATCTTCTCCTGTTGAGATTCCACCCAGTATTCCTCCATTGGCATTTCTTTCCGTCCTAATATTATCTTTTTCGGCTTTGAACGGGTCATTTGCTTCTGATCCTTTTTTTTCAGCTAAAGAAAATCCTTCTCCCATTTCAAATCCTTTTGTAGCTCCTACGGAAAGACAAGCCCCAGCGAGTTCTGCTTCCAGTTTACCGAATACCGGATTTCCTAGTCCTGCAGGAGGATTTTCAACCCAAATTTCTATAATTCCTCCGATTGAATCTCCTTCGTCACGAAACGCCTCAACTTTTTTTAGCATTGCGGGAAATGCTTTTTTATCCGCCATTCGAAGCGGATTTTTTTCTATAAACTCCGGATCAACTGATTCAAACTCCTCCCCTCCGATAGCCCGGGCAAATCCGAAAATTTTTGTTTCAGATAAAATCTTTTTCGCCACGGCTCCTCCTATAACACGGGCTATGGTTTCCCGTCCGGAACTTCTTCCTCCTCCTCGATAATCGCGAATGCCGTATTTTTTCCAAAATCCGAAATCCGCGTGCGAGGGCCGAAATACATCTTTGATGTTGGAATAATCTTTTGCTCTTCGATCTTTATTTTTAACTATAACGGCTAAAGGCATGCCTGTTGTTTTGCCTTCAAAAATGCCTGATAGAATCTCGCATTTCTCCGGTTCTTTTCGAGAAGTGGTGATAGAACTTTGACCCGTAGCACGGCGGTCCAGTTCTTTTTGAATATCGAATTCCGAAAGTTCCAGCCCCGGCGGACATCCGTCTATGACAGCCCCCATAGCTTCTCCGTGGCTTTCTCCGAAGCTGGTGAGCCGGAATAAGTGGCCAAATGTGTTCATTGTAAAAATTTAAAATTATAAATTAAAAATGTAAAATGAATAAAAATCTTTAAATCAACAATCTTTTCAATCCATATTTTATATTCTATATTTCAAATTCTAAAATGAAAAAATCGCTCTGGATTCTTATTCTTATCTCTTGTGATCAAATTTCCAAATTATTTGCTCGTATTTACCTGGCAGATTCCCCTCTTGAAATCACGAATTTTTTTGAATTACTGCTTGCTGAGAACGCTGGAATTGCTTTTTCTATCCCGTTTCCAAGTATTTTTTTAATTCCTTTCACGGTTATCATGCTTGTTTTTTTGGGAAAAATGCTAATGCAAAAACTTCCTAGATATGAATCTATAGCTTTTATATTAATTTTTTCGGGAGCTGCGGGAAATTTAATCGATCGGATTTATCTTGGAAAAGTAATTGATTTTTTTAGCTTTTGGAATTTTCCGATTTTCAACTTAGCAGATAGCTTTATATCTGTGGGAATAATAATTTATATATGGTATGAGCTTCGGAAAATTATTTCTTAACCTCTGCTGTCTTTTCTGTTGGTTTCTTCTCTTTTGGATCCAAAACCATTTTTGCCAACTGTGATTTTTTTCGTGCCGCATTATTCTTATGCAGGAGATTTTTCTTTGTAGCCATATCAACTGTTTTTTGAACTCGAGGCAAAAGGTCTTGAGCTTCTTTTATTTTATCCTCTCCTATCAACTTAATAAATTTCTTAATTAATTCTTTATATTTTTTTTTCGTAATTATATTTCGCTTCTGACGCTTTTCAGCAACTTTTACTCTCTTGATAGAAGATTTAATAATTGGCATTTTTAAAATAAAATTTTACAAGTACCACTTTATTTCTTAAAAAGGAAAAGTCAATATTTTTAGAAGGTAAAAGTTGTGCCACTTCCTTCTTCTTGCCAATTTCATTTTTTTTATGCAAAATGCTCACTAGAATGCAAACTAGAATGAATTTTGGCATTACCCGGCCGCACCGAAGAAAGTATCGTTCTGCGGGGCGCCGTAAAAACTGGCTTCCTTTGCTTGTTTTTTGTGCTATAATCGGGCTTTTTTTGTGGGCTATTGTTCATTTCATTTCTATTCTCCTTGTATCCCATCAATCAAATTCCCTGAGCGCTGAAATTCAGATATTAAAGGGCAATGCCGAATTCACCCTTGAAGAAAACCAAAATTGGACGCCAGCTTATTCTGAGCAAAAATTCTTTGCGGGAGATTCTGTCCGTACAAAAACCAATACACGGATTTCTTTGAAGATTACAGGAGGAGATATTATATTTTTGGATCAGAATACGGAGCTTAAATTTTCTCAGCTCGAACAAAAAGCCTCCAACAGAAAAAATATTGTACTGAAGCTTAAGCAGGGGCAACTGTGGGCAAAAATATCAGATGACAATCTAATTAAGGAGTCGAAATCAAGTTTTGAAATACAAACTAACCGGTTAAACCTTCATATCCGGGGAACCATTTTTGCCCTATCGACTGAGCCTAAGGAGGATACAATAAGGCTGATTCGAGGTAATGTGGATGTGGATGTTTTGGATAATAAAGAAGTTGAAAATGTTAAAGTCGGAGTCGGTCAAAAACTCACCATATCCAAAGACACTTTTAATAAGCTCAAGAAAGGAGAAGAAGTTTTAAAAATCATTGATTCTGATTTCATTGAATCAGAATGGCATATACAAAATTTAGGAAAATTTTATCCGCAGGAAGCTGCCCAAATTCGACGAAAAATTGAAATTTCTGCTTCTCAAAAGATAAAACAATCCGAAGAAAATAAAATGGAGGCTTCAGACGACAGGCTCACTCCTCCGGAAATTTTATCACCCAAAAATGAGGCTCATATACCCTCTGATACCGAAGTGGTAAAAATCGAAGGAACGGCTCCCCCGGAGGCAACCCAGATCGTAGTAAACGGCTTCACCCTGACTAAATTTCAACCCGGAGACAGAAAGTGGTCTTATTTTGCCGCAAAGAAGTTTGGGACACTTGTTCCGGGAGAAAATAGTTTTTCGGTGTATGCCATTTCCCGAGACGGAAAAAAATCCGAAGCCGCCTCTGTCATTGTTTTTTATGATGGAGAAGAACCTCTGCAAAAAACTCCCGAAAGCATTCCATCCAAAAAAGCTCCTTCTAATATAGATATCGATAAATTTGTTGCCCCCACCATCATCGGCCCTGCCATAATAGCAAATGAGGGAGTCTATGAGACTTCATCAGATGTGGTGACTATCACTGGGACGGTCGACCCAAAAACAAACACGGTGAAAGTAAATGGCTATAAGCTCAAAAAATTTCAGCCCGGGGATACGGAATTTACCTATATTGCTAGCTCCCGATATGGATCTCGCAGCAACTTGAAGGAAGGCAATAATAAATACGAAATTCTTGCTTTAGGGCCGGACGGGAAGAGTGCTGCTACGGTGGTGAGGATAATTTATACTCCGGTGGAGGTGCCGAAGTAAGGACTTGTAAAATAATAATCTGAACAATTTTATCTGAGCGAACTTGAAACATGTTATTTTTTTACAAGCCCTAAGTTCTCAAAAATCCCTTGAAAATCCTCTCATTTTCTGTTAAAATATAAAGAAATAAAATAACACAAAATAAAAAATGCTTCTCCTTTCTTCAGATTCACTTCCCCACTACGGTTTAGAACGTTTTTTTGAGTTTGCTGCCAAGGCGAAATTCGACGGAGTGGAGATTACTATCACCACGGAAAATTACGATACGCAAAATGTCGAGTATTTGAGAAAATTGGAAAAACGGTTTGAAATCCCTATCAGGGCTTTTTCTATGGCTTCCAAAGGGGAAGATAAACTGATGGATCCTTTTCACCATACCGTTCGTGATTTCTCGGGAACTACGATAATCCTAAATCCTCCAAAAATAATGGCCTTTGCCTATAAGAACTGGGTAAATGATCTTATTCCGCGGCTGGCTAAAAAATATGATTTGAATTTTTGTAGGCGAAATACCCCTACGAAAAACATGTTCGGGATAATTCCCGAACGTTCCGAAAGTTCCCTTATGACTTTAAGGGAAGCCGGAGATGTGTGTTTGGATCTTACAGCTATGGCTATTTCAAGTGAGGAAATCATGCGAAGCATTTCGTTTCTAGGAAATAATCTCAGGCATATCTATCTCTCTAATGTACGTAGAGGAATCCCTTATGCTCTGCCGCAAAACGGCTTATTACCAGTCGAAAGTTTTTTGACAAAACTGGCACAGGTAAATTATAGGGGTGATTTCACTTTAAAAGTTGATCCTGTTCAACTCCGAGAAGGGGATGATGAAAAAGTATTAGAAAGTTTGGCTTCCTGTCGGGATTTTTATGATAAATATTTTTTGCAAAAGGAAGAAAATGTAAAAAAGAATGTAGCACCTGCGGATAATATTTAGATGAAATTCATACTCAATACCTCTGCCGATCCTCACTTTTGTGCCCTTTTTGACGCACAGAATAATCTTATTGAACAAAAAAGTTGGACAATAAAAAGGCGTGACGGAGCGGAGGTTTTTGATTTTTTGAAAAAACATGATATAAAAAATTTGGATTTTTCTTTGATTGGCGGAATTTCCGGGCCGGGTGGATTTTCCAGCCTGCGAGTAGGAGCCGGAATACTAAATGCTATTTCTTTTGCCAAAAATATTCCTGTTTCTCAGATTCGTGCCGATGTTTGGATTTCGAGGTTTTTGGAACGCCGGGGGGAAAATCCAAGTAATTTTTTGCTTAATTCTTTTTCGGATGGGGTTTTTTATTGTGCTGGCGAAACGACGCCGTTTCGCCTTCAAAGGATAACAATTGATGAAGCCGCAAAAAAATTCAAAAATAATAAAATGTTTGTGGGACTTCTCCCGGTAGAAAAGAAAAATAAATTTCTGAAACGAATTGATATTCCTTTTGAAGATTCGGCAAAAATCCTTCTTGAGGTTTTGGATGAAGCGGAACCTCGAAAAATGTTTATGCCAGATTATGAGTTTCCTGCGGTTTAGAGGAGCGCCCTCAACGCCCGTATAAACTCCCTCCTCGCTAACTCTGCCTGTGTTTTCAAAACCTCTACTTCCACCTCATGGGCCAACTCGTTTCTCAATCGATGCAACTGCCAGATTTTTCGTTCATTGGGGAATTGTTTGGCGAAACGGGAAACTTTTTGGGCTGAAGTGAGACGTTTTTCCGTGCAAATAGTGGAAATCGCCGCTACAAAAATCTTGTGGGATTCTAAAATGGCATGGGCCGGGTCCAAGTATTTTGTATTCAAGATTTTTGCCGAGTATTTTTTATAATTTTCAGCTGAAAGCTTAGTCGGCCTTTTTACAATTAAAAACCAAATACCGAACAAAAAAATTGCACAAAAGAGGAAGATTGTGATTTCTATAATCATTTCTTACGTATTTTATTGAAAAAAGAAGCAAAAACCAGTAAAAACCTTTCGTTATGAAAACATATGCCATCAAAACATTCGGATGCCAGATGAATTATTCCGATTCGGAACGAGTGGCCAGCCAGCTTGAAAAATGCGGGTTTCATCCTACCGGATCACAACCGGATTTGTTGATCGTTAATACCTGTTCCGTAAGGCAGAAATCCGAAGACAAGGCGTACGGGTTTATTGTAAATCAAAAAAAGCAGTTTCCCCAGACTAAAATTGCGGTAACGGGGTGTATGGTTCGCCAAACTGGAGACCGGTCTAATTCTAATGATAAACTACTCCAATACGAGCCTATTGATCTGGTTTTTCGGATTGAAGATACGGCACAGCTGCCGGGATTGTTGAAATTGCATTTTTTGGATCATAAATTTTCAACCCCTGAAACATCCCCATGGGATGTTTCTACAGAAAATTATTTCCAGATTAATCCAAAGATTCAAAATCCCGCCCAGGTTTTTGTCCCTATCATGCAGGGATGCAATAAATTTTGCACTTACTGCATTGTCCCCTACGCCCGGGGAAGGGAGATTTCACGCGGCATGGATGAAATCTTTGAGGAATGCAAAAAGCATGTTGAAAACGGCGCAAAAGAGATAACCCTGCTGGGGCAGAATGTAAATTCCTACACGGAAGACAGGAAAAAATGCTTTTCAGAGTTGATCAAAAAAATTGATCAACTTTCGTATTCCGGCCTTTCTCGATTGCGCTTCACCTCCCCTCACCCGCAAGATCTCACGGATGATGTCATTGACACGTTGGCGGAAATGAAAACAGCCTGCCCATATATACATCTGCCGGCGCAGCATGGTTCTGACAGGGTTTTGAAAGCTATGAATCGAAACTATACAGTAGAGCATTATGAAAAAATCATTGAAAAAATCCGCACGCGCCTGCCGGATTGCATGATCGCTACAGATATCATCGTTGGGTTTCCGGGAGAAACGGAAGAAGATTTTGCCCAACTCTGCGATTTTGCGCGCCGGGTTAATTTTTCTTTTTCTTATACGGCTATTTTTTCTCCCAGAAAAAATACGCCAGCGGCGAAAATGGAAGATGAATTTGTGCCGCTTGAGGAAAAGAAGCGGCGTTTTCATGCATTTGATGCAATAATCAAGGCTACGGGGATTGCGCACAGAAATAAGAAAATCGGCAGCCATTTAAATATACTGGTAGAAAGTTCCGAGCCTGCCGAAAACGGGCATTTTAAAAATACCGGGAGAAGCCGGGAGTTTTTTGAGGTAGGTTTCCTTTCCGGCCGGCCGTATGCGGAAAAGGAGGTGGAGGTGGAGATTGAGGGGCAGAAAGGGTATACGCTTTATGGGTATCCGCTATGCGGAAAGATGGTAGAGCTTAGAAAATAATTTATATTCTTCTCCACTTGCTCGCTCCATGTTATACGTGGAGCGTTAACCAGTGAACGGAATTTCAAACATCGGCCGAAAGCAGGAATGTTTTCGATAAACATTGAACAACAAACCTGACAACATATAGAATAATGATTATTTTAATTTTATCAATATGAAATTAACCGTAAAATTGAATTCTACCCCAAAAAACTGTACAAGTGATGTGATAATTCTTAATTGATAATTGAAATGTCTCACCCCACATTCCCCTTCCTCCAAAAATCAGACCCGGCCGTAGCAGCCGCTATCCTGGGTGAACAAAAACGCGAGGCTGAAGGCCTGGAGCTCATCCCTTCTGAAAACTATGTTTCCAGAGCCGTGCTGGAAGCAGCGGGATCTGTACTGACGAATAAATATTCCGAAGGATATCCTGGAAGAAGATACTATGGAGGGCAGGAGTTTACCGATACGGTAGAGAACCTGGCGCGGGACCGGGCTTGTGAACTTTTTAACTGTAAATATGCGAATGTCCAGCCTCTTTCCGGGGCACCGGCGAATGTTGCGACTTATTTTGCGCTTATGGAGCCGGGGGATACTATCCTGGGGATGGATTTGAGCCACGGAGGACATCTGACCCATGGGCATCCTGTGACTTATATTGCGAAGATTTTCAATTTTGTCCGGTATAAGATGAAGGACATTGAAACCGGGGAGATTGATTATGAAGAGCTTCGGGAAACAGCTAAAAGAGAGAAACCAAAGGTTATACTGGCCGGATTTTCGGCTTATCCTCGGGAACTGGACTACGGCAATTTTGTGGATATCGCCCGGAAAGTCGGAGCTTTGGCGGTGGCTGACATGGCGCATATTGCGGGGCTTATCGCCGGGAAGGCGGTGAAAAATCCTTTTGACTACGGTTTTGATGTAATCCTTACTACGACACATAAAACTCTTCGCGGTCCTCGGGGAGGGCTTATCATGACTCGGGAAGATCCGGAAATTGCAAAAAAAATCGATAAGACGGTTTTTCCGGGATTTCAGGGAGGCCCCCACATGCATCAGATTACGGCAAAAGCGGTGTGTTTTGGCGAGGCTTTAAGGCCGGAGTTTCAGGATTATGCGAAACAGATTTTGAAGAATGCCAAAGCTATGGAAGGAGTGTTCCAAAAAAGAGGCGTTCGAATGATCACGGGGGGAACTTCAAATCATCTTATCCTGGCTGATGTGTACGGGTCAATGGGCGTTTCTGGAAAGAGGGCTCAAACGGTGTTGGATGAAGTAGGCATTACGCTGAACATGAATATGATCGCGGATGATCCAAGAAAGCCACTTAATCCTTCCGGGATCAGGTTTGGGTCGCCGGCTATTACCACCAGAGGGTTTAAAGAAATTGAATGCGCCCGGGTAGCTGAACTCATGTTGGATACACTGGAACATCGAAAAGATGAAACTAAGAAACTTGAGATTCATGCAGAGATAAAAGAACTTTGTAAGAAGTTTCCGATTCCGAAGAGTTTCTAAGGGCTTAAATCGGAATATCCTTGTGATACAATGAATCTGGATAGTCGATGAAAGTAAATGGAGAACTTTTTATATTGACGTTATCCGACACCATGTGAAAATGAAGATGTGGAATCGGTCCAATCCATCCGCTTTTTCCTGATTCGGCTAATTCCTGACCACGTTCAACCTGCTGCCCCACTCTTACACGAATACTATCTTTCCATAAATGAGAATAAATACTCTTCATCTTATTTGGATGCACAACAACAACAAAATTTGTCTTTCCGGCAAGTGCAAAAGGAATCCCTGTTTCTGAGTCTTCACCTTCATAATATGCATCACTTTGATCAAAAATAATACGAACTATCCCTGCTCGTGTTGCTCTGACGAGCGTACCGGGATCGAGTGCCCAATCAGTAGAATAAGTAAGATCCATTTTATAGTTATACAAATCTGTGGATACAGAAATTTTTTTATGAGACCAAGGCCCATCAAATCCTTGCGTAAGGATTGGGTTATACGTGTTTGCATCAAAAGGCAAATAGCATGGCTCCTCACGGATAATTCCCGCCTCTTCAAAATGTGATAATTCTTTAATTTGTAAATTGGACATGTTAAATAATTTTAGCTGCGTACTTATGTGATATTTACAACTAAATGTCAACAGAAAATCGATGTATTTCGGGGAAGGATTAAATCCGAAGTTTCATGACTATGTAATGCAGGTTCTGAAGAATGCCAAAGCTATGGCTTTGTAACAAAATAACATTCAAAATTTCATCACATTTTCACGTCAGATGAATATTTAAAAAAACTCAAAGTTTCGGATAATCTCAAGAAAACCACTAAGTCTCAGTCACAAAATAACTTAGGGCAACCGACAAAATAACTTGAACAATTTCATCACAGCTTCACATCATCTAAATTTCTAAAAACTTTCACAATATTACAATATTCCTCAATTTTTTATAAATCTATATAATGCAGTGATGTGAAGAGAGAGGTGCTCGATTTATTTTTCTCGAAACGCACCCTAAACAACGGGAGGCTAATCCTAGAGCCAACTCCCGCAGTTCAAGAAGTTGCTAAAATCGCTGATTTAAGCAATGGCTGGACTTCGTGGACTCTATCCGACGGTTTTTTACCGATGCAAATTCCAGTTTTATTCATCTGAATAGGCTGTTTTTGACAAACTAAAGCATTGAAAAAACAATACGATTCATTACGATATAGTTATGAAGACTATTTTTCAAAAAATAGATTTTCCATTAAGTCAGGGAGGAAATAATTACGAGTGGGAAGATGCTGAAACGACTTTTGAAATAAAAGATGAAGGAATTTATATCATTGCTATTACAGCTTCAGCCAAAAATAAAAAACAGAATAAGACGGGGGATGACGATGATTTAAGAGTTACTTTAAACAATTATAAATTTGGACAGGAAGAGGTACACAATGCCAAAAAATCATGGCAGGGGTTTGGAACAGCCGCCTCTTGGGATGGAGACAGTTTAAAAGGGAGCGAAAAAACGATTTTCTTTTTCGTAAAACTTGCATCAGGGAAACAAACTTTAAAATTTACGGCTGATGGAAAGCCCGTTCTAAAAGAAATTAAAGTTTTGCAGTTGAATCAGGAGGGAAAAACAATCGAAAATGCTATTTTTGATTTTCAAGAAACAGCTCCCGGTACAAAAACTGATGAAGGAGGAATTCCTTGGAAAAGTTTCGTTTTTCAAGGGCAGTTCAATACAGATCCTTTCCGGGTTAATTTGATTGATATTTCGGCTACTTGCAAAAGCGGAAAGCAAAAAAATTCAACCGATGGAGATAACATTAAGGTTTATGCAAACGACAAAATTGTCACAAATCCTCAGGCACCGACTTCTAAGAAGTATCAGAACTTTTTTTTCTCCGGAGATTTATCGAAAGGAACTCCTGAAACACTCATGCTTTCGGGAGACCAATTTGCATTTAACAAAAGTGATTTCTCCGTGGAGATTTGGTATGACGAGATGCCTTTTTTGGAGCAGGTGAAAATAGAAATTCTGGGTGAGACGAAATATGATCAGAAAAAAACTTTAGATCGTTGGATAGCTAAAGCTTCTGAATGGTTGGACTTACCTGCCGAAGCAAGAGTAGATCCATTCGCTTTGCGGAGAACTATTGGGCAATCATATGAAATTTCTCACTTGTATGCGGATAAACATATTTTTTTTTCATCAATGAAGAAGGAAAAAAGATACGAATTCTTGATGATAACGAAGTCGATGCCTGTCGTCATTTTTGTTGGAATGTAATTTTAGTTCGCAAGTTTGGAGTGGAAAATGCCGCCATAATTTCGACCCATCATGAAATTTTTTGGGAAAGCTTGAGAAATAAAGAAGATTTTTCCCGGGATAATATCATGGATTTTTGGAATAATTTTCAAGGTCGTGAATACGCCAAAAAATATCCAAATAAAACACCTCTGGAGCTTTTTGAAATAGCAAAAAGACAAGATGATATCATAAAAGATCTCCAAGAGGTTACTTCTAAAAAAAGAGAGCTAATTTTAGAACTTATTCAGGACTTCCTATGAAAGCAAAAATTAAAAAATACCTGAAAGTGTTAGGAATTTCCCTTGTTCTTATATTTGCACTTTGGGGTGTATATACGGCTTGTGCGATTTATGCAATCATTACGATGCCATTAATTACCGATCCTTACTTTTAAATTCATCTATGAGAGCAAGAATTAAAAAATATCTAAAAACAGCGGGAATTATTTTAGTCTGTATGTTCGCTGTATTAGGTTTCTTTTCGGCTTCTTGCAGGGCTGTTTCATGCTAACAAAGCAAAATAAGATTAATTCATTTCGAGAAGAG
>CAYVJW010000028.1:0-17728 GCA_964451885.1 uncultured Candidatus Peribacteria bacterium | reverse complement strand
CTCTCTCTTTGCTAAAAAAACAAGAGATCCTATTTTTGATGCTGGATAGTTACGTGTATTCTTTGTAGTTTATTTATATTATTTTGTCAAACTTTTTCTGTAATTATTTTTAACAGAACTAATAATAAAATTGTTATCTACTTAGCTTTTTGGTGTAATTCATTACTACACTTGACATATACTTACTAATATATAAAATAAATTAAATAATAAAATTAATTATGGATAAAGAAAATCCACGAAAACTACTTGATCAAGAATTAGATCAAGCTGAGGCACAATTAAAAGGATTTATAGATGCACAGGGCATGGAAGTTATAGCGTTGCAGGCAGCCTTGGATATCGCAAACGGAGACCAGGAAAAAATAAATGAAATAATGAAACATTCACAGAGAGAGAAGATATTTTTTATTGCTGAAAAATTGAAAAAAGTTTTTGAAAGAGGAATGCCTTTTAATCGAATCTGGAAAATAATTACCTGGACAAAGATGGATTATGAAGCTGAAGCGCAGCAAAAGGAGATGGAGATAATAGATTGGGAATTGGGGGCAGTAAAAGAGCCTTTTATAAATTTTTTGAGAGAGCTGGAGGTGTCACAGGAGAATAAAAAACGCATACTGGATATAGTTGTAAATCGAAAAAAAGGAAAACTGGAAGTGCGGACATGCGGTTTTGCACAGGGATATGTCGGGCTGAGTACGAAACAATACTTGTTTGAATTAGATCCACCAAGCGGTGCTAGCGTTGCGGATTTCGCAATGAAGATGTTGGCAATCTTTGAAGAAAATGGACTAAAGGATCGGAACCAAAAGATTGCCGAAATTTATTTTAAAGAAGAAAAGTAAGGGTTTAACAAAAAAATAAAATTTTCTTATTGAAAAGGTATTGACAAATAAAAATAAATCCATACAATGTCTAGTAAATAGTATTTTTTTGCTCTTTTACAGTCCGTTTTTTAGTAGACATCAATCTGTGCTTGATTCATTTGTATAGCATAGTAATTGATTTTTCAATTCTCTTTGTTTCAGATTGAATCGAGTTCGGATGTCCTGTCTGCTGAAAAAGCTTTGGGCTTACGAATTTGCTTATAAGAAGTTATTAGTAATTTCGTAAGTCAGAAGTCTGTCAACAAAATCCACCAATAAGGGAGTAAAAAGTTATGGACACTGTAATGATCATCGTAAGTAGTCTCTTCTTTGTTTCGGGTGCGGGTATTGGCATTACCACCTGCCTGGCGTTTCTGAATGCCACGGGAAAACTTGATCCAGTGAAGATGGGCATCCGATTTGGAATCAGCAACGTGTTTTTGTTGGCATCAATAGCCGCCAGATTATTGGCGATACTATAGGACACTGCCGCTTGTGAATAAACGGCATCGGCGGTGGTCGGATAGGGATATCCACCACCGCCTCTTCATATTTTTTTCAATTTTTCATCTCTTGCTCATTAACATCATCTTCATTACAATTCCCACAAAATATAACAATACATCTATGGACTATTCTTTCCCCCAACCACACGAAGAACTCGGCCAGAATCGCGTGGATTTTTTAAATACCTTCAAAAAATCCTGCCGCCGCACCATACTCGAAATGCTGCGAACCTCCCAGAGCGGCCACCCGGGCGGATCGCTTTCTGTTTTAGACATCCTTGCCACGCTGTACGCATTCCGCATATCGAAAACAAACGAAAAGATAATTGTCTCAAACGGACACGTATCCCCCGGGGTTTATTCTGTTCTTGCGGAAATGGGAGCGGTTGATAAAGAACAAGTAATAAAAGAATTCCGCCAACTCGGATCAAAATTCGAAGGCCACGTCACCAGGCACGTAGAAGGAGTGCATTTTGGCACAGGTCCACTAGGTATCGGCGTTTCCGCAGCCGCTGGATTTGCTCTTGCAAAGAAAAGAAAAGGTGAGAAAGAAAAAGTCTTCTGCATCATGGGAGACGGAGAAGCCCAAGAAGGCCAAGTTCACGAAATGGCACTTTTTTCCGCAAAAGAAAACCTATCGAATTTCGTAGTATTCATAGACTACAACCAGGTCCAGCTAACAGCCAGCCTGGATGATACTTTACCGATCGACGTATCCGCCTTATTCAGCGCGGCTAAATGGGACGTACTCGAAATAGACGGCCATGATCCAGAAGCCATATGGGAAGCGCTCGTCGAATCTGAAAACGCCGATAAACCCACCGCCATCGTCGCAAAAACCATCATGGGGAAGGGGATTGATCTCATGGAAAAAGACGGAACAGATTTAGTGCCTACCTGGCACGGAAAAGCCCCGAAGCCAGACCAAATAGACGAAGCCTTAAAAGATTTTGTCCTCTCCGAAGAAGAAAAGAAAATACTCGAAGAATTCAGAAAGGATCGAATCTTTCATCCCCCAAAAAATGAATTCCGAAGAGATTCAGATTTTATGCCGGAAGTTGATACCGGTAAGCCCACCGTATATTCCCCGGATGAACTCACAGACTGCCGCTCAGCATACGGAAAAGCTCTGCTGGACCTGGCCCAAAGAAACAAAAATATATGGGCTATGACTGCCGATCTTGGAGGATCAGTTATGACAAAATTTGTAAAAGCCGAACTCCCGGAGCAATTCGCAGAGCTTGGAATTGCCGAGCAAAACATGGTATCGGTCGGAGGAGGAATTTCCTTCGAGGGGATAATCCCCTTTGTCTCCACTTTCGGAGCCTTCATGACCAGCCGCGCCAAAGACCAGGCCAGGGTAAACGACATAAACCAAACCAACGTAAAAATGGTATCCACCCACTGTGGGCTTTCCGTAGGCGAAGATGGTCCAACACATCAGGCAATTGACGATATGGGATCATTCCTGGGACTGTTTCACACACAGGTAATAGAACCCGCCGACCCAAACCACTGCGATAGAATTATTCGCTACGCAACTAGCCATTACGGAAACTTTTACGTCCGAATGGGAAGGCACAAGATTCCGGCCTTAACCAAAGAAGACGGCACCATTTTCTTCGATGAAAATTACAAATATGAATATGGGAAAACAGACATTCTTCGCTCAGGAAAAGCCGTAACCATCATAGCCACCGGTGCTACGGTGATCGAAGCCCTAAAAGCCCGAGATAACTCAGGTATAGATGCAGAAATAATAATTGCCAGTTCGATCAAAAAATTTGATAAAACATTAGCCGATTCCTTACGTAAAACAAAGAAAGCCATAACCGTAGAAGACCATAATATAAAATCCGGCTTAGGGGCTGCCATAGCTCTATTCGTTGCAGAGCAGGGGATCGGACTTGACTTAATAAAAACATTAGGTATTAAGGACTATGCCCTCTCCGGAAAACCGGCGGAGCTTTATCATGAGGCGGGGATTGACGCTGAAGGGATAGGGAAAGAATTACGAATTAAGAATTAATATGAACGATAAAGATCCGGAATTATCGACTTCCGAAATACCTTCCACTGCCTCGGGCAAAGATGAAATGTCCAGAAGAGAATTTTTCAAGAGAGTTACCCGGGATATCACAACCGGAAGTGTGTTATCTGTATTATTGGGATGCTCTCACCACCCAAAAACACTGCCTGACCCGCTTCTGGAAATTACAAAAGAAGGAGCTAAGCGAATTATTTTTATTCCGGGAATTATTCATAAAAATCCATACGTTCCAAATCTGGACGAATGGAAACGCGTATTGGTAGATAATTTCCCCGATAGGGAAATTTTATTTTTAGACCAAGTTGATTATTTCCATCTCTCGCCAAGCCTAGCGCTTCCAAAAGAAATAGAGGCCATTGTAGACAAGGGGGTGGAGATTCTGAGTGACGGAAAAGAAACAGTTATTTTAGCCCATAGTTTTGGAGGGCTTTTGTCAAAAACCATCATTAGCCGTGCTCAAAAAGCCAAAGTAAAGAAACTCATCACCATGGCCACCCCTCACAAAGCTGAACTATGGGGATTGGTTGGAGTAACTACAGACCAATTAAAAACCCCAAAAACAGTGGATGTGCCTACTTATACTTTTGGAGGATACAAAGACATAACCGTTCCGTTCTGGATGTCAAAAACTGAAAATTCCAAACACCAAAACTGTTGGTATAACCATCGGGATTTTTTGGTACCGGAAAAAATTCGCGCTGTACGGGATAGAATTATGGAGATAATTTCGAAAGAGCTTGGCAGGAAATAATTTAAAAAAGCGGGCTTTGGGCGAGCCCGCCTTTTTGCAGAACTGGTGATATCAAAACTTTATAATCTTTTTTTAGGTATTTTTTTAATAAACTTACCTTTTTTTATACTTATTTACACTAGATTGTCAAATTATAAAAAAAATCTTAGATGAAATAAAGTTTTTTTGTTGACGAATTTAACAACTTAATATACAAATCCCACAACGTTTTGCTTTTTTGTACAACCGCCTTCCCGAGAAGGCAGGATGGCAAGGTCAAAACGGGTACAATACATCACTCACCTTGAGTGTTGGTTGGCTTTATCTGCTCTTTGACATTAACGGAAGCATTAAAATAAGTTAGAAGAAGGACTCACAGAAGTTTTCATCATCTTTCAACAGAAAGGAGTACGGCTATGAAATGTCCGTTGAAGACATTCCAATCTCGACTCCTGGGGGTGATGGTCGTTGTTCTTATCGGGGTCATCTTGATTAGAACTTTGGCTAAGCCCGACAGTTGGAGCTCGAAAGAATCGTATCGCACGGATGCATTCGTAGAATTGGCTGAGCAGCCGATGAAGTATGGGGGCAATGAATCCTGCATAGATTGCCATAAGGAACAGCATGAGGAGATGATGGAGTCCGAACTGAAAATCGGACACAAATCGCTTTCATGCGAGTCTTGCCACGGCTCTTTGGCCGGCCATGTTAAGGGGGAAAGCAAAATCAGCGACATGTTGATTGACGATTCCCGCGAAGCCTGCCTGAGCTGCCATGCTCTTTTGGTCAGCCGGCCGGCAGATTTCCCTCAGATGGATCCGGAAAGCCGAAAATTTTCCCGGATTAAGGGGAGGCTGCACAGGAAAGTAAAATCCACTACTCAGTGCAGCAAATGTCATGATTATCATGATCCCGAACTGTAAACCAAGAAGGGAGAATACCATGAACAAGAAGCGAAGGCAGTTTCTGAAACGGCTACTGGAAGGTACAGCGGCCGCCACTGTCTTGTTGGTGGTTCGCCCTTCTCCGGCTGTAGGAAGATTACTACAGCAGAAAGGGGGGCTTGCTTTTGTCGTGGACATCGGCAAGTGCATCGGGTGCGGCAACTGTGTACGCGCCTGCAGTGCAGAAAACAACGTGCCGACAGGATTTTTTCGGACGTGGGTGGAACGCTATGTTCGCACCGATGAAGGGGTATATGTAGATTCCCCAAAAGGCGGCAAACTTGGTTTCAGGGAAGTTCCGGAAGAAGTCAGCCAGGCAAGCGAGGACGGATGGTTTGTCCCCAAGCTTTGTAACCATTGCCGGAAATCCCCGTGTGTGAAAGGGTGTCCGGTGGGAGCTACTTTTAGGTCCCCGGAGGGGTTTGTTCTGGTTGATCCTCAGCGTTGTCTCGGGTGCGGGTATTGTGTCCAGAACTGTCCGTACGGAGCCCGTTTCATCAATCCAGAGAAGAAGATCGCCGACAAGTGCACCTGGTGCTACCACCGGGTCAAACGCGGCAAACTTCCAGCTTGCGTCACCGTTTGTCCCGGGAAAGCCCGGCTTTTCGGAGATCTGAATGATCCGGCGAGCGAGGTGGCGAAAATCTTCAAGGCGAATCGGTGGCTGGTACTCAAACCGGCCATGCACACTGATCCTCGATGCCTTTACATTCAGTTGCCGAAGGAGGCGATATGATGCAGTATTCACTTCCCGGAGATTCCCTGGTCAACTACGTCTTTCCAAACAACCTCCACATAGACTGGTCATTGATGATTGTGATGTATCCGTACATCACTGGTTTGGTCGCAGGGGCATTCGCGCTCTCGTCTCTGTGTCATGTGTTTGGAGTATGCGAGTTTCGGCCCCTTGCCCGTTTCGCTTTAGTAGTATCTTTTTGTTTCGGGCTGGTTGCCGGTGTGCCGCTGCTTATCCATTTAGGACAGCCGCAAAGGGCGTTTAACATCCTCATCACTCCCAATTTAACATCTCCGATGAGCTTGTTCGGTTACGTTTACGGGGCTTACATGCTCCTCTTAAGCATGGAATTGTGGCTGACCTACCGGTTGCATTTCATCCGTAAGGCGAATGAAACCGGAAACTTCTTCTGGAAAGTTCTAACGTTGGGTGTGTATGATTACACTGAAGCATCAGCTAAGGCGGATGAAAGGCTTTTTACGGTGTTGTCGGTGCTCGGTATTCCGACGGCATTCGTGCTTCACGGCTACGTGGGGTATGTTTTTGGCAGCGTTAAAGCCGTTGCTTGGTGGGCTACTCCCTTGCAGCCGATCATCTTCATCATGTCGGCCATTGTTAGTGGTATGGCTATGTTGTTCCTGCTGTACACAGTAATCAGAAAGTGGAACGGCAATGCGAGCGATTATCTCATTGTCAGGAAACTGATGGAGCATATTTTCGCAGCTTTCCTTCTGACGATTGTTCTCGAACTGTGGGAGGTCGCATATGTGTTCAATGAAGACACCCACCACTGGAAGTTGATTGGCCCTTTGCTAAAGGGACCGCTTTTTTACTCCTATGTGGTGGGGCAGATGGGGATTTTGTCAGGAATCCCACTCGTTCTGCTGTCAGTGGGTATTGTGTTCAAGCGCTTGTCGGATCGGATGATGCTGGTAATGGCGAATCTCGCCAGCCTGTTGCTTGTGCTTCAGGTCCTGTTCATGCGCTTCAACGTAGTGATTGGGGGTCAGCTTCTCTCAAAATCTGAACGCGGGTTTGCAACCTATCACTTCGAATGGTTTGCTAAGGAAGGAATCATTCCCGCATTTTGCATCATGCTGATGCCTTTCCTCATCTACGCGATCATTACTCGGTTTATCCCGGTTTTTGATCCGCCGGAGGAAGAGGCCAGCAGTTTGTCCTGAAATCTTCCGTTAATAAGAGCGTCCTCGGTGCATGGCTTAGGCTGTACACCGGGGAATTTTTTGAATGTGGAAGTCGGAAGTGTTCTATTCTTGCCACTTATTTTATCTCCCAATCAATCCATCCCTTCCCCGAAAACTCCAAAATCTGATTTGCCTGGGAAAAGTGCTTGCAGCCAAAAAAACCGCTATGGGCGGAAAACGGAGAAGGATGCGGGGCTTTCAGGACATAATGCTTCTTTGTATCAATAATAGCCCCTTTATCTTGCGCATATCTGCCCCAAAGAAGAAAAACCACCCCCTCCAGCCGGTCGGAAATTTCTTTAATTACCCGTTCGGTAAAAATCTCCCATCCTTTTCCAGCATGGGATGCAGCCTGAGACCTTCGAACCGTTAACGTAGCGTTGAGAAGCAACACGCCTTGCTCAGTCCAATGTTCTAAATTTCCGTGGTTTGGGATCTTGCGTCCCAAATCATCATGAAGCTCTTTATAAATATTTTGTAAAGAAGGCGGAAGAGGTACTCCTTTATTTACCGAAAAACAAAGTCCATGCGCCTGCCCCGGCCCGTGATATGGGTCCTGTCCGAGAATCACCACTTTTGTCCTATCAAAAGGGCATTTATTAAAAGCATTAAAAATCTGCCCGGAAGGCGGATATATCGTTTTTCCACCATTAATTTCTGCCAAAATAAATTGCTTCAAGTCCTGAAAATAAGGCTTCTGGAATTCATCATGAATCACTTCCATCCAACTTGGATCAATTTGAGGATCGGTAGGAGATTTGGGCATACATATATAGTTTTACAATTCTCTCTCATACCCATCATATTTCCCATTAAACTTCTTCGCATAAGAATCAAATTCTTTACAAATTTGAAAAAGAGAATCTTCTAAAATCTTTTTTGAAACAATCAAAACCCATTTGGACTTTCCTGGACAACCTGAAGGTTCAAAACACACGATTTCAAAACCTTTCCGTTCTAAAAATAACATAAGCCTCTCTCCATCTATCTCACTGTCAAAATAAAAATAAAAATCCACATCATCGGACTCTAAAGAACGAATAGAAGAATGAAGTCTGAAAATATTTGGTAAAATCATTGATAGAATAAAATTTATAATTTCTAATTATTCACTGTTCTTTTCCATCCGCCCACACCTTCCACTCAGCCAAAAGCGGAGCAGCCAAAAATATAGATGAATACGTCCCAATCACAATCCCGATCGTCAACGCCAGAACGAAAAAGAAAATAGATTTTGCGCCGAAAAACAGGAGTGCGACTAAAGGCAATAACGTTGAAATAGAAGTGTTAATTGACCGCCGTAAGGTTTGTTGAACGGATTTTTCAATAGTATCCTCAAAAGTTTCGTGGGGTTTTTGGGTTCGAACATTTTCCCGTACTCGATCAAGGATCACAATCGTATCATTTACCGAAAACCCAACGGTTGCCAAAAGTGCCGTAATGAAAGCTAAGTCAAGTTCGGTTCCTGTCATAAATCCTAATATCGTAAAAACGCCTAACACAATCAACACGTCATGAAAAAGAGCGACAATCGCCACAGCTCCAAAACGCCAGGGATTAACAGATGCCGGAATTTTTCGAAAGGCATAGGCCACAAAAAGAATTATTCCCGTTAAAGCCGCCAATATTGCCCAGACAGATTTTTTCTTGAAACTCGCCCCGATGGTCGCATCTACCTTCCTATAACTTTTTGTTTCAAACGATCCAAACTGTGTCTCCAATTCCATCGAAATAGCCTGAATTTGTTCATCGGATAAATCTTCAATTGTGATCAAATATTCCCCATCTTCAGAAGTCTGAATTTTAACCTCTTTTGAGAGTTCTTCTCGAACTTCAAAAAAAGTCTTTAATTGTTCATTGTTAATTGATAACTTGTCCGGCGAAGCTTCAGTGTAGAGGGATTGATCATTGAACTTAAGGTCCCACCTCGCCCCCCCTGTAAAATCAAGCCCCAGGTTTAAACTAAGCATACCCATAAGAAAAATACTCGTAATAACGAGCGTGGAAGAAATAGTGAACCAGAGCTTACGGAGTTTTGTGATGTTCATGATGGAAATTTTTAATTTCAAATTTTTAATTATTTTCCCCTTGCTCTTATTTTCATCTTTGAGCTTTTTTCTATTTTTGTTACATAACTTTTCGAGATTCCAAAAAGCCAGGGTTTGTGGAAACAATCGAAAAGCAAAAAGAAGCGTAACAAGTTTCGTGAAATCGTAACGGCGGTAAACATGGACAGAAGCGTTCCTACTATCAAGGTAATAGCAAATCCTTTTATGATGGAGCTTCCCATGCTGAACAAAATAATACACGTCAGAAGGGTCGTTAGGTTCGAATCCCTTATAGCAGTCCAAGCACGCTTGAACCCGAGGTCTACCGCTTGGTTCATATTTTTTCGTTTTGCGAACTCTTCCTTCATTCGCTCAAAAATCAAAATATTCCCGTCCACGGCCAACCCGATAGAAAGGGCGATACCCGCCATTCCAGCCAAAGTCAGGACAATCGGCCCGCCAAAACTTTCCGGCCAGGTTTTTAAAATAGTAATAAAAATAGCTGCATAAATAGACAAAGCAATGGAAGCTATTACCCCGGCAAACCGATATCCCAAAATCATGAAGAACATCGTAGCTACAAAACCCCAAAATCCGGCTTTCAAACTCTTGGTCAGCTGGTCCTGCCCGAGTTCGGCTTTTATCGTCGTCTGGCCGCTCAAAATCACCGGGGCATCAATGGCTCCGAGATTTAAATCTGCCGCCAACTGATGGGCGGAATCATAAGTAAAGTTTCCGGTAATCTGGGATTGCCGACCAAAAATCTTTTCCCGTACCGTCGGCGTAGTGATCCAGTTGCCTCCTACTTTAATTCCCAATCGGCAAGTTCCTCCGTCACATTCTCCGCTTTTAGCGGCTACTGTCCCGGTAAGTTCGGCAAAAAGATCCCCGCCTTCTGCATTAAAAAGAAGATTCACCAAAGGCTGTCCCACTTGGTCATAACCGACGGTGGCATTTTCCAGATGAGCGCCTCCCAGCTTTGTCTTCTTCCACCCTAATGCGTTTTTATCCCAAGCAATCATTTCATAAGAAACCTGGGGTTCTGCTTTCTTTTCCGTTTCTGTTTCCTTATATCCCAAAACTTCAATCACATGATACCCAAAATCTGTCTCTACAATCTCGGGAACCAATCCCAACTGAGGTTCAAAAGGATCTTCCTCAATTTCTTCCACTTCTGATTCTTTCCCATCAACCTCAGAAGAAGTCTCTTCTTGAATTTCTGAAGAATCTTCCTCTGTTATTACATCTTCTTCGGGAGATGTTTCTACTTCTGATTCTTCTTCATATTTTCCCGTTTTTTTAGCAAAAGTAAAAACTGCATTACTAAAAGGCATCACCATCTTTCCTGGCTCGAATTCCCCCAAATCCCCTCCAGAAGTTTTGGCCTTTGGCTCGGTGGAATATTTCTTCGCCAGATCGGAAAAACTTTCCGTTCCCTCAAGCATGAGTTTTTCAAATATTTCCTCGGCTTTTGCCTTCGCCTCAATTTGTGATTTATATGGGAATTCTTCGATTTTTTTAATTAATTTTTCCGCCGATTTTACTTTTTCCTCCCTTTCCTCTTCCGGGATTGATTCCGGATTATCAATAATTTTCTGAGACTCCGCCAACGCCTCCTCCACAGTCTCATAATCTCCCAAACTCAAAGCCCGCATCGCGCCGGGGAAACCGAATAAAATATGTCTCGCATGGGCTTTCTCCGGAACCGGTTTTTCTCTCTCCTGATCGCGTTTCTCTGAAATTCTAATGATAGCGTCTACCAATTTCGGAAAACTATCTATCTGCATATTTCCCTCTGCATCAATCTTATAAGTAACCTCGGTTTGTGTCTCTATGATTTCTTCAATAATATCGCCTTCGTTTCCGGAAAATAATTTCTCCGCGAAATCCGAATCCCTGACTTGATCTTTATACCGGAAATCAACCTTTTCATGGGAAACATGTTCTTCTTTTTCCAGTTCCTCAACTTTTTCCTCCCAATTTTGAGAAGTTACAACAGTTAGATGGCCGGCTATTTTTATCCGAGCTTTTTTTGCCAAATCCGGATCTTCTTCAAAAAACTCCAGACGATTATCTTTTTCCGCATCTTTTTTAGCCTTATCAACATTGGACGATGGAGGTAGTTGTACCAGGACATGTTCTTTCCCGTCAATCTGAGACCTCTTTACCGATACTTCTCCAACACCCGCAGGATTTATCCTCATCTCCAAAGCATCCCGAACAGATTCAGAAATAATATTCAGATTCACATCATTCAAGGGATCATCATCACTGTTCTGCGCGATCGCATCATTCAGATCGATCTTATAATCCAGCTCCGTCCCCCCCGCCAAATCCAACCCAAGCGTGATCTTGAGTTCCTTGAGCTTTTGCACAAAAGAATTCTCTTCCCCCAGAACTTTTGCGAAATACTGCGGCGGAGTAGCGATAACAGCGGCAAAAAGCGCGATACCTACGACAAATGCAAAACGGTTAAGAATCTGTTTTTTCATGAAAGTACGAGAATAAAATATTTTCTTAAAAATCCTTGCAGATTGTAAATTAAAAATCCAGGACGTCAAAATCAAATATAAATTGACTTCCTTATGATAATATGATACAAGATTGACTAAATAATAGCTCTTTTACATTACATAACATAAACAGAGAGTTATTTGATCTTCATTATGAGGAAATGAATTCCAATGTGGAATTTACTTTCTTTAAACCTTTAAGCCGGGAGGAGATCAATTTTCCTCTCTGTTTACCGACACACAACCAAAAAGGACAGAAAAATGGTGAATCCCGCTATCCGAATGTTTGCGAAATACCGCCAAAAACAGAAGAAGAAACAGATAGGACCTCGGTTTTTTGTCATAGTTATTATTTTGTGCCTGATGTCTTTAGGATGGGCTTGGAAAAATAATACCTTTGTCTCTACACAAAATCTCTCTCTCTCAACCCCTGACGTCACCAAAAAATCGAAAAGGCTTCCGACTACGCACTCTATCCCCAAAAAACGAAAGAATGTACCTGCTCTATCGGAACATCCAAAAAGAGTTGCCTTACTTCCTCCTATGCCTCCCCCAAAGAAACGTCCTCTTTCTCTTTTGGCCTGTAAAAAACTGGCAAAAAGAGTCGGAGAAAAAAAAGGGGTGGATCACCTCCTTTTGTTGGCCATGATAAGAAACGAATCACACTTCAAGGTCCAAGCCAAATCCGAGAAGGGAGCAATCGGGCTTATGCAACTAATGCCCGATACAGCAAAAGAGTTGGGAGTAAAGGATCCGTTTGATCCTTGGCAAAACCTGATGGGAGGTGCTGAATACATCAGGCGCCTTTTGGTAAAATTTGACGGGAATGTCAGATTCGCCCTGGCAGGGTACAATGCAGGGCCAGGAAACGTTCTCAGATACAATGGCATTCCACCGTTTCGTGAAACCCAGGAGTATGTAGCAAAAGTCATGAAAACTTGGGAGAAACTAAAACGGCAACATGCATGAAGAGAGGAAATCAAGGCTATTGGCCCTCCCCCTATGTTTTATGGGGGAGGGAGTTTTATATTTTAAGTCTCTAAAAACGGTAGGTCATATACAAAATGCAAAAATTCTCTCAGAGCCTGTTCAAGATCTCGCAATTTGTTAGTTTTTGAGTCGTTTTTTGTTCTCACGAGGCGTGAGGAGTGCAGTTTAGCTGAGCTAAATAAGCGACGAACAACGAAGTGAGAACGAAAAAGGGCCAAAAAATGGCAAGTTGGGAGATCTTGAACAGGCTCTCATAATGCATATTTCAGAATTGAAAATTGGAAATAAATCGGTAATCTTTCGCCATGAAAACATATAAAATTGCCCTCCTCCCCGGCGACGGCATCGGTGAAGAAGTTTGCCGTGAGGCCTTAAAAGTGCTTCAAAAATGTGAAGAAAAGTTCGGGTTTAAACTGATAATAAACCACGGGCTTATCGGAGGAGCGGCCTGGAATAAACATGGAACTCACTTTCCCGAAGAAACAAAAGCACTTTGTCTGAACTCGGACGCCGTGCTGTTTGGATCCGTCGGTGGTCCGGTAGAGGCTCAATCAGAATCAAAATGGAAAGACTGTGAACGTAATTCAATCTTGGCTATCCGACAATTTCTCAAACTTTCTATTAACTTACGGCCGGCACCGATTTTCAAAGAACTTATACAATTCTGCCCGTTGAAAAAAGAAATAATAGGCAACGATAGTTTTGAAATACTGGTCATTCGGGAACTTTCCGAAGGGATTTATTTCGGCGAACACTCCCGCCCCAATAAAAACATGGCCCGCGACGTAGCGGAAAATCATCGGGAAACGGTACAGCGGACCGCAAAATTTGCGTTCCAAGCGGCGAAAAAAAGAAGTAAACGCCTTGCCTCCATAGATAAGGCCAATGTGTTGGAAACCTCCCGGTTGTGGCGGGAAGTTTTTGAGCAGGAGGCCAAGAAACACCCGGATGTAGAATTTGAAAGCATTTACGTAGACAATGCTGTGCAGCTCCTTGTGAAAAATCCAAAACGATTTGATATACTCGTGTGCCCTAATCTTTTCGGAGACATCATAAGCGATTTGACCAGTGTATTCCCCGGAAGCCTGGGAATGTTAGGATCAGCAAGTTTTGGCGAAAAAATCAACCTCTATGAGCCTTCCGGAGGATCGGCTCCGGACATTGCCGGAAAAGGCATCGCCAATCCTATAGCGCAAATCCTATCGGCATCCATGATGCTGAGATTCTCATTTGAAGAACACAAGGCAGCGGATGCGATTGATAATGCAGTAAAACAAGCAATTGCTAGAGGGTATCGGACAGGAGATATTTATTCGGGGGGAGCTGGGGAGAAGAAAGTAGGGACGGATGGGATGGGGGAGGCTGTTGTTGAGAAGATTTAATTAATTTCTAATTTTAGTTTGTTTTTAACACTTTCAAAATTTCTTCCCATACTTCTTTTACATTCCCTTCCCCATCCACGGAAATCAATTTCCCCCATTCTTTCCATTTTTCAAGAAGCGGAGCTGTATGAACGTCGAAATTCTCTAATCTTCTTCGAATAGCAGCTTCATTGTCATCGGCGCGGCGGGTAACATCAGTCGATCCACAGCTCGGACATATTTCGCCGCCGAAATTTGTTCCACATTTATTGCATTTCCCGCGAATCAGTAGCCGGTTTAAAGCAGATTCTTCCGATAACCGGATTTCCAGAGCAATAAAATCGCGCTGCGCTTTTTTCAGCAATGCTTCCAATGTCTCACGCTGCAATTCTGAACGTGGAATACCGTCAAAAAGCACCGGTGTTCCGTTTGGGATTTCTTTCAGAAATGCCCCCACAATTTCCATTACGATTTCATTCGGCACCAGATCTCCCCGGGTGGTGATATCTTTTACTTTTCTGCCCAGTTCGGAATCCTGTTCAGCCATTTTTCTTAATGCCCCCCCAGTTTCAAAATACTCAAACCCAAATTCTTCCACCAGATACTTAGCCTGGGTGCCTTTACCGGAACCTTGTTTGCCGATGAGGATGAGGTCTTTTTTAATAAACATAGAATAAAGAATCAAGAATTAAGAATCAAGGGAAGGAAAAAAACTTAGAGCCTTTTCCAAAAACTCCACAACCCCCAACTGCTCATTTTCCAGAACACCCTGCATGCCATCTTCTTTATTCACAAAGGAAATTCCTTCGAATTCACCATAATCTTCCTGCCTTTTTTTTACGTGGTCCCGAACGGCTTGTCGCTGTGTCGTAATACAAACCTTTTCAGGAAGAACATGAAAATAAATATTTTCAGCAAAAGGATCATTCTCTGTTTTTAACGCAATTTCCCCGGTTAATATCCTTGCCATCACCCCCCCGGTGGGACATTCACTGTCCGCATCAAAAGAATCCGGATCAATAAACACCCCCTCCATATCCCCCTTCGGCAACCCCCAATCCAGATAAAATATACAATCAGCAGCTTTTTCTTCCCCCAGTTTCACGATTTTTCGAACCGCCTCAGAAAAATCAAATGCCGTCATCACACAGCATCCTGCTTCTTCCAGCACTTGTACTATTCGATTTCGGAACTGTTCCTGATCTTCCACAACGAGAACGGTTTCGCGAGATTCTTCTGGCATTTTCAACAAAAATAAAAGTGTTGTAGAATCTTTTTAACAAGTGGATGTATTTTTGTCAAAGAAAAGTTCTATATTCCCAATTTTATTATTTTCCTCACTTCACACATCGCATCATACAGATCCCGAATGTCTTTATCCCCTGGATATTGATTATCAATCCGGCAAATGAGAGAGAGGATATTATCCAGTTTAGGAATCAGTTTTTCTCGGGAATTATCTTTCATAAACAAAGGGGAAATTCGAGGCCTGTCTATCAGTAAAGATATACAAGAATCCCAATCAATCAATCAATATTGATATATTTATATATCAAAACAGTTGCATTGATTTTATTTTGTTTTGAAATAACAATTAGAGTCTGTACTAAAAGGTCTAATTTTTACGATCAATGGATTTTTCAAACGCTAGCCGTATCATTCGGGAAAAAGTCAAAGAACTTATGGAAAAAAGAGGAATACATAAAACCAAATTGGGAGAAATCTTGGGGAATAAAAAAAAAGAAGTCCCTCAGCAAAAATATGTAAGAGCTGAGCGGTTTTTGAAAGGAAAATCGGAAGTAAAAATAAATGCCCTATTGAAATTATCCGTTTTTTTTTGAAAAACCGATGGAATATTTTTTAGGAAAAGAAGGCAAAGAATTTTGCTTATCGGCTTCCGAAAAACATCAATCTTTCGCATTAAAACCATTGAAGGAGATAGAAGAAGCGATGAAGAGAATGGATTTGGATGAAGCATTTATCCGCACCAGAATTAATGAATTAAAAAGGATGGAAGATTATGATGCGGAGCAGGGAAACAATAGAACTTAGTTGGTAGATGGTAGAACTTAGAGAAAAATTACATCTCTCTTTTTCTAATCTAAGTTCTAAGCTCTAAGTTCTACCATCTTTCCGTATAGAAACTCTATACTGTGCAAATACATGAAAACAAAAACTCTCTCCTTCATCAGCCAATTCAAAGACCTTCCTGATGAATTAAAACCCCGTGAAAGATTAGCCGGTTTTGGTCCTCAGGCTTTAGCATTGTGGGAGTTAGTGGCTTTGATTCTTCGGACAGGGGAACGCCATAAAGGGGGATATTTCGAAGATGTCCAACAACTGGCAAAGCGCTTATTAGCCGAAGGAGGGTTCAAAGGGCTTTTTGCACAGCAAAGCGTAGAAGATATGCAGGAAAATTTCGGGATTCACAAAGGCCATGCGGAAATCATAGTCGCCATATCCGAAATATGCCGGAGAATCCACGGGAAATATGATACGTTTGACGCATCAGAACCTAGCAAGATACACGAACGTTTCCAACATTTAAAAAAGGCAAAACAAGAGCAGTGCTTTGTGCTTCATTTAGATAAAAATAAAAAATGCGTTTTCCAGGAAATGGTGGCCATCGGTTCAGGGGATAAAGTACAGATTTACCCAAGTGACATTCTTCGCACGCCGTTATGGCTGGGAACAAAAGAAATCATAGTGGTTCATAATCACCTCGGCGCGTCTGAAGCGAGCAAAGAAGACATATCCTGGACATTGGCCGTAGCAAAAGGATCCTGGGAATTACACAAAATTCGAATAGCCGACCATGTGATCATAGGGAATGACGGGTATTTTTCTTTTTTGGAGAAAGGGATTTTGTGAAAGTCGAAAGTCAGAATGGAAAATTAGATAATTTTTTTAGCATTTTTCCCTTTACCTTCAATAATAGTCAACCAAATACGTAGTTTTACAAGATAGGCGAGTTTTCTCTTTTTCCAATGGATCAGCTCATTTCGCTTACTTCTAGAAAAACTTTCAGGTGTTTCGCAAAAAAAGGAACCTTTCAAATGTTCCGGGACTATTCCCTCTCTAGCATTTTCCAAATAAATATTAATTTTATCAATAGTTTTGTTTATAAAGATGGTATTTTTCCAATCATGATCAATTTGAACTAGAAGCGCTTGGGTTTTTGTTAAATCTAAACATTTTCTATGCTCGTACATTAAAGGAGGATACCACACAAAATGGAAGCCTATATCTCTTACCTCAGGGGCTTTTCTATCAAAAAAACAATGAATATTTAAAAGTTCTATATCATCTTCTGCCCTTCTATAATTCATTGATTTACCTATCTGATACATCTCCGGATCGGCAGAGCCACCGAGACAAACCATCAATAATTCTTCGGGATGACCGTCTTCATTATTTAGTTCATTTCTTAAATTCTGCTTAATCCATTCATAATATATTCTGAAATGTTCCGTTTCAATTTCTGTATCACATTTAGGAGGATCAGGAAAGTGATCCAAAAGATAATGAGCAATCTTAAGCATAGGTGGCTTAATAGATTCTCTTAGTGCTTCAATCATAGGTATTATGACTCCTTCATAAGTCTTAATACCTTTGTCGATTTCTCTTTCAGGCAGATTGTCGTAGTCGATTTCCATATAAATATATCTACACACTACCACCACAATAAACAAAAAATCAACCATGTCAAGTTTTATTCTTTTGCATCATGAGTGTCCGGTTTAAATTTTCATGAGAAGTAAAGTTTTTATCGGTCAAAA
>CAYVJW010000027.1:0-17997 GCA_964451885.1 uncultured Candidatus Peribacteria bacterium | reverse complement strand
TATATTTTTATCAGTTTACTTCTCAACACATCACATCAAAATGGAACTTTGCCCTTTGGGGACGAAAAATATACGCAGAAATTGATTTTTTTGTGGTAAAGGATATAATTTTTAAAGTCATGAAAAGCACTAGTTCGGCCTCAGCTCCCAAGAAAAGGATTTATAATCCTGTAACGGGTACTTATTATTCAATTCGCGTTAGGTCAACAAGTGCGGGACGGAGAGGGACAATCATTGGTAAATGGTCATCTAAAAAGAAATGAAACTTTATTTTGATGCTTGTATTTGGATAGATTATCTTTGGGGGACTCAAAAAGAGGCAAAGTTAAAAAAAGCGACTCAAGAACTAGTAGATTTTGTTGAAGGAAACAATCATTCTGTCATTTCTTCAGTCTTTTTAAACACAGAGATTTCCAGTCATTTTAAAGATTGGCATATTCTGTAGAGAATAATGAAAGAGGGCTACGGATATCGAGATCTTCCAAATCTAAAAAAGAAAAAGAAGTGGAGTTCTCTTTCTGAAAATGAAAGCACGCAAATAAATGAATACTTGGAAAATATATCAAAATTACCTTGGGTGGAAGCTGTGGAGCTAGCTGGTTTAGAAAAAGAAGACTTGGAAATGTTTTCTGCTTTGACTCTTGAATACCACTTGGATTTTGCGGATGCTTTTCATATTATCATTGCTATGATAGAAAATTGTAAATTTTTAGTTACACGAGACGAAGTTATGCGAGAAAAAGCCAGTGCTTTCCTGAAAGACAATGCATTGGAAGATGATTTTGAAGTTGTAAGGCCAACGGAGCTGCTTAATAGATTCTAAATCGTTTTCAGTGTTGCTCCGATAAGTCGAGTCTTTTTGGACTCGACTTTGTTTTAGTTTGGAAAAATCCCCGGTGCTTTTTAACTTGCCCAACTCCAACATAACAACCGGCGATTGTACACGGCGCCGGATAGCAGGAACTCATTACTGAGTCCCCGCCTCCTAAGAACCGTACGTGCGATTTTCACCGCATACAGCTCAAGCCCCTCAAAGGCCTCCAATTGGAGACCTAGCAGAATTTTGGGAAGATTTTCTCCGTAAACTTCTACGTTTCTCAAAATACTCATTCCACTCAGTATCAAAAGGATTAGCATCCTTTTTGATTTTGATATGACGTTTGATATGAGTGTCAGCCATTATTCGTAGTGTAGGATATTCTTTTGTTTTGCCGTTTTTATATTTCAGCCGTTTCATATTTATCTTGGAATATCCAGTCTCGCTTGTTGATGCGTACGAAGTAGCGATTTTTGATCCATTGTAAGTTCTTATTTGGATGCCTGCGTTTTGCCCATTTCCAAAGTAATTTCCACAGAAAATGATCCATATCGGAAAATATTTTCTTACTAATCACATGGGAGTGATAATTTGTCCAGCCTCTAATAACCGGATTTAATTTGGCAATCAATAACTCTTGAGACGCTGCTTTGTAACAACTAATAATCTTACGAATCTTGTCACGGCAACTCTTGCAACTTTTCTTTGATGGTTTGATTAGTAGTTTTCCTGAGTACTTCCTGACATTTTGACCGAGGAAATCAAAGCCCTCATCAATGTGAGTGATCTTTGTTTTCTCGGCCGAAAGCTCCAATCCACGCTCCTTAAAATGCAATTCCACAATCGGAGCGACTTCTTTTTCCAATAGTTCTTTGGATGTTCCCGTGATGATAAAGTCATCAGCATAACGAACGAAGTGAACTTTGGTCTTACGGTTGGATAAAGGAAAAGCGCTACGAATCTTGTTTTCTAGACCATCAAGAGCAAAATTAGCCAATATAGGAGGAATAATTCCTCCCTGTGGCGTCCCTGCTTCCGTTGGAAACCATGACTTTGATTCGACAAAACCGGACTTCAACCATTTGCGAAGTATATTCTGATTTACCGGAACGTTGGAAAGAAGTCACTCATGATTGATATTATCAAAACAACCTTTGATATCTCCCTCATAGATCCAAGAGGCAGATTCCTTCTGGGAAAGAACCGTGAAACACTGTCCAATGGCATCCGCTGTGGAACGGAAACTTCTAAAGCCGTAAGAATTGGATCAGCCAATGTTTCCGATACCGGTTCAAGAGTTAGCAGCAATAAAGCCTGCATAGCTCTGTCTTTCATGGTGGGGATTCCTAATGGACGTTTCTTTCCGTTACTTTTGGGGATATAAACCCGTCTGAGAGGACACGGTTCATAACCTTTTGTGGCTAAAGTCTGTGCTGCTGCAAGTTTCTGACATGAGTCTTTCTAAATTACTTTGTCTACATCCGGAGTATTTTTCCCAGAATTTCCAGTCACCTTTTTGACAGCTAGCAGTTTGGCTGCAAATGACCGGGAAAGAACGCGTTGGAGAGATTGAACAATTCTCCATTTGTCTTCTTTGACTGCTTTTGTGATACGGACTAGAACTTGCTTTTTTGTGGAAATTTCTTATGATTGCCCTTGAAACGTTTTAGATTCAAACTTTAGGAATGATCTATACTTATCCGTGTACATTAATCTTAGTTGGTTCAATAGTGCTGAAAGCCTATTGAACCTTGAATATGTAAGCATATAGTTGCGGTTCAACAGCCCTACGGGACTATTGAACCAACTGAGTTTTGAATTTTGTTTTTTAATTTTTTTTACCATGACCACCCCCCTCTCTCAACAACTCCAAAAAGCTGTCGATCACCTAAAATCAGAATTTGCCACGCTTCAAATAGGCCGGGCGAATACAGCATTAGTCGAAGACTTGATGGTGGAAAGCTACGGTACGCAAATGCCGCTCAAATCAAGTGCTAACATTTCCTGCCCGGACGCAAAGACCGTACGGATTGAACCGTGGGACAAAAACCTGGTTGGGGAAATAGAAAAAGCCATCCGGGAATCGTCCATGGGAATCAATCCACAAAACATGGGGGAATACACCCTCCTCCCCATCCCTCCGCTTACAGAAGAAAGACGGAAACAAATCGTGAAATTAGTTCACGAGATGACGGAAAACGCCAGGATTGTCGTCCGACAGGCACGCCAGGAGGCAATAAAGAAATTAAAAAACCAGAAAGACAACAAGGAAATATCAGAGGACGAACAAAAGAGGCAGGAAAAACAAGTCCAGGAGAAGATGGATGAGGTGAATAAAAGTATTGATGAAATTTCCGGGAATAAGGAGAAGGAGGTGATGGGGAGTTAATCATTTTCATCATTACTAATGAAAAACCGAAGAAAAGCCTTCCTCATAGACTCAAATTTTACTCGCCGGCGCTCTTCCGGGAAATTGCGGGGCGTGGTTAATTTTTTTGTGAAATACTTGTTTTTGAAACAGATTTTGAAATTTTTTCGGGGGAAGACATTAGTAGGTGTTTTGTTTTTGGGGATGTTGGGATTTATCGGATTTTCTTTTTTATCGCCTTATTTCGAATTAAAAAAAATATTTGTGCTTCGAGACAATCCGCATGTTGATGCGGAACGGGTGGAACGGGTACTGAAACCATTTTACGGAAAAAACATGCTCCTGCTTTCACATAAAAATATAAAGAGAGAACTTTTCCGTCTCTTTCCGGAGTTTCAAAAAATTAAAATTACCGAACACTGGCCGGAGGAAATTAAGTTAAAAATTGAAACCTCTTCGCCCCTTTTCAATTTCCTGAACCAGGAAACGGCCGATTTTTCCGTAATTTCAAAAAACGGGACAATCTTGGACATTCCGACCCAAAAACATCTTCCCACAATAAAGGGTTTTGGATATATAAAGCCGATTGCTCCGCATCAAAAACTTACGGATGAAGAGACGCTAAAAAGCATCCTCCTTTCTAAAAGCATACTCGAACAAGAAATGCTTTTACCGCTAAAAACCCTTCATTATTTTCCGGCAGCCCACGAATTGCATTTGATTTCAAAAGGAGATATGGCCATCTGGATTGATTTAAAACTGCCCATAGACGAACAATTTGCAAAACTGGAAAACTCCGCTAATCGAATAGGGCTTTATACGGATCCGATTGAACATGTAGACCTTCGGATTCCCTCGCAGATTTTTTGGAAGCCGAGGGGGCAATAAACAATTAACAATTGTCAATTAAGAATTAATATAGTTATATTGTCATAGTCAATTATTCATTATTAAGATGATTACACCTGAAGTAAAACAAGCCACAGAAAAACTCCGAAACTTGTTTTCTGCAACAGCCTTGCAATTCTCTGAAAGATTATCGGGAAAATATAATGCAAAGATTTATATTAAGAGGGAGGATCTGACACCTGTTCGAAGTTTTAAAATCCGGGGTGCTTTTAATTTGATTTCCCAACTGTCTGAAAGCAAAAAGAAAAAAGGGATAGTCTGTGCCAGTGCAGGGAATCATGCGCAGGGATTTGCGTTTTCCTGTGCTCATTTCAAAACAAAGGGAATGGTCTTTATGCCGATGACCTCTCCGGTTCAAAAAATAGAAAAAACAAAAATTATCGGAAACGGATTCATAGAAGTTAAACTCATAGGAGACACTTTTGATCAGGCGCAGGAGGCAGCTTTGGATTTATGCAAAAAGGAGGAGTTGCTTTTTGTTCCCCCATTTGACCACGAAAAGATTATCATCGGCGACGCTACGGTCGGCTGTGAGGTATTGGAACAAATTGACAAACCGATCGATTTTTTAATGGTTCCGGTGGGAGGAGGAGGACTTTCTTCGGGAATCACGGAATATTTTTATGAAAATTCTCCGAAAACCAAAATCATTTGTGCCGAACCGGAAGGAGCTGCGGCTCTAAAGGGAAGTCTGAAAGCCGGGAAAGTTATAAAACTGGACAAAATCGATACTTTTGTTGACGGAGCCTCTTTGCAGACGGTGGGACATAAAACTTTCGATATCCTGAAAAATCGACTTAAAGATGAGGTGATCACTGTTCCCGAAAACAGGTTGTGCGAAACAATGCTCGAGTTCCTGTTTCATGATGGAATCATCCTCGAACCAGCCGGAGGGCTTTCCATAGACGCCCTCAAAAATATGCCAAAAAATAAAATCAAGGGAAAAACGATTGTCTGCATCCTTTCGGGAGGAAATTTTGATTTTGAACGACTGCCGGATGTAAAAGAAAGGGCCATGAAATATGCAGGATTCAAAAAATATTTCATCCTTCGGCTGCCCCAGCGCCCCGGAGCGCTCAAGGAATTCCTGAATTTACTGGGGCCGGAGGAAGATATTGCCCGTTTTGAATATTTGAAAAAATCAGCCAAGAGTTTCGGGTCGGTGCTACTCGGGATAGAAACCAAAAATCCGAAGAATTTTCCGGTTTTATTTTCCAAAATGAAAAAAGCGGGATTTGAGCATCAGGATGTGACGAATGATGAGATATTAGCGGATTTTGTGATTTGAATTAGAAAATAAGTTGTGTGATAAAATTGCATTCGGTTTGTTTGCAAAAACATTGGTTTTCTGGTAAAATAATGGGATTAATTGAAGAATGAAAAAACTAATACTTACCTTAACAATTTTATTTGCCCTCTTTGCAGGAGGAATTGAAATACAAGCGCTTTCCTTTAAAAGCATAGGAAAAGACTTGAAAGAGGCCGTAAAAGGCAATATTGAAGGGCGATTTGATGATCTATTTAACCAAATACGGGGCGGAGGACGCGGTCCGGATGGAAGATTTGAAGTGGCCACTTATTCGGGAGATTTCAATGAGGTTGGGCAAAATACTTCTTTACGGGAATACGCTCTAAAAGTCTTGAATTTTGTGCTTTCCTTTCTCGGGCTTGTTTGTGTGGGGGGGGTTATCTATGCCGGATTTTTGTATGTAACAACCATGGGAGATGATACGCAGATGGAAAAAGCAAAGAAACTGATTATATTCATCGTTATCGGAATAATTTTAATATTAGCTTCGTTTGCTATCGTCAATACAATCATCAGGAATGCTCCGACAGGAGGTGATGATCGGCAAGGAGGAGTAGGAGTCGCAGGAGAGCCGGCAGGAGCCAGGATGCCGGGAGCTACTCGCCCTGGACCCGGCGGAGTGCCTGCAGCAGCCATAAGGGGTCCAAATACACCCGTTTCTACTACCAGACAAACACTTCCAAATGGCACGAAAGTTGCCACAACGACTTTCCCTGACGGCTCTAAACAGGTTACAACAAAACGGCCGGACGGAACAACTACCACCACTACTACGCCTCCGCCGGGAGGTTTGGCACGAGGGGGAGGAGCAGGCGGTTTCGGAGGAGGTGCCGGAGGCCTTGGAGGGAGTCCCGGAGGAGGTGCTGGAGGATTTGGTGGGGGTGTCGGAGGCCTTGGGGGAGGTCCGGGAGGAGCAGGTACTTTGTCTCCAAGTCAACAGGAAGAAGCTAGCCAACTCTTTAGGGAAAATCCGATCATAGTCCATGGAGACGAAGGGATGCAGATAAAAGACATCGGAAGAGGATTGTGGGTCGCTCCGGAATATGCCGTAACCGGAATTGAATTTGGTCTCATGCAGCCGGCTGATGCAATATTCAGCTTTGGTGACGGAGTTCAGAAACGGTTGGATACGACCCAAGACAATTCTGTTACGTTAAAGCACATTTTCATAAACGAAGGCCAAAAAACAATCCGGGCGCTTGCCCAGACGCCAAGAGGAATGAAGGCCTTCAATAGAACCATTTTTATCGGTGGGATTGAAGCTGACATACAAGCACCTTCATCGGTAAACACAGGAGAACAAGTGACTCTGAACGGTTCCAGGTCAAGGACACTTATCGGTTCCATAATTAGTTACGAATGGGATTGTGCCGGAGCGGACGGATGTGATAAAGAAGACAAAATCAACGTAGTATTTTTAAGCCCCGGAAAAAAGTCCATAACACTCACCATCAATACGAACTTCGGAGTAAGTAGAACATCAACCCATGATATTAATGTTATCGGGAAAGAGGAGGTGCCGGTGGACTTTGAATATGAATAAAGATTAAGAAAATGATTTCTATGAAAAACAGACATAAATTTCTATTGCTAGTTCTGAGCTTATTCTACAGTGTCAATGCTGCGGAAGCGGCGGCTATTCTTGTGGGGCGTCCCGTGACATTTACGGGCAAAAGCGTTGAAGGTGCGGATTATGAATGGTCATTTCCGGGAGCAAAAAGAACAGGGCAAAAGGTGAGTTACACCTTTCGGCAACCGGGAACGTTCAAAGTAACACTAACGGTTAATAAAAACGGGCAGAAGAATTCTATTTCAAAAAATATTACGGTAATCAAAAACGCAGTACCGACAGGCAATATTTCTGCGAATAAAACCGCCGGGACAACAGACGAAGAATTGTGGTTTTTAGCAAATTTTAGTGATCCTGACAGAGACGAAATACAGTACCGGTGGGAAATAGAAGGAGCATTTACTTTAAGTCCCGAAGAAGTTTCGGATGATTCCAAAAGATCTATTGCCCACAAATTTTCCAAAGAAGGAAGATATCGGATAAAATTAAGAGTAGCTGACGGGATTTCTTCTACGCTTGAGAGGGGATATAAGGAATCGAAAATATATGTAAATATTATAGAAGGAAAAGCCAGTACGGAAACAGATGTCAGAACCGCGGAAATAGAATCTGTAACCGCAGAAATAGAAGCCGCTACTGCTGCGGAAATAGAATCTGTAATTGCAGAAATAGAAGCCGCTACTGCTGCAGAAATAGAATCTGTAGCTGCAGAAATAGAAGATGAGGAAGTAGTAGCTGTGTCTGTTGCGGAAATAGAATCAATAGCTGCGGTAGAAATAGAAACAGCCGTTGCGGAAATAGAATCAATAGCTGCAGTAGAAATAGAAACAGCCGTTGCGGAAATAGAAGCAGCAGAAAGGTCAAATTCTCCGCCAAGCGTTTCTTTTTATAACATATTGCCGGGACGGACGGGAGACACTGAAACCATATTCAAATTTTATTCCAGAGCTACGGATCCAGAAGGAGACCCGCTTACCTACAAATGGAAAATCAGTGACGGAACCCAATATGATGTAAAAAACATTGCCCATAAATTTAAGCAGGAAGGAATCCATACGGTAACACTGGAAGTTTCAGACGGAATAAATACAGCAGAAACTTCAGCAGACCTGCAAGTAGAGGAACATCAGGATGTTTTCGATTCGGTAAATGTTACAGGACCTCGAGGGAATCAACATACTATTCCTTTAACAGGAGCCCCAAAGACGATTCGAGCGGAGGATAATTGGGGGAATCTCTATGGTATAAGGATCATAGGGCGAAGAGGTCCTCCTTCGACGCTTCAAATAACTGATCCGCAAGGGACAACAAGAACAATCACCGTATCAGACAAGTCACAGCCGATTCAAATTGAAGATCCGGAGAGAAATACAAAAACAATTAGAGCCATAGGGAAAACAGCGGCTGCCACAAAAGAAATACAGTCAGTACGGATTTCGGATGCAAGAGGGAATAACCATTCGATTCCATTAACAGGAGTCCCAAAGACTATTAGAATGGTTGATGATCAGGGGAATTATTATTCAGTGATGGTTGTAGGTTCTTCGGGACCACCTCCAACATTACAAATAACCGAAGCTACAGGAAACAAGAAAACAATTCCAATAACGAACAGATCCAAGTCAATTCAAATCTCCGGTCCCCGGGGAGAGAGGTATAGAACCGAAATATCAGAAGGCTTATCTGGTCCCAGAGGAGAAATCGCAATAGTGGACATGAAGGTTTTAGGAGAGCAGTTGCGGAACATGAGAGAAAAAAAAGAAAATGAAAGATTAAAGGAAAAAGAGCAGGAAAAGAAAAAAGAACTGGCGAAGGATATTATAGAAATCGACAGTGTTATTAGGATATTGAAAGTAAGTAAAAAACCGCCCTATGGAGCGTCTCCTGCAAATCCGGAAGAATTTAACTCGGAAATCATTAGATCACAGCTATTGGGAGTCAGGGCTCAAAAACAGAAAGAATTAGACCAATCAAAGAGTTCAACTGCTCAAAGGCGACTGACCCGTGAAATCGAAATTTTGGAAAAATTATTAACCATGGTTGACGAAGACGTAAAATTCCTTTCGGAGGAAAAAGATAAATTACAAATTTATGTTCCTCAGAAAGAAAGCGATATAGATACTCTCTATCAGAGGAAGGCCGAACTAGAAGCGGAGCTTAAAAAAGCGTTGAGAGAGGGAGATTACGAAAGAGCAAGGGAGATCCAGGAAATGTTATTGGCCTTAGAGGAAGAATTGGAAGCCGCCGAAGCGGCATTGCCGCCTCCTCCTCTGGAAGATCAAAGGGAAAAATTGCAGGAAAAGAAAGAAGCTTTAGAAAAAGAAAGGGCAATATTGGTAGCGGCAAAGCAGCCTTTATTAGCAAGAAGGGAGGAACTGGCAAATATAAAAAAGAGTCTAATAGAAGAAAGATATAAAAAACAACTAGAGTTGGACGCGGAAACAGATCCCGAAAAAAGAAAATTACTCGAAGCGGAAATTGCAAAATTAGATATGCAAATAGAGGAAATCGATGAAGAGATAGCAAAAGTGAATACTGAGATAAGAAAAATTGATGAAAAAATAAGTGAAATTGACCAGGAAATAAAAAAAGTGGACCAGGAAATTAGAGAAATTGACAAACAAATCGGAGAGAGGCTAGATACTTGTGAAAATCCCATCTCCGTCAACCCTCTTTTCCTGAAAAAAGAATTGGGAAATTTAAAAGAACAAAAACAAATAGAATTGAGTGAAACAACGGATGAAAAAACAAAAGAAAAAATAAAAATAGAAATCCAACGGATTGATGAACAAGCCAAAGGAGTGCTTGATGCAAACGGAAGAGAGGGCTCCTGCCTTAGCACCGAGAAAATAAATCCATTGGTCCTGAGAGGGCAGTTAACAGAAATAAGAGATCAGTTGGCGGCAGAAAGAGCACGGCTGGAACAGGAGCTTGCAAACGAAACCGACCCGGAAAAAAGAGCTAAATTGCAAGCCCAAATAGCAGCGCTGGATAATAAGATCGAAAGGCTTGACCGGCAGATTGAACGATTGGGCAAAATACTTGAAATGGCGGAGGTAGATTTTGAAGCCACCACAAAAACAACACTTTTCTTTTATGCCAGATTCAGGACGGAAATGAACCAGGCTTTATTGTTTGAATGGGACTTAGGGGACGGAAGAAAAAAATTGGGGCAGAATATTTTTTTCCGGTACCCGGATCCCGGTGTTTATGAAGTGGAACTCACTGTTTCAGGAGGAATAACGACACTTTCGGATATGCTAGTTATTAGGATAGGGGAGGAACGAATAATGAGTAATTGATTAATTAAGGAGGAAAGAATATGATATTATAAATTGTTTTGAAATTAGAAATTATTTCTCAAAATGGAAGAAAATAAAGACCAAAATCCAAATCCAAATCCAGTTCCAGAAGGAGAAGGGAAAGTAACTCCCCAAAGTTCTCCCGAGATACCAAAAATTTCTCAGGCGCCGCCTTTATCTTCCAAACCGGAAGCAAAACAACCACACCCCAAAAAGCCGGAGCAGGTCGTAAAAGCCCCCCACAAACCAAAGAAAGGAATGTCTCCCAGGGCACTTCTTTTTGGATTTTTTGGAATAGGAATTTTATTGGTCTTTGTTTTTTACGGGATTATGCTTTGGGGACTCTTGAGTGGAAACGTGTCCAACCCGCTTTTTGAAACATTGGGAATAAAACCGGAAGAACTTCAAGATGTGTTGCTGGTGGTAACGAATTCTATTTTTGGATTGGGAGCACTGTTCTTCTTATTTGCCAGCCTCATCCGGTTTTTTCAATGGGTGATGATGGACTCGAAGTCCGTCAATAAAAAACCCACGATAAAAAAGGTGGGGCTGAATTTTTTCTTTTTTGTATTTGCCTGCGGATTATGGGTGTTTTTCTTCTGGCTCATTACGGGCGCCCAGGTAAAGAAAGAACTCAAAGAAGACATCGAGATGATTCAAACAAAACCGCCGATTGTTATCGGGCTTACATCTCCTGTAAAAATTGAGTTTGATATCGGGACAAATCTTTACGGGAAAATGGATCCTTCATTAATTCGGCAAATAAACTGGGATTTTGAAGGAGATGGGGAAAATGATGCATCAGGCCCGATAGTAACACATCGATTTTTAGATAAGGGTGAAAACAACGGCCGATTCCCGGTGAGAGCAGAAGTAGTGTATTATTCTCCCGGAGAAGACAAAGAACGGATTTTCACCTCTCTTCGAGAAGTAATTGTTGCCAATGAAGCGGTCGTAGCTTCCTTTACAGCAACTCCCGAAAGAGGACCGGTTCCCTTGAAAGTAACTTTTGATGCCTTTCATTCAAAAGATCCTGACGGGCAAATTATTAAGTATGAATGGGATTTGGAAGGCGACGAAGCATTTGAATTTCCATCGGAAGAATCAACTATAGAAAGGGAGTTTTTTAAGATTGGGGAAGTGAAAGTGCGGCTTCAGGTAACAGGATCAAACCATGACACGGCCATACATGAAAAAACCATCATTGTTACGGAACCGGAGGAAAAATTACGGGCCGAAATTTCTTCTGATGTGGGATTTGAGGGCATCGCCCCTTTTCAAGTAATACTTGACGGAGGACAATCGTTTAGCCGCATGGGGAAAATTGTACGGTATGAATGGCGAATAGAAGGAGAAGATAAAGTGTATGTAGGAAGGAAGTTTCAACGCACCTTTCGGGAGCAGGGAGAATATAAGATAACACTTACGATCCAAAACGAACAAGACGAAAAAGACCAGGCCACGGAAACTCTTCGCGTATATAAAAAGAAAAAAGAGGCTAAAATGAAAATTCGCACCACTCCTCCAATAGACCCGAAAACTGAAGTATTAATCGGAGAAGAACCATTAACCGTAACTTTTGATTCCACCCTTTCTGTCGTCCAAGATCCGGTGGAATGGAAATGGGATTTTGAGAATGATGGAATTGTCGATGAATCCGGAGCCATAATTCAACATACATTCAGGGAAACAGGGGAATACGACACAAAGCTAATTATTATTGATTCGGAAGAGGATGAGTATGAGTATATCCAAAAAGTTCTTGTTGAAAGAGCGGGAGTTCGCGCAAAAGTCGTAGCGACTCCTTCTGCCGGACCGGTTCCTCTAAGAGTGGAATTCGATGGGTCCGGATCTTCTGCTGACGAAGGGGAAATCATAGATTATATTTGGGAGATGCCGGCAGCTGAGCCAGTCCATTATGGAGCTAAGATTACTTATGAACTTACGGACGTGGGAATATTTCCCGTTAAATTAACAATCCTGACTTCCACAGGCAGAACCGCGGAAACAGAGATACTGGTATCGGCGCGAGAGGAAGGAGTATATGCGGATTTTGCTTTTACCCCCACCGGAGGAGAGGCTCCGCTAAAAGTAAAATTCAATCCCACCAATTCCACCGGAGCTATCGTCAACTATTTTTGGGAATTTGGAGACGGAGTCACTTCGCATAAATTCTTACCGCAGCATGTTTATGAAGATCCGGGGGAATATGAGGTCATTTTGAAAGTAAAAGACCGAAACAATGTGGTTTCGGAAATGAAGAAGACTATAGTGGTGACGGATTAATACTTTTCTCATGAAAATCATCCTCGCCTCTTCCTCAGAAAACCGGGCTCATCTCCTGGAAAAAATGGGGTTCGCCTTTGAAGTGGTCCATCCTACTTACGAAGAAAAAATAAACCCGCATGTCGCTCCGGCCGTACAGGCACAGACTTTTGCCCTTGAAAAAGCACGGTCGGTTTTTCCGCAGTTTGCTTCCGAAAAAGACGTACTGCTGATGAGTTTTGATTCCATGATAGAGTTTGAAGGCGAATCAATCGGAAAACCAAAAACAAAAAAAGACGCCTTTGAAATGATTCAGAAGTTTGCGGGAAAATCACAGAAGGTAGTTACAGGCATAGCGCTTACAGGAAATATAAAAGGAAAAAAATTTGAAAAAGTATCGCTTCAAAGCACATCAGTTCGCTTTCGCTCAGATATTACCAACTGTCAAATCCGCAAATATCTGGAGTTCGGAGACTGGAAAGGTAAATGCGGCGCCTACTCCATCCTCGGGACAGGGATTTTCTTTTTGGAGCCGTTTACAGGGGATTTTCAGAGCATTGTAGGCGTGCCGGTTCAGCTATTGGGCAAAATGATAAGGGGGGTGACGGGGAAGTCGCCGTTTTCGGTTTTTTGTCCGCTTTCGACTTTCCCAAAAACCCCTTCTTCAACATATCCTTCGCCGCTTTCTCCCCAATCCCCCTCGCCTCCAGAAAAAAAAGCAGCGATTCATCCACAGGTGTAACAGATGCCGAATGGCTGGCGGATTTCACTTTATCGGTTTTTACTGTAAGAATCGGCAAAGACTCGCCCTGTGCGTCATCAAATAACCAGATCTTTTCTAGTACATCAACATCCGCATTTTTCGATGCCTGTTCCAGTATTGCCGCCCCGTCAAACTCCAGCCGGCCGGAATCCTCCGCTGTCCCGTGCAAATCAATTTTCACCGCCTGATTTTTTCCGGAAACCACTTGCTTCACTTTCCAAGATTTTTTATCATTCCTCCGCACCTGCACTCGCCCGACAATCGCGCATCTAGAACCAGCCCCCTTCAAAACCACTTCTAACTGAAAATCCCGAGATCCGACCTCAAAATCTTCAAGATAAATTTTTAGAAATTCATTTTCCTGAAGTGTTATTCTCTTAGTCCCCGAAGGAGCTTTAATTATTAATTTATTATTTTCACTGTTCATTGTTAACTGTTAACTGTTCCCCCCCTCCATCTCCATCTCAATAAGCCTATTCAACTCCGAAGCATATTCAAGAGGCAATGTTTTCACCACCTCGTCCAAAAATCCGTTGACGATCATCCCCTTTGCGGCTTCTTCCGAAATCCCCCGGTTTTCAAAATAAAAAAGCACTTCATCCGAAATTTTTCCGGCCTTTGCTTCATGTGTTATGTGAGCGGAAGGATTTTTACAATCTATTAGCGGCAGAGTGTCAGAAGCAGACACTCCGTCCAGCATCAAAGCGTCACATTGTACATTTACCACCGCATTTTCCGCGGATTTTTTTATGTCCACCAGACCGCGATAAGTAGTAATGCCTTCATTTTTAGAAAGACTTTTGCTCGTGACATTCGCCCGGCAGTTTTTGCCGGAAATGATCACTTTTGCTCCCGTATCCTGGGTTTGACCTTCATTGGCAAAAGCCACTCCCAGATGTTTTGTCCGAGCGCTTTCCCCGGCCAAGATTGAGCAGGGATAAAGCATCGTAACCCCGGATCCCATATTTCCTCCTACCCACTCCATAGAAGCGTTCTTTTGAACAATGGCCCGTTTTGTATTGAGATTAAAAGTATCTTTGGACCAGTTTTCAACGGAGGAATAACGAAGATTACCTTCTTCCCCGACAAAAATCTCCACACATCCCGCATGAAGGGCTTGTGAGCCGTACTTGGGAGCGGAGCATCCTTCGATGTAATGCGCTTTTGCTCCTTTTTCAATAATGATTAGCGTGTGTTCAAACTGCCCCTGGTTTATGGCGTTCATGCGAAAGTAGGCTTGCAATGGAGCATCTACCTCCACTCCTTCCGGAACAAAAAGGAATGTCCCTCCCGAAAAAACCGCATAGTGGAGGGCAGAAAATTTATGATCCCCAATAGGAACGCAATGTGAAAAATATTTTTTAACCAAATCCGGATGTTTTTGTACTGCCATGTCAAAATCCTCAAAGAGGATTCCCTTCTTTTCCCATTTCGGCTTCAAATTATGATATATGTTCTCGGATTCATATTGCGCCCCCACCCCGGCCAGCATAGCGCGTTCGGCTTCCGGAATTTTTAACCGCTCAAAAGTTTGTTTGATTTTCGGGTCTACCTCTTCCCAGGTTTTCGCATGGGACTTATCGGAAGCCACGGAAAAAAAACGAATGTTGTCAAAAACAAGATTCGAGAGATCAGGTCCCCATGCGGGGAGCGGCAGCTTATGGAATTTTTTTAAGGCGCTTAGGCGAATTTCAAGCAGCCAGGAAGGCTCATTTTTATTTGCAGAAATATCCCGCACAATTTTTTCAGACAAACCCCGTTTGAATTTTTTTGTGTAATCTTGGGGGTTGGGAGTGTCTAAGTCTTGGGAAGATAAATCCTTATAGTTGATTTTCATGGGAAAAATTCAAAATTATAATCTCTACCCCTTCAGCACTCGAACCCCCTTCAAACCGCTATCTTCAGTTACAATCCCATCAAACCCTTTCTCATGAACTTTCTCAATAATATCCCTCCCTCCAGATCCGATAATCCGACCGTTACAAAAAATATGTACATGTGTAGGAAAAATCTTGCTTAAAATTTTCTCTGAATGGGAAATAATCACCATTGATTTGTCTTTATCTTCCAGAAAATCACGAATTCCTCTCCCGATAGCTCGAATCGTATCTATGTCCACTCCCGAATCTATTTCATCCAAAAAGGCCAACTTTGGTCGGAGTACAAGGAGAGAAGCCATTTCCATTTTTTTTCTTTCTCCTCCAGAAAATCCTTTATTTACTTCTCGGTCAATAATTTCCGTCTCCAGCCGCACTTCTTTAAATTTTTCCAGCAATACTTTTTTAAACCGAAATTGAGAGATTATCTTTTTATCCATAGATTTCCCGGCGGCAAAAAGAAATTCTTTTACGTTGACGCCGTCAAGTTCCGGAGGGGCCTGAAAACTTAAAAAAAGTCCCATTTGTGCTCGCATGGCGGTGGACAATTTTTCAATATTTTTTCCGAGAAATTCGATTTTTCCTTTTGATTTTTTAAATTTAGGATCTCCGAGCAGCACCCTCACAAATGTGGATTTTCCTGAACCGTTCGGTCCGAGAATTACATGAAGCTCCCCTTTACGGACTTCCAGATCCACGCCGCGCAGGATTTCGGTGCCTTGATAGGAAGCATGGAGGCTTGTTACTTTGAACATGAGTATTTTATAGCATAAAATAATACTCGTGTACAGATTTTGTCCAAGGATAACCTACGACGCCTCCACTACGTCCAAAAGAAAAGCACCGGAAATTCAAACGTGATAAGCAAAAGCGTTGCTAACCCGCATCCGGCGAAAATCAGCCTTTTATTTAGTGTGTCGAATTTATCGGAAGCAAAACCAAAAGCGAGGAATGTAACAAAGATTGCCGATACAGCCGTTGTATACCACATTATCCCGGAACGTAAGTAGAAATTTGCATACTCGATATTGAACCCGGAAAATTTTTGCAGAAAAATCCATGCCCAAAAAATTGCACACAAACAGAATAAGCTGGAGAACGTGAAAAAGAGAACCGAAAGAAATTTTTTAATAGGATGGATTTCGGAGACACTTTGTTTGAGGGATTTTGTGTCAACCTTAATCTTCACACCGGAAAAAAGAGACTGCAAGCTGGCCAAGCCCTTATCGACACTTTTTGTAAATCCGGCACCGAATTTGGTGAATTCTGATTTGCTTGCTTCCCAGGCTTCCCGGTCTTCGGCCTTTAATTCTGCTTCTTCGATAAACAAAGCGTCATCTGTCAATTGCACCATGACCTTTGTGGTCAAATTTTTTAGGTGTTCTACGGAGTTTGATTTTCGAAGGCGGGAAAGCAAGTCTATTCGTTCTTCTATTTCACGCTTTTTTTGGTAATTTAAGTATTTATCATTTTTTTGGAGGAGCGCTTTAACATCCTTAAGCGCTTCATCTACTTTTTTGTGCATAAAATCAATTTCTTTTTTGTGCACGAACAGGGCGGCTTCTATTTCCTCTTCGGCAGAGGGCTCCTTTTTTTCTTCTTCTTCCTTTTTTTTCGGAGCACTCTTTTGTTCTTCTTTCAGGCGTTCTTCGAAAGCAGGATCAATTCCCCTCTGTTTTAAAGAAAATTTTTCAGCCATCGGCAGGCCCCGTGGCATTACATAAGCAATCTCAAATTCATATTCAAGGCGAAGCTTTTTATAAGCTTCATATTCATCAACGGCTTCAATTGTCCCGGAAATTTTTTTTTGTTCAGGATTAGTTGCTTCAAACTCAAAGACCTTTAATCCTTCAGTTCTTTTTTGGGGAATTCCGACAGTCTGCTGAGTAACATTCAATATCGACATTCCGGAGTTAGACAACTTATTTCTGGCAGCTTCCGCGGATTCTGCCGAAATGGAACCGGACATTTTTTTCCCCTCCTTTGTAATAGCTTGAAAAGAAAATTTTTGTGGCATCTGGGTGAATTTATGAACATATCTTTGTATTATACACCAAAAACAAACTTTTAGCAAGGAAAAGTGGGGTCTTTTCGTAGAAGGTACAATACATAATGTGCACTTGCTCCTTGTTCCTAGCTCCTTATTTCACCCGTTCGCAATACTCCCCCGTATCAGTATTAACTACGATTCTGTCCCCTATTTCGATAAAAAGCGGCACCTTTAGGCAGTACCCGGTTTCTGTAGTTGCCGGCTTTGATCCTCCTGCTGCGGTATCTCCCTTTACACCGGGGTCAGTTTCGGTGACCTCAAGATCCATTTTTGGCGGCAGTTGGACATTAATAGGTGTTCCAGAAAAATACTGAATATCCACGTCCATTCCGTCCTTTAAAAAATATGTCGTATCTCCAAGCAGTCCTTTATCAAAGGAAATAGATTCAAAAGACTCCTGATCCATAAATTCATAGTCATCTCCATTTTGGTACAGGAACTGAGCTCGTTTAAAGCCAATATCAGCCTCTTCGATTTTATCGGCCCCCTGGAAGGTTTTTTCTACAACGCTTCCATTAAGAAGATTTCGAAGCTTGGTTTTCATTACTCCCCCTCCTCGAGCTTGCTTCGAATGTTGGCTCCAGGTGACAACATAGGGAATAGTCTCAAGTTGAATTTTTGCGCCGGGCTTTAGATCAGTGATTCCAAACATTTATCATTAGAATAAAGAATCAAGAATTGAGAATCAAGAGAGAGGAGGGGCAATTTTCAATTTCGGCAAAGTTCCATTTTGATGTGATGTGTTGAGAAGTAAACTGATAAAAATA
>CAYVJW010000026.1:0-18093 GCA_964451885.1 uncultured Candidatus Peribacteria bacterium | reverse complement strand
TATATTTTTATCAGTTTACTTCTCAACACATCACATCAAAATGGAACTTTGCCATGAGAGCAAGTATACAACAAATCTATTTGAATTTTTCCTTAATTTATGCTACAATAAAGGGATTTTCAATAATTTTAATAATGTTTTGGGAAATTGTCTTTGCTGCAGAGGAGGAAGCTGAAAGTAGTTATCTTTTGGATTTTTTTGGAACATTTATACTTTGGATTGTTGCCATTGGGGTTTTTGTTCTTTTTATCATTCTTGCTGCTATAATAAAAAACATTGTGGTCAATCGGGTGATGGCTCGGGAAAAGTATGAAGTTCATGAGGAAATTGTTGTTTTGCTGGGGCGGGCTGTTTATTTTTCTGTTATCCTTACTGGAGCGGTGGTGGCTTTTCACATTGTTGGGATTAACTTTGGTGCTATTCTCGGTTTTTTGGCTGTTGGTATCGGTTTTGCTTTTAAAGACCTGTTGGCAAATATTATTGCTGGGGTTGTAATATTGACCCAAAAAAAGTTAAAGATCGGGGATCTTATAAAAATTAATGACCGTATCGGAAAAATTACGGAAATAGATGTTCGAACCACTTACCTGAAGTCTTTGGATGGGACGTTATTGGTTATTCCCAATGCGCAGTTGTTGGCCAATATTATTCAAAATTTTACGGCGAATGAGTTTCGGAGGGTCAGTTTGCAGGTAGGGGTTCATTATGATACGCCGCTTGAAAAAATTATTTCTTTGACTCTGGCTTCGGTGAAGAAAAATGAAAGTGTCCTTCAGGATCCGGAAACGCAAGTATTGGCCAAGGAATTTTCAGATTCTTCTATCATGTTGGAAATATGGTTTTGGGTTGAATCGGCAACTAATTGGCCCAATGTGCAGTCTGAACTTATTCAACAAATTAATTCAGATTATAAGAAGGCGGGTGTCGTTATACCGTATCCGATTAGAGCGCTTACAGTGGATGGTTTTGATAGGCGCTTGACAGAAACGTTACGGGGAGGGAAGAGGTGAGTTGGAAGTGGGAAATGCTGACTTTTTCAGTTTTTTAAGATTGACTTTACTACTCCTTTCTATAAAATGTTTTCGGACTTAGGAATTCTTCTTCAGAAATAATGCAATTGTTAATAAAATTGATGTTTTTAGTGGCTGAAATACAGCCTATTAATGAGCGGTGTATGTTGGCATTGTTTCAAGGTTAAGAATTCATCCATATTTAATTATTTTTTATAGTGATGGATATTTTTATAATTGGTGTCGGAGCTGGCAGTTTTGTGATTGGTACTCTTTTGGCTTATTTTATTGTTCGTCCTAAGTCGAAAATTATTGAGGATGCTGCGCGACAGGAAGCTGAACGAACCAGGAAAAATGCTGAAGTTGAGTCTGACCGGACTTTACGGGAAGGCCGGAAGCAGGTTGATCACCTGAGGGAAAATGTAAAGCGTGAGGAAATGCAGATGCGGGAGCGTATTGCTAAAATGCAATCGATTGCTGATGAAAGGATTTTAAAGCGGGAGACTATTTTGGAGGAGAAAATTGAGAAAATGGAGTTGGCAAGGGAGGATTATGAGAAGTCTATTTCTGAATTGGAAGCAAAAAAATCAAATCTGGAAAAGAAATTATGCCAACAAGACGAAGCTCTGGAAAAAGTTGCCAAGTTGTCTAAGGATGAGGCAAAGGCTGAGTTATTGGAGCGGGTGGAAAAAACCGCTTCCAGTGAGCTTGCCGATACTTTAAGGAAGAAGGTTGATGATATGGAAAAAAATGCGGATGAGGAATCTTCCAATATCATTGTGCAGTCTATTCAGCGTTATGCAGCTCCTGTTACTGCCGAGTCTACTATTACGGTGGTAAAAATTGATTCTGATGATTTAAAGGGGCGGATTATTGGTAGGGAGGGACGTAATATAAATGCGTTTGAGCAGATAACAGGAGTTGATTTGATTGTTGATGATACTCCCGGGACGATTACTATTTCTTCTTTTGATATGTTTCGGCGTTATGTTGCCAAAATAGCTTTGGAAAACCTTATTAAAGATGGGCGCATCCATCCTTCGAAAATTGAGGAATGTGTAATAAAGGCTCAGGAGGATGCGGCAAAGCTTATTTTGGAGCTTGGACAGAAGGCTTGTTATGATTTGGGGATTTCCGGATTTTCCGAGCAGATTTTAAAACTTATCGGTCGCCTCCGTTTCAGGACATCTTACGGCCAAAATGTTTTGAGCCATTCCCTTGAGGTTGCGTACATTGCCGAGGCTATTGCGAATGAACTTCCTCCCGCCAATCCGGAGATTTGTAAAAAATCCGGTTTAGTCCATGACATTGGGAAAGCCATTTCTCATGAAGTTGAAGGTGGGCATGCGGTGATCGGGCGTGATATATTACAAAAATTTGGGGCGGATAAACGGATTATTCAAGCTATGCAGTCTCATCATGAGGATTTTCCGTATGAGACCATTGAATCACGCATTTTACAAGCCGCTGATGCTATTTCTGCCGCTCGTCCTGGGGCTAGAAGGGAGACGATGGAGAAATATATCAAACGACTAAAGGAACTTGAATCGATTTCCGGTTCATTTTCAGGGGTGGATAAAGCTTTCGCTATTCAAGCTGGCCGTGAAGTTCGTGTTTTTGTGAATGCAGAGCAAATGGATGATTTTTCTTCTGAAAAACTGTCATTTGATATTGCTCGGAAAATTGAGAAGGATTGTGAGTATCCGGGAGAAGTGAAGGTGGCGGTGATACGGGAGAATAGATTTGAAAATGTGGCGAAATAGCAGTGAACAGTGTGTTATCTGCTTTTCAGTACTTCAATCCCTGGCAACTCCTTCCCTTCCAAAAACTCCAGCATTGCTCCTCCTCCTGTGGATACATGTGAAAAAGCATGTTTTTCTATTCCGAATTTTTTCATGGATTCGAGGGTGTCCCCTCCTCCCAGAATGGTTTTTGCAGATTTTTGGATGGCCACTGCCTTTAAGATTCCTCGTGTTCCGTTTTCATAATTTTTCTTTTCAAACATTCCCATCGGTCCGTTCCAGATGATGGTTTGAGAATGGGACAGTACTTCGGTGTAGCTTTTGATTGTGTGTGGTCCAATGTCGAAAATCTTCATGTTTCCTATGACGTCTTCCAGGGGTAGGGTGACGACTTCTGTGCTGTTTTCGTTTTCTGCGCAGACTACGTCTATGGGGATGTGGATGCCTACATTATTCTTATCGGCGATTCCTAATATTTCACGGGCTGTTTCCAACATGTCGGGCTCATGGAAACTTTCGCCTACATCGTATCCTTCGGCGGCTAGGAATGTGGTAGCCAACGCTCCTCCTATGAGGATGTTCTCTGCTGTGGTTGCGAAGTGTTTTAGGACGTTTATTTTAGTCGAAATTTTTGCTCCTCCGATTAAAACTAAGAGTCCCGGTATTTTTCCGGTTTTTATATAAGGGGTGAGGACTTCGATTTCCTTTTCGAGTAAAAAGCCTGGATAAGAAGGCAGATAACTTGCCATTCCCACTACGGAAGCGTGGGCACGGTGTGATACGGCAAAACCTTCATTTACAAATAATTCTGCTCCGTTGCTTAATAATTTCTGGATAAAATCAGGGGCGTTTTTTGTTTCTCCTTCATGGAATCGTACGTTTTCATGAAGTTGAATACGAGCTTTTCCTGAAGCATAATCTTTTCGAAATTCAATTTTTTCACCCAATTGTTTTTCTAGTTCCGGAATAACAATTTTCAAGGAGAGTTCAGGAATGACTTTTCCTTTCGGGCGTCCCATGTGCGAAAAAATATGAATTTGTTTTGTTCCGTTTTTCACTAGAAATTTCAATGTTGGAATGGACTCTATAATGCGGGTATTTTCAGTTACTTCTCCATTTTTAACCGGTACGTTAAAATCAACCCGGACAGCAATTATTTTATCTTTGACTACGTTATGTGTGAGTTTTTTGATTTTCATGAATAGAATTTTAGAGTATTTATCTGCAATGAATTTAATATTATTTTTAATCTATTATTTCTTTTTTTCAAACTTTCTCTTTGCTCCTTTCTTCGGGGCTTCCTTTATCAGTTTCTCACATTCCTTCAAGGTTAATTTTTTCGGTTCTTTATCTTTTGGTATTTTGGCATTCTTTTTTCCATTGGTGATGTAGGGGCCGTAACGGCCGTTTAATATTTGTATGTCTGATCCTTTAAAAACTTTTAATTCTCTGTTAGCTACAAATTCTTTTTTTTCTTTGATTAATTCCAGTGATTTTTCCAGTGTAATTTCCAACGGGTCTTCTTCTTTAATTGAAACAAATAAACTTCCTACTTTTATGTAAGGGCCGAACCGGCCGAAATTCGCCAAGATTTCCTCTTCTTCCGGTGTTTTTCCCACTAGTCGAGGAAGGCGAAAAAGTTCCAGGGCTTCTTCAAGCGTTATATCGACCATTTTTTGTCCCGGGCGGAGGCTGGCGAACTTTGGTTTTTCTTCGTCTTCTTTTGTGCCGATCTGGACATAAGGACCATATCTTCCGATTTTTACGAATATAGGTTTTCCGCTTTTGGGGTCTTTGCCCAGTTCTCTTGATTGGGTGGCTTCTTCACGTGAAATGTCGGCGGCTTTTTCAATTGTTTGATGGAATCCTTTATAAAATGTTCCGATCATTTTGTTCCAGGCCTTTTTTCCTTCGGCGATGGAGTCGAACTCTTCTTCTACTTTTACGGTAAAATTATAATTCACTACTTCTTCAAAGTTTTTTACTAAAAAGTCAGTTACTATCCGTCCGATTGTAGTGGGGCAGAGTTTTGCTTTTTCGCTCCCTGTACGTTCTACTATGGATTCTTCTGATATTTGCTCTTTTTTTAGTGTTAATGTCATTATGTCTCGCTCTTTTCCTTCGAGGTCTTTTTTCTCTACGTATCCGCGGTCTTGGATGGTGGAAATTGTTGGGGCATACGTTGAGGGTCTTCCGATCCCCATTTCTTCGAGTTTTTTTACGAGGCTGGCTTCCGTAAATCTTGCAGGAGGTTTCGAAAATTGCTCTTTTCCGATCATTTGGATAAGTGGTAAATCCTGGCCTACGTTGATTGGAGGGAGCATTTTTTCTTCTCCTGTGGCGCTATCTGCCATGTAGACTTTTAAAAATCCGTCAAATTTAATTACTTCGCCGTTTGCGGTAAGAACTTCATCAATAGTTGAAATACCTATAGTAGCAATGGTTTTTTCTATTTGTGCTTCTGCCATTTGGGAAGCAATAGTTCTTCGCCAAATCAATTGATATAATCTTTGTGCATTGTTGTCACCGGATATTTCAGAAATAGAAATATCTGTGGGACGAATTGCTTCATGGGCTTCTTGGGCGCTTGCGGATTTCGTTTTGAATTTTCTGACTTTGACATAATTTTTTCCGAAATTTTTCTCGATTTCCTTTGCGGCTTGAGTGAGCGCTTGGTTGGATAAATTTACTGAATCGGTTCTCATGTAGGTGATTTTTCCGGATTCATACAACTTTTGGGCCACCATCATGGTTTGTTTTACGGAAAATCCGAGTTTTGATGAAGCTTCTTGTTGGAGGGTGGAGGTGGTAAAAGGGGCTGATGGGGATTTTTTACCGGGTTTTGTTTCCAAATTTTCAACTTTAAATTCAGCTCCTTTAACTTTATTTAAAAAATCCCGAACTTCGTCGACAGAGGTCAATTTTTTTGGTAGTTCGGCATGAAGTATTTTTCCACCTCCCAAGTCAAATTCAGCAGTAATTTTAAAACTTGAGGCGGTTTCAAAAGCTTCGATTTCCCGTTCCCGTTCTACGATAAGTCTTACGGCTACGGATTGTACACGTCCGGCGGATAGTCCCGCTTGGACTTTTTTCCACAGAACAGGAGAGAGTTCGTATCCTACTAATCTGTCGAGTACTCTTCTGGCTTGTTGTGCGTCTACCAGGTTTTGATCTACCTCTCTTGGGTTTTTGACGGCGTTTTGGATTGCGGGTTTGGTTATTTCATGAAAAACAATGCGTTTGGTTTTCTTTTTATCGAGTTTTAAGGCTTCGCATAAGTGCCAGGCGATGGCCTCTCCTTCTCTATCTTCATCTGAAGCGAGCCAAACGATATCAGAATTTTTCACGTATTTTCTCAGTTCTGTAACTGTTTTCTTTTTTTCTTTTGATACTTCATAAGTCGGCAAAAACCCGTTTTCTATATCGACGGACATTCCTTTTTTTGGGAGGTCTCGGATGTGTCCGAAGCTAGATTTTACGGTAAAATCTTTCCCTAAAAATTTTTCTATGGTTTTTGCTTTTGCGGGAGACTCAACGATGACGAGGTTTTTTGACATGGGGGAATAACTTAAAGTTGTTAGATGTTAGTTTTTAGTTTTAGAAAAAATAACTTATAAACTTTAAACGAGAAAATTTTTTTTGCAAAAAATCTCAACAAATTATTTTTTACAAGCCCTAAAAAAAAACTAATAATGTGTTTATCATGCATGAAAAAATAATTATCTTCGATTTCGGTGGACAATACGCTCACTTGATTGCAAGCCGGATTCGTCGGGAAAATGTATTGGCGGAGATTTATAATCCTGATGAGGTGGGGGTTGAGTTTTTGAAGGATAAAAAAGTAAAGGGGATTATCCTTTCTGGCGGGCCGCAAAGTGTTTTTGATGAAGATAGCCCTAAGTGCGATAATGAAATTTTTAATCTTGGGATACCTGTTTTGGGGATTTGTTACGGGCATCAGTATTTAAACCATAATTTGGGAGGGGAAGTGAAGAAAGGGAAGGTGCATGAGTTTGGGAGAGTATTGCTTACTTTTGATACTAATTGTCCGTTGTTTCAAGGATTTGAAATGCAATCAGAAAAATTTGGAAAGCAAAATATTATTAAAACATGCGTTTGGATGTCTCACGGAGACGAAGTCGTAAAACTTGCGAAAGGGTTTGAAACTATTGGTAGTACTGATACCTGTCGAAATGCTGCTGTTTGGAATAAAGAAAAAAACTTGTTTGGGATTCAGTTTCATCCGGAGGTTACTCATACGAAACTCGGTAATCAGGTACTGAAGAATTTTCTGGATATTTGCGAAGTTTCTTATGACTGGTCTATTGAAAAATTTCTGGAAGAAGAGACAGAAGTTCTCAAGAAAAAGATTGGAGACAGGAATGTTTTTCTTTTTGTATCTGGTGGGGTGGATTCGACGGTGGCTTTTGCTTTTCTTTCGAAGGTATTGGGGGGGGCCGAGTGAAGGGGCTTTTTATTAATACTGGGCTTTTGAGAAAGGGGGAAGTTGAGGTGGTAAAATCATCTCTTGAGAAAATTGGTACGCATCTTACGGTGCTTGAGAGAGAGGAAACTTTTTTAAGAAATCTTGAGAATGTTTATGATCCGGAGAAAAAGCGGGAAATTATCGGGAACACTTTTCTGGAGGTACAGCATGAATTTTTTAGTGAGAATGAGCTTCATGAGGATTGGGTTTTGGCGCAAGGGACTATTTACCCCGACACTATTGAAACTGGAGGAACGAAACATGCTGCTACGATAAAAACGCATCATAACCGAGTCCCTGAAATCCAGAAACTCATAGAGGAAGGGAAAGTAATAGAACCTATTGCAGAACTTTATAAGGATGAGGTTCGGGCTTTGGGGGAACTGTTGGGACTCCCCCACTCTCTGGTGTGGCGGCATCCTTTTCCTGGTCCGGGATTGGGAGTTCGGATCTTATGTGCTGAACTTGATATTGAAGATCATCGTAATTCTTCATTACAAAATTTGGGAGATAACATTCTTCTTCCTATCAAGTCAGTTGGCGTGCAGGGTGATTATCGTACTTATCGGCATCCGGCGGTTCTCGGTCCTGAAGGCGAAAGCTCGAGCTTTCGCCTTCAGGAGAAAAATTTTGATATTGAAAAGTTAGAATTTCAGGCTACAGAGTTGATTAATAAAAATCCGGAGGTTAATCGGGCGATGATTCTTTTAGGTCAGAATTTTCAAGGTAAAATTAAAATCTGTTCTGTACATAAGTGTTCTGTCATTCCTGAACGTGTAATTCGGCTTCAAGTGGCTGATAATATTGTAACAAAGACATTAGAGCATATGAAGTTGTACGATGAAATATGGCAGTTTCCGGTTATTCTTGTTCCCCTCTCATTTAATGGCTGCGGGAAAGAATCTATTGTTCTTCGTCCTGTTGATTCCATTGACGCTATGAGCGCGAGTGTGGGGAAACTTCCGGCGGGATTTTTTGAAAGGGTTGCAAAAGAAATATTGAAAGATAAGAATATTTCTGCTGTGTTTTTGGATGTGACTTCTAAACCTCCGGGGACGATTGAGTGGGAATAAAAATAATGAATAATGAAATAATGAAATTTTGTAAAAATTATTTTTTAAATATTACTCATTATTCATTACTCATTATAAAAAATGCTTTCATTACCGATCGAAATCCTTCGCCAAGCATGTAAACACTTTAATTATCAGTTTACATTAATTGATGAGTTTTCGGGGTATCTGGCGGAGATTTCTGACGGGAATAAGGCTTTTTATGCGGGGACAGGGCGCTTGTCCCCTTTTCCTCTGAATTTAGCTACGCCTCATCGACTTGCCGGGGATAAGGCTCATACTAGGACTTTGCTTCAAAAAAAGGGTTATAAAGTACCTATGGGTGATTATTTTTTTCTCAGGGAGGAATATCGAGAATTTCGTTCTGTTGGGAAGGAATTTGAAGATGCTTTTATTTTTGCAAAAAATTTGAAGTATCCCCTTTTTGTTAAACCGAATGGCGGTTCTTTCGGGATACTTTGTGAAGTAGTTCATAATGAGGAAGAACTTCGAAATCATCTTCAGAAAATTGCTAAGGTGAATTATATTGCTTTACTTGAGGAGGTGCTTTATGGGGATGAATATAGGATTTTTGTGCTGGATGGGGAAGTTCAATTTCTTTATCGGAGAGAAAAACAAAAGATTATTGGTGACGGGAATACTTCTATTCGGAATCTTGTTAAAAAGTTTAATGAAAGTATTATTTCTTCAAGGGGAAAAATTAGCTTTGAATCCTCTTTTCTTCAGGAAGAAATAAGGAAGTATGGTTTTAATTTGGATTCGATTCTTTCTGTGAGTGAAAAACTAAGCATTTCCCCACGGGCAAATATTTCCACGGGGGGGAAAATCGTTCATTACGCGGAAGATGTTTCTGAAAAAACTAAAAAATGGATTAGAAAATTAGCTAAAACAGTTGATTTGAGGGTTTTTGGGGTTGATTTATTTGTGGAGGATATCAATGATTCGGATTATTTTACTATTTTAGAAATAAATTCCAATCCCGGGCTAAACGGGATTTGGGAGATGGGAAAACAGAACAAGGTGTTTGATATTTGGGGGATGGTTTTTCAAAAGTTTTTCGTCAATAAATAGTATTTGAATTTTCTGCCGCTGTATAAAAAATGTCAGCTAATCTTTTTGTTGTAACATGCGTCTCTTTTTGATTTCCTGTATTACCATCGGTCATTATGTTCATTATTCTCTTTCCTGGAGCAGATGATATTTCAATGCTATTAACGAAGTCGGTTGAAGTTGGATTTTGGAAGTTGATCAACCATATTTCTCCTTCCGAAAATTTTACGATAACAGAATCTAAAATTTCTTCTTTATCATATCGGGCATTGGTATAATATCTTTCAAGATATTTTGGATCATATCTTTCTGTTTTAGGGGCTTTTTTTAATATTGCTTTTATCCTTGTTCCATTGGATGCAACCCCTTCTCTAATTATTGAATTGCCATTGTGAGTCGTATTAAGTCCGGAAATTGCGGTTCTTATGTCTACCAGATTTTGTGCAATTTCTTTTTTCCTTATTTCAGTTGGAATAACTTCAAAAACCCTTTTTTGCGTAATTTGAGGTAATACAAATGTTTTAGTAGCTGTTGATATCGATTCTCTGATAGCTTCCATAAGATCTCTGTCTGTAAGTCTTTCAAAACCCACAGATAAACCTACTGCTAATGCCAATCCTACTGTTGAACTTACTAATGTGTTTTCTGTAATATTGGTGCGTTTTAGGTGCATTGTGATTAACTAAATTAATACTTATATATCATATAACACAAAAATACAAACATGTCAACACTTTCTCTAAAAAAGTACTAAATTAAAGAAAATATGTCAAGAGAAAATTAGATAATATTCAAATAAGTCAAAATTTACAATTGGCCAAATCTTTGGTAAAAATCAGATAGTGAATTTTTTAATTCGTAATTTGAAATTGAAAATGCTTTCCTTCAATCACTTCCTCCGTGAAAAAGGCGTCTCAAATGAACTTCGCTCGCTCCTTTATCACATTGCCCGATCAGTAAAATATATAAACTTTTCCATACGGGCCGGTAATACGGGGGTGGCCGGGACGCAAAATATCCAGGGAGAGGATCAATTGGCTCTTGATGTGTTGGCGGATAAAATTATTGCCAGTGAGCTTGAGAAATCGGAACTGGCTTCGTTTATTGCTAGTGAAGAAAAAGAACAATCAGAAGAATTTGCTGCTCCACGGGGGCAGTTTTCTGTTGCGTATGATCCTTTGGATGGGAGTTCTCTTGTTGATGCGAATTTAGCTATTGGCTCCATATTTGGGATTTGGCCTGGAAATACTCTTATTGGAGGGACGGGGGGAGAAATGCAGGCGGCTTGTTATTCTGTTTACGGGCCTCGGATCGTTCTGGTTATTGCGGTTAAAGGAAAAGGAGTTCATGAGTTTGAATTAAATGATGTGGGGGAATTCATTCTTACCCGGGAAAATCTGAAGGTTAAAGAAGATACAAAGTATTTTGCTCCCGGGAATCTTCGGGCTTGTGCAGAAAGTGAAAAATACATGAAGCTTATGATGTATTGGCTCGAAAAGCAGCAAAAACTACGATATTCCGGAGGTATGGTACCGGATTTGCATCATATTTTATCGAAGGGGCAGGGTATATTTACTTATCCGCCTGATAAGGAGCATTTAAACGGAAAATTGAGACTTCTTTTTGAATGCGCTCCTTTTTCTTTTGTTTTTGAGGAAGCGGGTGGTGTATCTTTGGATTTAAAAGGCAATAGGATTTTGGATGTTAAGGTTGAGGAAATTCATCAGAGGACGCCGATTTTTATTGGGTCGAAGAATGAAGTGGGAAAAGCGGTGGATTTTTTGAAATAATATAATTTTTTATGGAACTTACTGAGGCTACAAATCGCTACCTTAAATACCTTCGAAACATAAAAAATGCGTCGAAGTATACGCTTCGGAATTATCAGAAAAGCCTTGATTTGCTTTTAGATGTTATAGGGAAAGATGCTGATATTTCGGATATTACGCTTAATACTATTGATGATTTTCGGGACGGCATTTTTGAAAAGAAAAATAGAAAAGGAGAAATACTTTCTAGAAGTACACAAAATATCTATCTGATTCCAGTTCGTTCTTTTTTGAAGTTTTGTCATAAACGGGAAATAGGGGAAAATATTTTGTCTCCTGAAAAAATTGAGCTTTTAAAACAAGATCCGAGAGATGTTTCTGGATTAGACGTGGAAGAACTTGAGAGACTTAGAAATTATAATGAACACAAAAATCAGTTTATTTCTGTCAGAGACAGAGCTATCATAGAGATGCTTTTTTCGACTGGTTTAAGGATTTCTGAGCTTTGTGCTCTTAATCGTGAAAATGTGAATTTGCAGACTCGTGAATTTTCCATACTTGGGAAAGGGAAAAAATACAGAACTGTTTTTCTTACACATAATGCGGTTGATGAGCTTGATAAATATTTTAATCTTAGGCAGGATAATTGGCCTGCGATATTTGTTAATGCCAGATCAAGGAAGGATGAGTTTGAAACAAACGGCGAATCCCGTCGTATATCTAGGACGGCTGTTGAGGTGATGATTCGAGATCGAGGGAGAAAGTGTGGTATTACCAAGCCAGTTACACCTCATATATTAAGACATACTTTTGCTACAACATTACTGAGAAATGGTGCCGGTCTTCGTTCTGTCCAGGAAATGCTGGGGCACGTGAATATATCAACGACACAGATTTATACGCATGTTGTGAATGCGGACTTGAAAAAAACACATGAGAAATTTCTTGAAAACAGAAATTGACATTTTTAAGTAAAATATACTAAAATTCAATAAATGCTATTCACATACTGTATGAATTATGGTATAATGTTTTGACATAGGAAATTTTTAATAAATTATGGAGGCAACTAAGGAAAAAAAAGATTCTTTTAAGGAAATAATTGAAGCCCAAACTTCTACGGAATTTGATTCGGCTATTGATAAGGTTGATTTTGAGGCTAAAGTTTCTGAAGTTGTGGGGGAAAAAACTGGGGAAGGTGCTAAGTCTGTTCAATCGACTAAGGATGAGGGAGCTACTTCTCCTTTTACTTTTTCCGGCATTTCAGAACGTATTTCCGGCCTTTTAGGATCGAAAAAAACGCAAAAAATTGTTTTGCCTGACAGGAAAGTACAACAAAAGGAAGTTGTGAAGGCTTTGTCTGTCGAGGTAAAAAATCTGGTAAGTGAAACCAGAAAAATGCAAAATTCCCGCCGGTATTCGCCGGAGAAACTTGAGAAATTACTCAAAAAAATTCGCCATTTGCAAAAAATGATTGCTGATGTCATGTCTCTTGCTACGAAAACATTAAATCAGTGGTATAAAAGATATGTGTTAAATGAAGGGTAGTATTTTTTGACTTTCCGGTTGAAAAGGGGTAATTTCTTTTTGCTAAGTCTTTAGCATTTTTAGAATTTAAAAATGAAATATAAAAAAGAATTTCTCAGTTTCGTTTTAATGGGGGCTTTATTGGCGCCTTTTTTAAAGGTGGATGCGGCTTCCCGTCTTTCTCCTTTTCAAAAAAAACCTTCTAATCTGATAAAACAATATACCAAGAAACATGGGCATATACAGAGGCGTTCTTATTATCCGAGGAGCCGTAGGAGTCGGGATTATACTACTCGAGTAAAACCTAGTTCTACAAATTTTTCGAGGCAATTGTCTCTTCGAAGGCCAAAGATGAATGAGGGAGTTAGGACTTCTCTTTTAAGGACAACAAAGGAGCAGTATCAAACTGTGAGTGCTGAAAATATTCCTTTTTACATGTCCGTTCCAAAAGATTTTGTTAAGGTCTCCGATACTTTGAATTGGAATGGGGGAACATTGCGTTTTTCAAGGGATTCGGCTGCTATTGAGGTTATTTCTTTGGGCGAACGCTGTGATGGGGGGACTAGTTTTGTTCGCCAATGCCTTTCTGATAAATCTCGTTCTTTAAATCAAAGATTACATTCACAATTTCCTCAAACCAATGTTGTGGAGGATAAAAATATGTTTTTACGTGGATCTGTAGTTCAGCCGAATAAAAGGAGAACGGCTCGGTATTTTGTTCTTCAAAATAGAGTGGAAAAGATTGTTCAGTTAACTTTTTTGGAACCGGTGAATAACTTTCTTTGGACTTTGAAAATGAGGGCTCCACGCAAGGGGGGGGCTGTACTTAATGATAATATTATGCAGAGGGTAATTGTTTCTCTCTTTCAGAAAGGGCCAAGAGAATCAAAAGTAGTGCGTCCTCAGGTAATAACGAGGCAACGGCCGATAATTCAACGAAAATATTCACGTCCTTTTAAGTTGGCTGAAGTACAAAGAGTAAAGGCTGATAATATTCCGTTTGAAATAAAGGTTCCAACTGGCTTTAAGAAGATGAAGGATACGTTGAACTTTGATTCGGGAGAGATGCTTTTTAGAAAAGATGAATCTTCAATTCGGATTATTTCGACCGCTGTAAAGTGTAATTTTCAGACTCATACTTTGATTCGTAAGTGTGTTGAAAGGCAGTCACGATCCCATACGGATGAATTAACATTTGAAACATTGGGACTTCAAATGCTTCGAGATGAAAACATTCTTTCTCAGATGACTTTTAAGCAAAAGAGTAATAAAGATATCGGGCGATTGTTTTTGGCTCGTGTCGGTAAATCAAGAAATGCGATTTATACTTTTCATGAGCCTGTGACTCATCATGTTTGGAGGATTGAGATGGAGGCTCCAGAGGGGAAGGATGAATTGTTGAATGATATGAGGAAGATTAGGAAAGTTATATCTTCTATATTTTATAGATCAGAATAAGGCGTTTGAATGAGAATGGAAACAATGTACTCAAATGGTTATTTCCTCCCCTGGTATAGTCTCCGATTAGGGACTCTGTCGCGGCGAAGCCGAATTATCACACGTTCATAATTTCTAATTTTTCATTAATTTTCCCCTCATTCCATACTTCCACCCCCAACTCCTCCGCCTTCTTTAATTTCGATCCCGGATTTTCGCCTACACACAACACGTCGACATTTTTTGAAATTGCCGATAAGACTTTACCGCCTTTATCGGTAATGATTTTTTTCAATTCATCTCGGGAAAAATTTTCAAAACTGCCCGTTATTACGAATTTTTTTCCCTCGAAAGTAAGTGAGGCTTCCGTTTTTTTCGGCCACATAAGTTCAATTCCTATTTCAGCAAATCCGGAGAAAAGTTCTTTTCCTCTTTTTGAATTAATAAATTCATAGAAATTCTCCGCTACCTTGTCCCCTACTCCGTCAATATTTATTAATTCTTCTAAATTTGTATGAACAATATTTTTGTTCAATTCTGATATTTTAAATTCGCCGAATTTTTCCCGGAAGAAATCAGCGAATACTTTTGCGTTTTCCGTGCCTATCAGCCGGATTCCTATTCCGGTAAAAATTTCAGTTAACATTAGTTTTTTCTTTTCCTCTAATGCGTTTAACAGGTTATGGATCTTTTTTTCTTTGAAATTTGGGAGTTGGGCAAGATCTAGGGGTTTTAGTTTCCATAAATCTACCGGACTGTGTATTAATTCCGTGTCAAGGAGTGTCTCGATTGTTTTTTGTCCCAGTCCGTCAATTTTTAACATGTGGGCGAAATAAATTAGTTTTTCACGATGACGTGCGGGACAATCTTTATTTTCGCATCTGGCAATTATTTCTTCCTGGTTTAATGTTGAATTACACTCCGGGCATTGGTTGGGGAAAATTATGTCTTTCTCTTTTTTATCTCGAAGGTTTAGTATTGGTTCAATTACTTCCGGGATTATTTCTCCTGCTTTTCGGACAATAATCGTGTCCCCTATCATTACATTTTTTCGTTTTATTTCATCTTCATTATGGAGCGTTGCTCTGGAAACCGTTGATCCTGATATTTCTACTGGTTCTAGAATAGCTACTGGAGTAATGGCTCCAGTTCTTCCTACCTGAAAATGCACATCGAGCAGTTTTGTGTATTTTTCTTCTGCCGGAAATTTAAAGGCAATGGCGTATTTGGCGGCTTTAGCTGTGTGTCCGAGCCGTTTGCGTAGTTCAAAATCATGAACTTTTACAACAATACCGTCAATTTCATAAAAAAGTGATTCTCTTCTTTTGGGATCAGTCCATTTTTCACAAAGATCAATCACCCCCTCTATGGAATCAAAAACTTTATATTCTTTTTCATGAGGGAGGTTTAAATGATCGAAGAACTTAAATAATTCATTTTGATTCTCTGGTGTGAATTGTAACTTTTCTTTTGTTTCAACTGCCTTCCCCCTACGCCAAGGCTTCGGCGGACACGTCGGCTTTAACCCCCCTTCCCCCCTTAACAGGGGGGCTTTTTCTTGTTCCTTGTTCTCCCCTATTTCATATAAAAACAATCTCATTTTTCTCTTTGCGGCAATATTGGGGTCAAGTTGCCTTACGCTTCCGGCGCAGAGATTTCTGGGATTAGCGTAATTTTCTTCTGGAAATTGTTCTTTTATTTTTTTAAAATCTTTCTTGCTAATAAAACATTCTCCTGATACTTCCAAATTTACTTTTTTCGGTAGTTCAAGAGGAAGATTTTCGCAGGTTCGTATCGAATGGGTAACATCCTCTCCTACTTTGCCATCTCCTCTTGTAATGCCTTTAATTAGTTTCCCGTTCTCGTACCATAAAGTTATATTGAGTCCGTCGATTTTTAACTCGCAGGAGTAGTCTATTTGGTCACGTTTCAGGAATCTTTTTACTTGTTTATCAAAATCTTTCAGTTCTTCTACTGAGAATGCGTCTGCGAGAGAGAATTTTGGGGATTTATGGGGTATTTTGGGCAGTTTTCCAGAAAGTGGTGCTCCTACTCTTTGTGTGGGGGAATTTGGAGTGATTAGTTCGGGATATTTTGTTTCCAGTTCGATTAATTCTTTTTTTAATTGATCTCGTACTGATTCAGGGATTATTTCTTGATTATCGTTAAAATAAGCAAGGTTTGCTTTAATGATTTGCTCATGAAGCTGATTAATGCGTTTTTTTGCTTTGGGGAGATTCATATTACTTTATGTATTTTTCACGTAAACTGTTTGTGTCGGGAATGCCATCTCTATCCCCTCTTTTTCAAATTGTTCTTTTATGGCGAAATTGATGGTTTGTTGAGCATCCATATAGTCGTTATAGTTTGACGAGTTCATGTAATAAACTACGGAAAAAATGAGGGCAAAATCTCCGAATGAAAAGAAATGAACTCGATCGTATTCTGCTAGTTTTTGTTCTTCGATAATATCTTTTACTATTCCGGGGATTTTTTTCATTTTTTCTGTTTTAGTATCGTAAGTAACACCAAATTCGAATGTGATTCTCCGGCGTTTCATTTTTTTATAGTTTTGGACTCTTGCTCCTGTTAATTCATTGTTTGAAATAACTAATTCTTCCCCGTGCAGAGTTTGAATGCGGGTTGTTTTTAAACCGATTTTTTTTACGGTACCTTTGTCTGTGCCCACTACGATAAAATCTCCTATTTGGAATGGGCGGTCGAAGTATATTGAAAAGGAAGAGAAGAGATCTCCTAATATGTTTTGGGCGGCTAATGCAATAGCGATACCTCCTATCCCGAGGCTTGCGGCCAGGGCGGATATATTGAATCCGAGATTAGACAGGACTACCAGTATTCCCGTGATCCATAGGACGATTTTTATCACCATGCTGACGCCGTGCAGGGTGGTTTCGGTGAGCGGTTTTTTGTCGCTTTCGTTCCATTTTTTCAGGCCATAAGCAATAATTTCTTGTGCGGCTTTTATTATTTCGTAGACGATGATGATCAGAAAAATCGCATCGAATATTTTTTCTGCTTTTTCGTTTAGAATTGGGGATGTGTTTAGGGCCAGGTATGCGGCAAGAAAACAGAAAAATAAGGGAGATATTTTTTGAATGATTTCAGCGATTTTATCGTCGAATTTGGATTTTGTTTTTTTTGCCAAATAAGTGAGGCGGTTAAAGACAACTGTTCTGAGAATTTTGAAGGCAATAAGAAATATTATAAACCATCCGATGGCGGTTAAAAGCACTTGAACGGTGTTGCCGAGAATTTCGTAGGTGAGGAGGTTTGAGAGAGAGTAGCCGAATAATGTCATTGTCAATTGTTAGAAGTTATTTATTTTTTTAATGTTATTATTTGTGTGGGGAAATTCAAGTTTTCTGCCATGTTCCTTAACTTCAGACGCACTTGCTCCGACCAAGATTACTTGACTTTGATGTGTTCTCGTGTGGTGGAGCCAGTGGGAATCGAACCCACGACATTCTGAGTCTTAATCAGTTGCTCTACCGCTGAGCTATGGCCCCATGACTCCACCATTTTTAGCATACAAAAAAAGCCTGCAGGTGCAAGCTTCTCTTGTAAGACTCAGAGTCCCAGGGAACCATATTATGGCTCAGTGGCAACTGACAAGATTATTATACCCCCCACGTCCCAAAAGTCAAATTTTTTTAATGAACTACCTTTAACAAATCGCCCGTTCTGTAAAATGCGCCAGCGGTTAATCCTCCTGTAATCGCTGCTGCGTTGTCTGTGTATTCCGATTTGTCTCCGTCGTGCTGATGTAGTGATTGCCGTGTTTTGCGTTACACCCCTGTTATTAATCATTATTACTGCGACTTATCTCATTCCAATCAGTACCATCAAAAACCAGCATAATTGTATCTCCAAATGTCATAGTAAAGTCACCAGCCATTTTTGTATTTGCGTTATCTTTTAGTATGGTATTAACCGAAAAATAATAAGTATACAATGAATAAGCTTTTGCGCAAGGCTTTT
>CAYVJW010000025.1:0-18134 GCA_964451885.1 uncultured Candidatus Peribacteria bacterium | reverse complement strand
AAGTCCGGTTCTTAGAAGGCTGGAGCTCAGCAATGGGCTCTGGCTATTCGGCCTTTTTGCCAAAAAACTTACCCTTTGAATTCCATTGGACGCGGTTTCTTAAAAATTCGTGATGGTGGTTTTGGAATTAGAGGCTCTTCCCCTCCTCCTCTCAAAAGACCTATAATTCCTCCCCATACTTGTATCCCAAGCGGAATATGTAAAGTTTCACGAAGATATTCTTCAGTCGGAAATTCTAACGGCTTCAACGGCATTTCTTTTCCTTCAAAAGACACAGACCCCGGAACAGTCACTACATTCGCGCAATCCGGCCGCAGATAAAGCTTGTAATTTATCGATATTTCATGAGTCTTTCCGTCTTTGTCGATAATCTGATATTTTTTTTCGTGCTTCATTCCCCAGATTTTTTCATCTTTAAGCTTTTTCATTTTCTCCCTGTTCCACGACTGTCGACTTCTGTTTTGCACATATTCAGGCAAGCTTGAAACAGCTACCAACCGTCGATTATGAAAAGACTCACTAAAATCAGGCTGAGTTAAATACAAAGGATAATCCTGATGAGATTCAGCAATTCCCCTCAAAATATATTCAGCCGTTGCAATCTTACCGTCAGGAGACTGGGAAGCCAAATCTTCATATGTAGTACCTTCTTCGACTTTCTTCCCATGAGCATATTTGTTTTCAACCTTCACCTCTTCGAGTTCTGTCCCTCTTTTAAACCCTGGCGCTAAAATTTTTCGATAATAAATTTCATATGTTTCTGGAGATTGTATTGCTTCCAACCATTCCCGAACCCCTGGGGCATCAAGCAATTGTCCCAGTTTTTCCCAGCTAAGGTCAGGGGTTTTCCAGGAATCTAAAAGATTTCTCATACTATCCTGATCAGCTTCCCCGGATATCGGATATCGTATGGCAACATCCACCATAGTCGGAAACTGATTCAAAACAGAGGCTAAACGGTTTACTTCAATATTTTGGTCCAACTGAGAAATCCTATTGGCAAGACGAGTAATTTGACGATGGTATTCATTAGAGAGAATCTGCCATCGCTTAGGAGCCTTCATGGCTTTATCTTTATCTACATCCTTTCTCTCTTTTTTTACATATTCTTTCCAATTATCTTTTGTTTCAAAGTTTCTTATAGCATCCGGTAGTTTTGAATAATAGTATCTGTTTGCATTTTTACCCCTTCCGGAACGATAAATAAATTCTTCCTTTTCCGAATCCCAAGTGGCAAATACTCTGTTTCCATCAATAGCCCCTAAATCCAAATCTTCCACACTTTCCTTTTTCCATATATTCATGTATTTTTCTATATCTCCTGTATCTTCCGCTCGTTCCGTTTTCAAATGCCCATAAATTTCATTTACGGCAGATACCCGTTCATCTAAATCAACATTGTCATCATAAACTTTTTCCAAAAGGTCAGTTACACACTGATACTCCTCCCTATTTTCCCCCTCAAAAAACAGAAAATTAGTACGTTCCCAAAAACTGAAAAGCACCTTACTAGCGGTTTCCGCACTATTTCCAAATCTGCCTATAAATTTATCAATTTCTGCTCTCTTTAACTGTTCAGCATCTTCTAATTCGTATTGAGTTCTCCTGAAATGCTCTTCCCTTCCGTATTTCTGAGCTTCCGTCGCACTCGCCAACAAGCGCTCGGTATCTCTCCTTCCCGTTTCAATCATATCTGAAATTCCGGGCCCGTATTTTTTCTCTGGAACAAACGGTTCATTTTCTCCACTCGAAATATAATTTAAAAACTGCGTAGCTGTTTCAATATCAGAGGTCTCCGCAAGACCAGTTAAAATATTCGTGCGAATATCAACCAGCGGCAGATACCCGAACGCAAGTAATGAAATATCTCTCAACCAAGGCGCTTTTTCCGATGTCCTAACACCCAATTCCCGCATTCCGTTCCGGATATTTTCCTTTTGGTCTTCAAATTTTTCTATGTCTATCTTGTCTTTCAAAGATTTCTCAACAAATGACTCCGTCCTTCTATCAAATCTCCTCCCCACTAAATGCAAAAGCCCGCTCAAAAATGCTGCCGGCTTTATAAACCCGTCTCCGTCCAGATTTTTTTGCGCTACATCATAAAGAGATCCATCCCCATAAAGCGTATCCATTATCTCCATCAATTTCTTTTCATTTTCCTCAAGAGTTTCCCGAGCGCTTACAACCTTTTCAACAGCTCTGTCCGCTCTGGTTTCTCTTTTTGCCTCTAAAGAAGCCGTAACATCCTCACGTTCTAAAAGTTCAGCCAATCTTTCTACAGGAAGGCTTTTTAAGTAGGCATAAAGTGCTGGGTTTTGATTTACCCACCAACCTTTATATATATTTTTCCCTGATAAAATCTCATTATATTTAGTTGGATTTTTTGTTTTTAACTGATTCATAACTGCTTGACGTTTCTTAAACGAAAGTACTTCTCTCATGTCCACAGCATCCTTTCCAATCATTCCTTTTTGAAGACTCGTTCTCTCCACCCCCTCTCTTACTCCCGCTAATTCCTGCCCAGTTCCCTGCCAGATCGTATAGATTTCAAGCGCCCGAATAGTAGCTCCATCCAACTTCTCATTCACCTGTAATTTTTCATAGACATCACACTCTTCAGACGCCGCTGTATCAAGTTTTGATTGCAAACGTTCATTAAAACTTTTTTTAAAACTACGAAGCGCTGATTTTGTTTTCGGGCCTTTAATGCCGTCTATCGGTCCAGGATTAAAGTTCAAAGCCGCCAATACCCTCTGAACATCTTTTCGATCCTGATTTCTTTTTTCATTTAAATCTTCAATAGCAATATCTTTCTCTTCGTAATTTATTTTCACTTTTTCCGATACGGCTCTCTCCCATGCTTTTTCAACACTTCCCCTTTGAAACACAAAGCGTCCCTCCCGCTCTAAAACTTTAAAATTACCAAAACCGACAGCCGAACATCTGAAATTTTTCATTCTTTTTATAAAAAATCTAATTATTTTACCATATTTATTAAAAAAAAACAAACATTTCAATCGAAGTTTGCTTTTGCACCAAAAAGAGGCTAAATTACAATCAATGAAGGCCTTAAAAGTATTAGATTTACTCAGACACCGATTAATTCTTCTTTCCACTCCGAAAGAAGAAGAATTTTTACCGAAAGAACGAATTTTGATTCACAAATCTGGAGAACACCTGGTGGCCAAAGTCCTTACTATTCTTCCTAATAAAATTGAAGAAAAAGATAAAGAAGAACCCTGGACATTCGAAAAAAAACTCAACGAAAAAGAAAACCAGCAGTACGAAAAAATTCAAAAAGACGAGAAAACACGGATCATCAAAGCTCAAAAAATGGCGGATAAATTAAAACTCGAAATGAGAATTTTTGCCTCCCGGATCGGATGGAAAGAACGAATTGTTTCCTTCTTCTTTACCTGCGACGAAGCCGTGGACTTCCGGGAACTATTAAAACTTATGGGAGCAGATTTTAAGTGTCGGATTCACCTCGAACGGGTAGGTTCCCGGGATAAAGCCAGAATTGTAGGGGGATTCGGCGTTTGCGGACGAGAAACATGCTGCTCCAGTTATAAAAACCGCCTGATTTCTGTCCCAATGGACGCGGTTCGAGACCAAGGAATCATGATTAAAGAAAACAACAAGCTGCTCGGCCTGTGCAGTAAATTAAAATGTTGTTTCCTCTATGAACTTCCTCTTTATCGAGAAAAACGAAAAAGCCTCCCACATATCAGACAGACCATAATGACAAAAAATAATCAAAAAGGACGCGTCATAGGACTTGATATTCTCAACCAAAAAGTAAAAGTCCTCCTGCTTGATCCCGAAGTGATAGAAACTTTTGATGTAGAAGAAATAAACACACAGTAAACAGTAAACGATATTGATAATTGAAAATTCTAATGTTCTCCCTCTCCCCCCTCGACGGTCGCTACCACTCAAAAGTTTCTGAACTAACCCCTGTATTTTCAGAATTCGGCCTCGTAAAAGCCCGGCTGAAAATAGAAATAGAGTGGTTGATTTTTCTGGGAGAAGAAGAAATAGCCTTAAAACTAAGTGATTCAAATACAAAAGAATTAAGAAACTCTATCAAAAATTTTTCAGAAAAAGATTTTCTTCACGTAAAGGAAATCGAATCCACAACCAATCATGATGTAAAAGCAGTAGAACTTTTTTTGAGAGAAAAACTAGAAGAAGATTATTGGCCCTGGATTCACTTTACCTGCACTTCCGAAGATATTAATAATCTCAGTTACGCACTTCTTTTCCAAGAAGGAAGAAATGTAATTGCCGATGTTTTATATGAAATTTTAGATGATCTAAAATTAAAAGCGAACCAATGGAAATCAGTTCCGATGCTTTGCCGAACCCACGGACAGTCGGCAACTCCATCCACAATGGGAAAAGAGATTGCCGTATTTTGGTACCGGATAAATCGTATTTTTGAAACCGGAAGTCTCATTCCGGTATCAGGAAAAATAAACGGAGCCACCGGTACATTTTCTGCCCACGTGGCCAGTTTTCCGGATATAGACTGGATTAATCTTTCACAAAAATTTGTCGATAAAAAACTGGATTTAAATTGGATTCCGCTGACGACTCAGATTGAATCTCATGATGACCAAGCAGCTTTTATGCATCTACTTTGTCGTTTTTCTAACGTTGCTATTGATTTGTGTCGTGATATCTGGGGATACATCAGCCTAGGATATTTTGAACAAAAGATAGTAAAGGGCGAAGTAGGTTCTTCTACTATGCCACATAAAGTAAATCCTATAGACTTTGAAAACGCGGAAGGAAATTTTAAATTAGCCCGAGGAGTAACCAAAACTTTGGCAGACGAGTTGCCAATTTCCAGATGGCAAAGAGATCTGACGGATTCAACACTGCAAAGAAATTTCGGACTGGTTTTCGGCCACTTCTTGCTAGGACTAAAATCTCTACAAAAAGGTCTGGGAAAACTTGAACTCAGAGAAGATAAGCTAAAAAAAGACTTGGAAAATTCTCCAGAGGTTTTAACCGAAGCGGTCCAAACAGTACTCCGCGCCCACGGCCATCATAATGCGTATGATATGCTCAAGGATTTTTCACGAGGAAAAGCGCTAAGCCTTGAAGAAATCAGAAAATTTATTGATTCGACTGATTTGCCGAAGGAAGAAAAAGAGAGGCTGAAAAAATTGACACCGAAGAAGTATACGGGATTGGCAGAGGAGTTGGTGGAGAAGTTTGTGCAGTAATAATTAATTCGTTTTCACCTCCCCCCAATACTCCTGAACAGCCCTCTCAATTCCCTCATGAATAGACTTCTTAACCCTCTCCAACCGATCAATTTTTCGTTTTATTTTGCCTGTTTTACAGGGAATAACTTTTATTCGTGAAAGCAAATTTACTCTTTCTTGCTGTCTTTCTTTTTGCCACTGATCCCCAACCCTCCTGATCTCCTTCACCAGCAATTTCTTAAATTCTTCAATATTTTTTGAAAAATCATCCAACCGTCTTTCCAACATGCCTTCCAAATTCCCGATCTGAACCTTCAGATTCTTTATCAATTTCATTTTTGCTTCCTGCTTAATTTTAAATGCATGAAATTCATAATTAAGATCCTCTTTTTGAAGATCCAGAAGTTTAATTTCTTTTTGGTAATCTCTGATGATTTTATTCCTTCTTCTCACCTCAAAAGCCGTAGAAAAAGCAAACTGAAACCTTCTGAAGAAAAGCAATATATCGATCAAAATTATGCATGGCAACTCTATTAAAAACCATAAAGTTTTTAAAGGCGCAAAAAGGAAATGAAAACCCGTTCCTTTTCTCAGTTTTTTTAAAATGAGAGCAGCCGCCGTAGCAACTGGAATCGTTAAAGCAATGAGCATTTTATCGATATCTACGTAGTTCTGCCGAAACTGATACCAAAAATAAAACGCCGCAAAAGCACAAGTAACATTAAAAATGGAAAACAAATAAAAAGTAATCCTGTTTATCGTATATTTAGCCCTTCTTTCCTTTGCCCAAAAGTCCTCAAAAAGAAGCTCCAAAAAAGTAAGAATGGCCAAAATGATTACCACCGCAACAACCACAGAAAGATTATGATAAGTAAATGATGATCCGAAAAGTGAAAAAATTTCATCTCCGATCCGGTCACTCCAATATTCCCGAAAATACTGGAACGGAACTACAAAATCCACCAAAAGAAGCCCCATAACCACAATAAACAGAAAATACTTCAAAATACTTTCCTGAACTTCAACAACAGAATTCACCAAACTATTCCAAGAATCTTTCAATCGAAGGCTGGCAAAAGAAGCAACCGGCTCGGTTTTCCGGTTGCGAATCTCGAGGTTCTGTTTTTGCAATGGAAGAATTTCTTTTTCCAGTGATTTTATTTTGTTATCGATTTCATAAATTTGATCATCCAACTTCTCGAAACGAATTTTTAGTTCCTCTTCAAGATTATTCAAAAGCGGCTTCATTTTCGACTTAGGAATCTTCAGGTTCTCAAATTCTCGAATATCCAAAAACAACTTCTCCAGATTCTCACCATAACTGTCAAGTATCTGCTTCCAGGTCTCTTTAGAAAAACGAGAACAATGCTCTGAAAAATCTTTATCAAAATGCTGTAAATCCTTTTCCAGCTTATCTTTTTTTTGCTCCAATTGCCCCTTTTGTTCCTGCAATGCCTCTACTTGAGCATCAATAAATTTTATCTTTTCGGAAGCAGCCAATCCAAAAATTTCATCAGAAAAAATCTTTAGCCTCAACCGATAACTTTTATCCCTCACATCCTCCCACAATTCCTTTCCATGATTTTTTATAAATCTTTTCCCCTGATCAAATCCATAATGAAAAGCTGCATTCTTGTATTTAAGCTTAAAATAGACAAACCCAATTATTACAAAAAATATAGCTGTCCCCCATACTTCAGGAGCAAGTAATGCTTCAATAAATATTTGCATCATTAATTTTTAATTATTAATTTTAAATTTGCTCCCCTTCTGTTATCTCCTCCTTCAACAACTCCCCCACCCTCTTCAATATCCTCTCCTTCTCACTCTGTAACGAAACATCCTCAAAAGGGCTCAGATCCTGAATATAAATCCTAATATGATTAGGATCATAAGAAAGATTTAAACTTGGTATAAGTTTTTCACCATTTTGCCGAATATAATATTCCGCAAAGTTCTCCTCCCAAAAATGCTGAAGCTTACAGTTTTGGTACCCCTGCTGTATACACTGCGTATTATTTGTTCCAATGTCCTTATTATATCGATCCTGATAAGCATTAAACCAGCTGTACCCCTGCCCGTCCAGAGCATAAGACCTGGCCTTTGGAAAAGTAATAGAACCGTCTAAAGCAAAAATAACAACTTGTTCTTTCTCGTCTTTTGACAAACTTACAATCTCCTGAAGAAAAACAAAAATATCCTTATCTTCGGGAATAGTAGGCCCAAGGGAATCTAAAAAGCGTTGCAGTCTTTCTTTGTAATCATCAAATGAATAAAAAAGCACTTTTTCTTCATTGGAAAATCCTTTTTCCTTTTTTATTTTTGGCGGAGCTGCATGAAGATGGATTACTTTATTTTTATTCCTGCGATAGTTAATAACATCAGCTTCGAAGTCCATAGTACCGAATTCCGCAACAAATACCTTATCAGGATAGGCCGCCAAAAGAAGCCTGATACTATCCCCCATATTCGGAGGATTTTCCGCAAACCCATTTCTGATAAGATCTAATATATCGTCTATTTTCACTAAGTCCGGAATAATAATAGAGATAACTCTTGGAATCTGATCACTATCAATAGTCAAAAATTCTTTTGGAATTGCAAAATCCTTACACTCCCGATCTATACACTCATCAAGAAGTATCTTCATTTCTACCTCAAAGAGTTTTTTTGATTTCGTTTCATCGGAATAAAACCTAATAAGATTATTATTCCGATCACATTTCACAAAATCCTGCAAGTCATCATCCATCCTGCAAATAATCCTTTCCTTCTCATGTGAAGGACTTGCAGGGATTTGAACTTGAGACTCCGGGACCGAAGGGGGAGTTGGATTTTTCCAAACCAAAAAAATTCCTGCCCCAAAGAAAAGGATGAGTACAACAATAAGAAAATCTTTTGTTTCTTGGTTCATTTTTTTCTTTATCTTAAACGAAACTCACACTCCACGCAAACCTCTCACCTCCTCCTCAGACAAAATCCTATACTTCCCCTCCGGCAATTCCCCCAAATGAATATTTTTAATCCGTATTCGAATCAAATCGAGTACTTTCATCCCACACTTTGCACACATCTTTCGAATCTGCCTACTCCTCCCTTCTTTCAACACAATACGAAATACGCTCGAAACGATTTGTTCTACTTCACACTTTTGTGTCTTTTTCCCTTCAATTTCAATTCCTGATCCAAGAATCTTTAATACCCCAACTGTCAATTTTTGCCCCACCGTCACCAGATACTCCTTTTCCTGGCGATACCGAGGATGCATCAGTTGATTCGCCAGATCTCCGTCATTAGTAAGAAGCAAAAGCCCTCGTGAATCGGTATCTAACCTTCCAATAGGAAAAACCCGCCCCCCGCTAAAGATATAATCAGCAAGCGTCCTCATCGAAGGCATTTTCTTAAGAGTACACTCTACTTTTTTAGGCTTATGAAAAGCAATGATTATTTTTTTTGGTTTCTTTACTTGCAGTGACTTCCCGTTAATTTCAATCTTGTCAGATACTGTTATTTTCCGCCCCAACGTTATCACTTCCCCGTTTACTTTTATTCCCCCCTTCTTAATCAAATCTTCCGCTTCACGGCGAGAACAGACACCGTGCTGGGAGAGATATTTCTGAATTCGAGTTTCTTCCATGAGGACTTTATAACACAAAAAACATAACTTTAAGAAAATTGTTCCTAAATCCCCCCCCTACCCTCTCCTCCGAGCCCCCCCAACAAAAACCACCCCCACCAACACAGCCACCAAAAACGCAATCACCACCCCTCCCGGACCACTGGCTGCCAAATGAGTCGTAAAAGAATATCTGGCTCCATCAGATTCATTTCCCGTCTCATCAACCGTTACTATCTCCACTTCATAATTCTCATCAAGCTGGACGTCAATCTCAATTCTGCTTGTATATTTCCCGATAGAAAGGCCGTCATCCCAACCCTTAAGACCTTCCCGAACATAAAGAACTTGATCAACAATATCCTCTTCAATATCAGGAGCCGTCTGCCAAGAAAGAACTACAATACTTTCCGATTCCAACAAACTTGAATCCACCCCCAATGATGTTGCATCCAAGGGAGCATTAGTATCTACCGGCGCAGCCGTATAAACAGGCTCCGGAACTGTATACTCTTCCGGTTCATAAGTAACCTCTTCCACCGGTTCAGGCCTAAACTCAGGTTCGGATTCAGGTTCAGGCTCCGGAACTGGCTCTGCCCAATAATCCTCCGATTCAGCAATTTCTTCGAAAAACTGCGCTCTGAATTCAGCCGTATCGGTAATGCCTGATCGGATCGGTTCCCCATCCAGATCTTCAACCAAAGAAGTAGCTATAACTTTATAAGACTTCCCCACATCCAAGACCTCTTCAGAAAAACTAATTCTTACTTTTACCCCATCTGCAGAAATCCCTAAAATGGAAAGTTCCCTTCCCGAACCCTTTTCTTCAAGCAAAAAAGAACTTGTCCCTCCCTGAAGTTGCACCGGTTTTGACATGGTAATAAGCACCTCTGAATTAGAAACCTGTTCTGCCATCACAACAGCCGGACTTTCAGCTACAGGAGTAGCCGACGCCTCTAGGGAATAAGTATCTGATTCGTTTTCTTCATCATCAATAGCCGTTAAAGCAAAGAAATATTCAACCCCGTTCTGAAGCCCTTTCAACGTATAGGAAGTTTTTGCTGAAACCAATAGCTCTTCGTCATAAAAAACATCATCAGACTGAACTGACTGAGTGCCGTAATAAATCTTATATCCTACAACAACCCCATCATCCTCTGCTTCACTCCAAGATAAAGTTATCTCTCCACTACCAGGAACGGCTACAACATCCTGAACTTCATCGGGTAAAATTCCCGCCGCAAAAGACATATTAAAAACTTGCAATAAAAAAAATCCTGCCAGACTCAAAAAAGATGCAACCAATTTTCTATTTATTTTCATTTTTTATTTATACACTCCTTACTCTATATTATTTCTAACTCAAAAATCAAATTTTGTTTTAACTAAATTTTGACAATATCATAAAACTTTATATTATTCGCCCGATCTTCTCTTTTTTTTAATTTTAAGATTATGCAAAAATCATATGAAAACGTAGTATCTATCGCCGGACCGATTCTGGTCGTAAAAGGAGTGGAAGGAGCTAAATATGAGGAGCTGGTCGAAGTACAAACTTCCAAGGGAGAAAAAAGAATGGGGAAAGTATTGGAAATTGACGGAGATCGCGCAATGGTACAGATGTTTGAAGATACCCGAGGATTTGCTATTACCGGACTTAAAGCAAAATTTTTGGGAAAAGTAGCAACATTGGGCGTCTCTGTTGACATGCTGGGGAGAGTTTTCAACGGCGCAGGAAAACCGATTGACGACGGCCCGAAGGTCTTAGCGGAAAAACACATGAATATTTCCGGAGCACCCATCAATCCTTATTCTCGAATATTTCCATCAGATTTTATCCAAACAGGAATTTCCACTATAGATGTGATGAATACGCTAGTACGAGGCCAAAAGCTTCCAGTTTTTTCCGGTTCCGGTCTACCCCACGCCGAACTCGCTACTCAAATAGCCCGCCAGGCAAAAGTAAATGACGGATCTGAATTTTCCGTAGTTTTCGGAACCATGGGAGTAACTTTTGAAGAAGCTATGTTTTTCCAAAGGGAATTTGAGCGAACCGGAGCAATTGAAAAAGCTTCTCTTTTTATCAACACCGCCTCCGACCCAGTAATCGAACGGATCGCCGTCCCTCGAATGGCTCTGACATTAGCGGAATATTTGGCTTTCGAAAAAGGAATGCACGTTTTGGTTATTTTGACCGATATGACCAACTACGCAGAAGCCTTACGTGAAATATCCGCCTCAAGAAAAGAAGTGCCGGGAAGACGCGGTTACCCAGGATACCTTTATACAGACCTTTCCACCATTTACGAAAGAGCCGGCCGTATAAAAGGAGGCAAAGGATCCGTAACACAAATGCCGATTCTTTCCATGCCCGAAGATGACATCACTCATCCTATTCCGGATCTGACAGGGTATATTACGGAGGGTCAGTTTGTGCTTGATCGAGGACTGCACCAAAAACAAGTTGCTCCTCCTGTTGATGTACTGAAATCACTTTCCCGCCTTGCCGGAGCCGGAATGGGCGAAGGAAAAACACGAGAAGATCACTCAAAACTAAAAGACCAGCTTTTTGCCTGTTATGCACGCGGAAAAGATGTACGAGAATTAGCCGTAGTGTTGGGAGAAAGTTCACTTTCTGATATTGACAAACTCTACCTAAAATTTGCAGACCGTTTCGAAAAAGAGTTTGTAGGCCAAAGCTTCCAAACTGACCGAACCATACTCGAGTCACTAGAACTCGGCTGGGAGCTCCTCAGGCCGTTCCCTATTTCCGAACTGAAGAGAATTAATCAGAAAACGATAGAGAAATATCATCCGGATGCAAAATGAAAATTTTTACTCGTGCCCCAAAAAGTCCACTGTCGTATCAAGCACAGCCGGCGCCCCCAACAACCCGTCCATTTTATCCAATATTTTATCCAGGTCTATCCATTCTTGTTTCCCAGTACCCATATCCCTCACAATAATCTGTTTTTTCCCTACCTCAATATCTCCCATTAGAAGAGTGTACGGAACATTAAATTTTTCCGCCCGTTTTAATTGTTCGCTCATTGAAGTTTTCCCAAGAACTCCAACCGCATGGAATCCATGCTCCCGTAATCTAATCAAAATTGGAAGAGCGTGTTTTTTAGCAATCGGTCCGGTAGCCGCCAGAAAGATTTGGAGATCATCTTTGTGCGGAACATCAATCCCATGTTTTTTCATAAGCTCAATAACCCGTTCGACTCCGGATGCAAAACCTGCTCCACCTAATGCCGCTCCTCCCATCTTTTCAATTAATCCATCATAACGACCTCCCACAAGAATCTTATTCTGGCTGTCTTTTTCACGAAATTCAAAAACAGTTTGCGTATAATAATCTATAGGACGCGCAAGGGAATGATCAATAGTGTATTTTATTCCAAAAGTATCAAGATAACTAAGAATGACCTGAAAAAACTGTTTTGAATTCTCGGAAAGAAAATCTGTCACCTTAGGCGCCATATTTACAAGGATTTTTTCATCTTCGCTTCTCGGGATAAGAAGATCCATATATTTTTTTTGTTTTAACTTTTCCTGGCTTTCAAGAGTCAAGCTTCGTTCTTTGCCTGCATAAAAATCCATCAAAGCCTCAAGATAATTTTCCCTATCCTCATGTGTCCCCATAGTATTCACTTTCAGTTCACAAAAATCACGAATGCGCAAATCAGACAAAATCCGATGCCCGAGGTAAATAATCTGGGCATCTATTGAAGCATCCTTCTCTCCCAATATTTCCACTCCGAACTGCCAAAATTCACGACGCCTTCCAGGTTTTAACCGTTCAAAACGAAAACAATTTTCAATATAATAAAGTTCTACCGGCAAGGCTTTTTCAGCCATCCCATGCTCAATAAATGCCCGCACAATACCAGTCGTAATTTCCGGCCGAAGAGCAAAGCTTCTCTCTTGCCTATCAACAAAACTATAAAGCTCTTTTTCTATTATTTCTGAATTTTCTCCCAACGAACGCTTAAAAACATCGGCTTCCTCAAGCACCGGAGGTGAAAATCGCCGAAATCCTGACTGTCGAAAACGATGCCGGATAACTTTTTTCACAAAAGTGAAGAAATCATGGTCATCCGGAAGAAAATCAAAAGACCCTCGAGGCGCCTTGAAAAATTTGGGCATCTATTTTTTGATTATTAGAATTTATTTTAATTTTTATACAAAAATACGCTATTTGTCAATTCGTAATTTCTAAAAATTCTAAATAAACTTTATTTCTGTGAATCTATAATCCTCTCCACAGCCAAAACACAATTCCCGGGATCAATGACCGTCAATACCGGTGTCCGGGAAGGCATTCTGAGAGTGGAATGAATATCCGTTTGGTATTCATCCAAATTTTTAAAAGGAGGACAAGCAACAGTTACATTCTGAGAATTCGCAGATACAAATCCTGACAATGCATTTGAGCGTCCCGCAACAGTAATAAAAACAACCTTTTTATTCTTGGAAAATCGATCTACAATCTCCAACACTTTTTTGGGCTCCTTATGCGCGGAAGCCGCAAAAAGCTCTGTCCCTATGTTTTTCTCATTCAAGAGCATAACAATCTTCGTTTCCGCAAAAGGAAAATCACTTTCCGAACCGCAGATCACAACAACTTGTGTTTTCATTTTTTTCGTAAAAATAGGCCCAAATTTTACAAAAAAATTCCTCTGTGTAAAATGTTTTCATCCTAATTTTAAATATCAAAAAATGAAAAAATTAATCAAATTCTTGATGACAGTATCCATTGGTGCAGCATATGGAATGATGTTCGCCAAAAAATCAGGGAAAAAATTCCGGGAAGAATTGCAAAAATCAAAAGAACCGGTAAAAACTTTTTTTCACGAATTCAAAGAAGTAGACCTAGAAGCAATAGACACCGTCAGCCAATGGGCAAAAGACTCTGAAGATGTTCAAAAACTGCTGGAAATCGGAAAAACTCAGTTCGATGAATTTGTAAAAAGAGCAAAACATTTGGGAAAAGGGGGGAAAGAAGTTGCCCGCAAAAAGCTGGAAGAACTCTCCCGAGAAGCCCACGAAGCTGCTGAAGAGCTAAAAGATTCCGCCATCAAAAAAGGAACCGGATTAAAAAAAGAACTGAAAAAAGGAGTAAAAACTATTGCGAAAAAAATAACAAAGTAACGTAAGTTCACACTTTACATTAAAATATACAAATAAAAATTCGTGTAAACTTTCTGTATTTCGCGAATTTTCAATTTCTAATTTCCAAATAATTTTTAATTCTTCATTTTTAATTGTTAATTGTTCTCCCCCATGTCCCGTATCGACGAATATCTCGAAAAAAAAGGATTTCGCCATCTCATGGCGTTTGTTACCGTTTTATATATTGTGGGTACGATTATTTTTAATATTTATCTTCGTTCTTTAGGTATATTCGAATTTGAATTGATTCAACTGAGATACGTCTTCGTGGGACTGGTTTTTGCATTTTTTACAGTTCTGATTGCAGTAATAATTTGGGGAACAGCCTTATTACTTCAAAAAGTTTTTCCCCCGAAAAAAAAGAAACTAACCAAAAAAGCAAAAGCAAAGAGAACCTTATTGATTGAAATATCTTTCATCTGTCTTCTGATTCCATGGGTTCCAACCTATGCCTTTTTTATCTTTCCTCAAATACCGTCAGGATTTGGAGGCTCCAAACCAATAGTCGCCCGGCTAATAGGAGCAAAAGAAACGATTAAAAACATTAATGCTCTTATTGCTCATGAAACCGGCACAAATGCAAAAAAACTACCTTATGAAAGCGTTTCGGACGATGCTGATCTGGCTATCGGAGCAAACGTAAAAATTCTAGACCGAAACAGGGATCGTATTCTGTTAATCTTAACAAAAGAACTTTATCTCTCTTCCACCTCCAAGTTGGCTAAAGATCTGATAGAAGCCGGCACCACCTCAGAAGAAATTTCAACAACAGAAACTAAAAATTTTCAACAAAAAACACTTCTCGTAAAAGCCGATCGAATAGAAAGTATTTCTTTTTCCCTATATACCCCCCCGGAGATACTCACCACACAAGATCTGGAAATCGCAACTAAAGTACTAACCGACAAAAAGCCGAAAGAAGAAGCAGATGCCCCACAAATTGTCGAAAAGTTTATTACACAGCAAGCCCCTCAAGCCGCACCTAAGATCTTGGCAGCAGTAAAAAAAGAAGTAAGTAGTAAGAAGCAAGTAGCAAAGAAACAAATAGCAAGAGAAGAACCAAAAGAAAGTGGCAAAGAAAGAGCAGAGAATGAAAATAATGAAGAGAATGAAGAAGGAAAGGAGGAAAGTAGACAAGAAGAAGAAATTGAAATTGTCCCTGCAGAAGAGATTGATATAGCAGAAATACTAGAAACAATAATCGACACAATGTTTATTGAGTTTCGTGCGAAGTTTTTTCGCAAAGCCTCAGACCTTCATGATCGAGAAAAATTCAGCGAAAAGAATTTTCTTCATGAACGATTCTTACTCGCAAAAAAGATTTCCAAAACTCTTCAATTAGAATATCCGGAAGCTTGGTCAAAGCTAATAAAAGATAACTATCTAGCTTTCGGACAGGGAGAAAAAAGATTTCCCTGGAAACTCATGGGAATTTTCAGAGGCACAGAAAGTGCAGAAGAACTGGTAGAAAAATTAAATACCACTCAATTAGATCAGGAAGAAATCGAAAAGAAAAAGAAAATTAAAGCAAAATTAGAAAAAGAAGAACAAGAACAATTAAAAATTAAGGAAGAAGAACAAAAAGACACCCCGACTGAACCTGAAACTCCTACCCCTGCCCAAGAAGAACCTGCTCCTACTGAACCCAAAACCCCTACCCCTGCTCAAGAAGAATCTGTCTAAGCTTGATAAATCACTAAGATTATGAAAAAGCAAAAAGAACATGCGGCCGTTTACATAGAAAGCGGAACAATGGCAACCATGCTCATTGACAAAAAAACTATACAACCAACAAGAATTAAAGGCCCCGAAGGAACAGCCCAGCTGATAGATTTTACAAAAGGACGTGTTGCGCATATACAAAATGTACAAACCAGAAACGGTTTCCGTTTATGCCTTCCCGAAAAATCAAAAAATACATTTTATAAAACTAGGGGAGAAAAAGACTCCTACATCACAGTTTCTATAAACGGAAAAATATGTAATATCCCCTCGAATGCAGTTCATTCATTCCATTAGCCATAACACTTGAATATAAATATCGACATTTAGAAAACTTTTGATACCATTCCGACTGATGAAAAAACGTATCCTCGTCACCGGCGGCGCAGGATTTATCGGTTCTAATTTTTGTAATTTGAATTCTGAAAAATACGAAATAATTGCACTCGATAACCTTTTTCTGGGCGACCGGGAAAATTTGATTCCAAAGATCCGATTTATCGAAGGAAACGCCTGTAATTACACAGACTTAGAACGCACAGAGGGAAATATTGATTATGTATTACACCTAGCCGGAACTTCTTCCGCCCCCATGTTCTTAGAAGAAGGTTTTGCTGACGGGTATGTAAATTCGATAAAAAGTTTTGTCCAAACACTGGATTACGCCAGAAAAAGTGGCGCTAAAAAGTTTTTATATGCCTCTACATCCTCTCTGTACGGAAATAATCCAATGCCGCTCATCGAAACACAAGACATTACCCCCCCTAACCACTATGCCGTAACAAAACATACATACGAACACTGTGCCAGATGTTATCACCAACTTTATCCGGAAATCGAATTGATCGGCTTTCGATTTATGTCTGTATACGGACCGAATGAAGAAGCCAAAGGCCGATACGCCAATATCATCTCCCAGTTTATCTGGGACACAGCTCGAGATCTCCATCCGGTAATTTACGGAGACGGGAATCAGTTTCGAGATTTCACAAATGTAGCCGACATTGTCCAGGCTATTATTTTGGCCATAGAAACCGAAAAGCCTTTGGGAAATAAAATCTACAATATCGGAACCGGAAAATGCTGCAGTTTCAATGAAATCGTCAATGCCATCAGCCGGTCTACGGGAAAAGAAATAAAACCAAAATACATTCCCAATCCTGTAAAAGAAGGCTATGTCCGAGGGCAGCACGCAGATATTTCAAAAATTTCCGAAGAACTGAGATACACACCAAAAATAGATCTGGAAACAGGTATTCGAAAGCAAGTAGAGAATGTGAAGTTGGAGAAAATACGAGAAACGAGCTCCGATTCCTTGAGATGAATAATTACAAACCAGTGATGGAGTAATGCGGCTCGAATAAGTGGGGAAATTTCAGTCTCCTGATTTAGGGACTTAAAAATATAAATAATGAAACGTTCCTGAACAATTTCGAAGCAAATACGCAAAAGAAGCTCCTGGATAAAGAGAAATGTGAAGGATCTTCCGCTGATTTAAGGCATAAAACTTAGAAGTAATACTTGAAGAATTTGTTGAATAAGATATGATCTCCATGATGTCAGAAACAGTTATTCGTCATGTTCGTGGAAAAGACTTGCCTGATAAGTGGGCAAAGCAAGTAAAAGGCGATTTAAATACGACTTTTACACTTGTGATAAAAACAGAAAGTGCCAATGATGTTTCGGAGGATGTAATTACATCTGAAGGAATACTTCAGGCGCTTGAAGATATAAAATCAGGACAAGTAAAGTCTCTCAATCCTCAAGGACGAGAACTTACACAAAAAGATTTAGATGAAAAGCTATGGAGTTGATAATAACGAAGTATTTCAAAAAAAGAGCGAAAAAACTCACAGAAAACAGAAAATCATTGCAATCCAAATTGGATGCTTGTTTGCTGGATTTTGCGAAAAAAGGAAGGCAATCAAAATTTTATCGACACAAAATGAAAGGGGATAAAAAAGATTTAGATGAGTTGCAGATTGGAGGGGATGTCAGGATAATTATGAAAGTCATGTAGGTTAAGGAGAAAGCTTGTCTTTTGGATATAGGGACGCATGCGCAATTGAAGATTTAATCTTCTCGTTCATCCAAAACTTTTTCCCAACGAATTTCACGCAGGGAACTTTACCAAAAACTATATGAGGGGCAACGGAATGAACTTCCCGTTGCGAGACTGTAAGATGATTTGTGTATTACGAAGGATGAAACATTTGAAGTGAAGTTTCATTATATCCACAATAATCCGCTTCAGGAGCATTGGAAACTAGCGGTTAATCCTGAGGATTATCAATATTCCAGCGCACTTTATTATGAGGATGGTAGTAATGTGGGGGTAGATATTAGGGGTTTGGCAGGAAATAAGTTACCAAGTTTGATGAGATTTTTTTTCGTGTACGAGAAAG
>CAYVJW010000024.1:0-18346 GCA_964451885.1 uncultured Candidatus Peribacteria bacterium | reverse complement strand
TCGTCAACGAGTTGCTAGTGCGTAGTGTTTACCCTGGAATTTTGGGCGGATACGTCTTTATTTTATATTTTTATCAGTTTACTTCTCAACACATCACATCAAAATGGAACTTTGCCAGGAGAATTCAATTTCAAAAAAATGTACTTGCAGAAATCCGAATTTCATGTAATAATTCACAGAATCTTTCTTTTATTATGGGAAATAAAGACTTTAAACTTGTTGCTGATTTTAAGCCTACGGGGGATCAACCGGGGGCTATTGTGAAGTTACTGAAAGGACTTAAAAACGGGATTCGCCATCAGACTCTTTTGGGGGCTACTGGGACGGGGAAGACGTTTGCTATGGCGAATATTATTCAGGAATTGCGGAGGCCGACTTTAATTTTGGCGCATAATAAAACACTCGCTGCTCAGCTTTGTGCGGAATTCCAGCAGTTTTTTCCAAATAATGCGGTATCTTATTTCGTTAGTTATTATGATTATTATCAGCCGGAGGCTTATATCGCCAAATCAGATACTTTTATTGAAAAAGAAGCGACTATTAACGAAGAAATAGCGAAGTTCCGGCATGCGGCTACTATGAATCTTCTCACTCGCCGTGATGTGATCATTGTTTCGTCTGTTTCCTGTATTTATGGACTTGGAGATGTCGAAACTTATAAATCTTTGGCTTTTAAGCTGGAAGTAGGGAAGTCTTATCCTCGGAAGGAATTTTTGAAGAAATTGGTTGATATTCAATATCAAAGGGTAAAAACTGATTTTTCACGTGGGACTTTTGAGGTTTTGGGGGATGTGGTTACGATTTTTACTCCCTATTCCGATACGGCTTTTCAGCTTGAATTCTGGGGGGACGAGCTGGATAAAATTTCTGAGATTGATGGTTTTACGGGGGAATTTATCGTGGGGCATGATGAGGTGACAATTTTTCCGGCTAAGCATTCGGTTACGACCCAAGACAGGATAGAAGCTATTATTGGGGACGTTGAAAATGATCTTGAAGCAAGGTTGGCTGAACTTCAAAAACTGGGAAAAGGCTTGGAAGCTCATCGACTTAAGCAGCGTACACGATATGATATCGAAATGCTTCGTGAAGTTGGATATGTAAACGGAATTGAAAACTATACGCGGTATCTTTCTGGGAAGAAACAGGGAGAACCGCCGGCTACTTTACTGGATTATTTTCCAAAAGATTTTCTTTGTTTTGTGGATGAATCTCATATTTCAATTCCTCAAATCGGAGGAATGTTCAATGGAAATCTTTCAAGAAAGAATTCTTTGGTAGAGCATGGATTTCGGTTGCCCAGCAGTAAAGATAATCGACCTTTGCGGTTTGAAGAATTTGAATCGCGTATTGGTCAAGCTGTTTATGTTTCGGCTACCCCGGGGAAATATGAATATGCAAATTGTAATAAAGAAACGATTGTTGAGCAGATTATTCGTCCTACGGGATTGCTTGATCCAGGGATAGAAGTTCGATCGACAAAGCATCAGATCGATGATCTTATGGAAGAGCTTCAAAGTACTATCAGCAAAGGTTTTCGCGTACTTATTACTACAGTCACGAAAAAATCAGCTGAGGATTTGGCGGAGTATTTGATTGAAGCCGGAATAAAGGCAAAGTACCTTCATTCTGATATTGATACGTTGGAAAGGGTTCAGATTTTGACGGAACTCAGGCAGGGGAAGATCGAGGTTATTGTGGGTATTAATCTCTTGCGTGAGGGGCTTGATTTGCCGGAGGTGGCTTTGATTTGTATTCTTGACGCGGATAAAGAGGGTTTTTTGCGTTCGAGGGATGCATTACTTCAGGTGATAGGCCGGGCGGCTCGAAATTCGGAGGGACGAGTGATCATGTATGCGGATAAAGAGACGAAGGCGATGAAGGATTCGATAGGGGAGACGAACCGGCGTCGAAAAATACAGGAGGCATATAACAAGAAGCACGGAATAGTTCCAAAGACTATTATCAAAAAGATCGTGGATATTTCCCAGGATCTTTCGGGAGGACAAAAGCGAAACTTTAAGAAGTTGACAAAGAAGGAGGAGATTCAGAAAATGCTCAAGGAGTTGAATAATGAGATGGATATTGCGACGAAGAATTTAGATTTTGAGCGGGCGGCGGTGCTGAGGGATGAGATTTTTATGTTGGAAGAGAAGATGTGATTACATCGTTCCAATCCCACTTTCTATCTCTGCTCTCACTTTCTTAAATCCGTCCAGATTATCAGCCGGTATTTCTTTGATTGTGGCGATTTTTTGAATCACTGGATGGTCTTCTACCTTTGAAAAGTCGAATTCTTCTTTATCGGTTAGTTTCAGGCCTTCAGTATAAAGTGTGGTGATTGTTTTGAGCATTTCGAATTGTTTCTGCGGGCTTGTACATGCGTCTTCAGGGTTGAAAGAATCCTGGTAGAGGTAGTCTTCCCGGATTGATTTTGATACCAGAAGTACGAGTTTTTCGCGTGTAGAGAGAGCGTCGGGACCTACGAGTCGTACAATCTCTTGGAGTTTCGATTCTTCTTGGAGCAGGCTCATGGCTGTTTCTCTTACTTTCCAATATTCAGAAGAAACATTTTCTTTCATGTAACTTTCAATGTTTGGTGTATAAAGAGAGTAGCTTTTCAGCCAGTTAATGGCTGGAAAATGTCTTTGATAGGCGAGTTTTGCGTCTAGTCCCCAGAATGTTTTCGTTACCCGGAGGGTGTTTTGGCTTACCGGTTCTGAGAGGTCTCCTCCCGGAGGGGAAACCGCTCCTACAACGGTAAGAGTTCCTTTTCTGTTTTCTGTTCCTAGACAATCAACCGCTCCGGCTCTTTCGTAAAATTCTGCGGTTTTTGATCCGAGATAGGCTGGATATCCTTCTTCTCCCGGCATTTCTTCCAATCGTCCGGAAATTTCTCGCATGGCTTCTGCCCATCGGGAGGTAGAGTCGGCCATTAGGGCGACGTGGTATCCCATATCACGGTAATATTCGGCAATGGTGATCCCAGTATATACGGATGCTTCACGAGCTGCTACGGGCATGTTTGATGTGTTGGCTACCATTACGGTTCGTTTCATGAGTGGTTCTCCTGAGTTCGGGTCGATCAGGTGAGGAAATTCATTGAGTACTTCCGTCATCTCGTTTCCGCGTTCTCCGCAGCCTATGTAAATAATTACTTGTGCGTCACAGTATTTTGCGAGGGATTGTTGGGTTACGGTTTTTCCTGAACCAAAAGGTCCCGGAATACAAGCAGATCCACCTTTTACGAGAGGAAAAAACATGTCGGTTGAGCGGCATCCGGTTCTTAGTGGTGTATCGGGTATCCGTTTAGTTTGTGCTTTTCGGGGAACACGTATGGGCCAAAACTGGCGCATGGCTACTTCGTGTTTTTTTCCGTTTTCATTCAGGATTGTAACTGGTTCGGTTATATTGTAGTGTCCTGCGTCTATCTTTTCTATTTTTGCCTTTTTTATTCCTACAGGAACTAATATTTTATGGAGGATGAGAGTTGTCTCTTGGACTGTTCCGATAACATCACCTTCGGAAACTTCGTCTCCAACGAATGACGTTGGGACAAAGTCCCATTTTTTGGTTTGGTCAAGTCCATCAGCGTCAATCCCTCGGGTCAGAAATTGTCCGGCTTTTTCTTCTAGAATGCCTAAAGGGCGCTGGATTCCGTCATAAATGGATTCAAGTAGTCCGGGGCCGAGTTCTACGGAAAGGGTTTGGCCAGTCATTTCGATTGGTTCGTCGGGACCGATGCCGCCGGTTTCTTCATAAACCTGGATAGAAGCAAGTCCATTGTTTAAACGGATAACTTCTCCCATTAGTTTTTCATGTCCTACGCGTACTACTTCGTACATCTTTGCTTTTTTCATGTTTTTTCCTACTACTAGAGGACCGGAAACTTTTACGATAACGGGAGCGTTGTCAGTCATGGTGGCTTAGAACTTAGTTGGTAGTTATTAGAACTTAGAAAGGAATGTTTTTTCTCTTGCTATTTGTAACTTGTTTACGGGATTCTTATGAAAAAAGAGAAAAAGTCAATGAATTTAGGAGTAAAGTTGCATTTTTTTTGCTTTTTCTCATAATTTCTTGCGTATAATTTTAGTCTAAAAATGTCTGAAGAAAATAAATTCATTGCTGAACGTAAGCGAAAGTTTGAAGAATGGAATAAACTTGGGTTTGGTTATGCTGAGAAGTTTGATCGTACTCATACTGCTGTGGAAGCAAGGGAGTTTGTGGATAAAAATCCACCTAGGGAATTAGAAAAGATAATGAGTTCTCTTCAGGCTGATAAGAAGATTTGTGGGCGAGTAATGAACCTTAGGGAAATGGGGAAATTAGCCTTTTTGCGTGTTAGAGATGAAAAAGGTGATTTTCAAGTTTGTTTTACAAAACAAGTTTTAGGGGAAAAGTTTAAAACTTTTTGTAAGATTTTAGATTTAGGAGATTTTGTAGGTTTTTCCGGAGAATTTTTTATCACGAAGCATGGAGAACCAACTTTATTGGTTGTGGAAGTTTTTCCGCTTTCAAAAACCCTTCGGCCGCTTCCGGAAAAGTTTCATGGTATTACGGATCGGGAAAAATGCTATAGAGAAAGGCATTTGGATTTACTTATGAATAATGAGACGTTCGAACGTTTTCGTGTACGTTCTCATGTAGTTCGAGAAATTAGGGATTTTTTGTATAAAAAGGACTTTCAGGAAGTAGAGACTCGGGTTTTGCAGCCTCAGGCAGGGGGGGCAATGGCAGAAGTATTTCGTACTCATCACAAGGCGCTTGATCATGAGTTTGTATTACGAATTGCATTGGAATTGGATTTAAAAGTGGCTGTTGCAGGAGGTATGGAAAGGGTTTTTGAAATTGGAAAATGTTTTCGCAATGAAGGGATTGATCCGTCTCATTTGCAGGAATTTACTATGCTTGAATGGTATGCGGCTTATAAAGACCTGGAAACAAATAAAAGTTGGACACAAGAAATGTTTCAGCAAGTGTTAAAAAATACTATTGGAACTACAAAAGTTATCGTTTTAGACAAAGATCATAAGACACATGAAGTAGATTTTGGAAAGCCTTTTAAATCTGCTAGATTTGATGATTTGCTTAAGAAACATGCGAAAGTAGATATGTATAAAATTTCTGATGGAGATTTGCGCAAAAAAGCGAAAGAATTGGGAATTGAAGACACGGAAAAAACAAGCCGGGCTAATTTATTGGATGACATTTATAAGAAAACGGCACGGCCTAAATTAATCGAACCGACTTTTGTGTTGGATTATCCGGAGGATTTAAAACCGCTTGCCCGTCCTAAAGGGGATGGAACAGCGGATTGTTTTCAATTGCTTGTTGCCGGTTGGGAAATTGTTAATTCTTACGGGGAGTTAATTGATCCAATAGTTCAACGTGATTTATTGGAAAAGCAATCTGCAGCAAAAGCAGCTGGAGATTTGGAAGCCATGGAATTTGATGCGGAATTTGTAAAAGCCATGGAGCACGGGTTTCCTCCTATGACGGGTTCAGGGATTGGAATTGACCGTTTTGTAACGTTAATCACAACACAACCGAACCTGCGGGATACGGTACTTTTCCCTCTTATGAAGCCGGTATAATTCTACTAAATTGACTGGAAGCAGCCTGTCGGGCATAGCTCGATAGAGCGAAGCCTGGAGCTTCCAAGGCAATGGCATTATCAAGCAGAGCTTGGTAACGAGATAACTGTTTGTTGTTTACTGCTTACTGTTAACTGCCTACCTCTTCATTCTTAAACACAAGTCCTTTAAAAACCCATACTTTTACGCCAATTGTTCCATATGTAGTTTCTGCCCGTGCTATTGCGTAGTCGATGTTTGCGCGGAGAGTATGGAGTGGAACGGTTCCGAAGCTGTATGATTCTTTTCGGGCTATATCCACGCCGTTTAGTCGCCCTCCAACGCTGATACGTATTCCTTTTGTTCCGTCTTCTTTGGCGCGTTCAATAGCCATTTTTGCTACCCGGCGATAGGGGAATCTTCTAGAGATTTGATCGGCTACATTGATGGCTATGAGCTGAGCGTTGGTATCTGGTTTTCGTACTTCCTGAATGGAAACATTGAAATTATCACTAAATTTTTGTTCCAGTTCTTTTTTTAGGGTATCTATGTTTTTTCCGCTTCGGCCGATGATGATCCCTGGTTTGGCACAGTGTATAATTACGGCTGTTTCTGTTGCGTATCGTTGTATTTCAATTTTTGCTACTCCTGCTTTTTCGCATTTTTTCTGTAGATATTTTCGAATGGCAATGTCTTGTAAAAACTTTGGTACAAAATTTCGTTTATCGTACCATAGAGAATCCCATGTGCGGGTAATTCCGATGCGAAGCGAAATCGGGCTAACTTTTTTTCCCATGAAAATTTAGAATTTAATTATTAGAACTTATGAATAATTTGATTTTTACTTGCTCACTTTTTCTCATGCGACTTGTTCCAGTTCTATAGTTATGTTTGAAGTAGGTTTATGGATTGGCAGGGCTCGGCCTCTGGTGGAAGGAATGTGGCGTTTATAGAAAGGCCCTTTGTTTACAATAATTTGCTTAATTTTTAAGTTTTCCCGTTTTTCTTTGTGGTTGTTTTCTGCGTTACTGGCGGCGGATTGTAAAACCTTATAAAGTATTTTTGCAGCTCTTTTTGGTGTGAACTTCAAAACCTCCAATGCTTTTAAGACCGAATACCTGCGAACAAGGCCAGCTACAAGATTGGTTTTTTTTGGTGAGATTTGAATGCGTCTTAGGTGTGCTTTCATGTAAAAATAAAAATTCAAAAATTTAATTAAATATTACTTCATTGCTTTTGCGAGTTTTCCTCCGTGGCCTCTGAATTTTCTGGTTGGGGAGAATTCTCCGAGTTTGAATCCGACCATTGCTTCGGAGCAAAAAACAGGAATATGTTCTTTTCCGTTATGGACCCCAAAAGTAAGTCCGACAAAACTTGGAGCGATAGTGCAAGATCTTGACCAGGTTTTAATCACTTTCTTTTGCCCGGAATCCTGCATTGTCAAAGCTTTTTTTAATAGCCTTGGATCAACGTACGGCCCTTTTTTGGAGGATCTTGTCATGAATTTATTTTAATGTTTATAAAAATATATCTCTGAAACTTTATTTATTTTATGTTGTCTGTCAAGGAGATGGAACTGTAAATTTCTATTGCTTTTTTCAAAATGTTGGATATAATCATTGTACATGGACGAAGTTCCGCTACTGCTTTTACTTCTTATTTTATCGGGTTTCTTTTCAGGGGCTGAAATAGCTCTTTTTTCAATTGGGCACGAAAAAATACAAGCGTTGAAGAATACTACTTCTTCAAAGGTTCAATTGCGGCGTATTTCTAGGTTGGAATTGTTAAAATCAGATCCGTCAAAGTTATTGGTGACGATTCTTATTGGAAACAACGTGGTTAATATTGCTGCTTCTGCGTTAGCGACCTTGGTTGCTGTTAATTTTGCGGTACAGCAAGGGTATGAAGAGGAAAGCGGTTTGGTTGTGGGGGCGGTAACCGGAATAATGACGTTTTTTATTTTGCTTTTTGGAGAAATAACTCCAAAATCTTTTGCTCATAAGCATGCCGTAAAGTTTTCTCTTTTTGTTGCTCCGTTTTTAAATATTTTACAGTTTTTATTGTATCCTGTGGTGGTGCCCCTAGCGAAACTGGTAAAAAAATTTTCCGGAAATGAAAAACAAAAACATGGACTTTCCGAGGATGAATTAAAAGCGGCTGTTGAACTTTCGGAAAAAGAGGGATCAATTGAAACGGAGGAAAAAGAACTGCTTGAGAAAGTTATGGAATTTAATGAACATTCGGTCGAAAGTATTATGACTCCCAGGTCTAAAATTTTTGCTTTGCGTGATTCAACGACGGTAATGGAAGCAGTGAAAAAGAATACGGAATACCGGTTTTCACGCATTCCTATTTATCATGAGAATTTTAACCATATCATTGGTGTTTTAACGATTCATGGCATTATAGAAAAGTTAGTGGAAAAAGATTTCAAAAATAAAAAAGTGGCGAATTTGCGGCTATTAAAACCTTTCAAAATTCCGATTACGATGAAGATAGATACGCTTTTGCGGGAATTTCAAAAGCAAAAAACGCATTTGGCAATAGTGTTGGATGAATATGGGGGAACCGTCGGGCTTATTACGATGGAGGATGTGATGGAAGAAATTTTTGGCGAGATTAGTGATGAGCAGGATGATGAAAGATTTACGATCCGGCGTGTAGGAAAGCGAAAGTTTTTGTGTTCTGCTGATATTGAGTTGGAGCAAATTGAGAATTTTTTGCAGAAAGAGCTCGAAAAAGCTGCTCCTGAAAGGTTTCCTTGGGAATTGGAGGCAGAGAATAAGACTGTGGGGTATTTAATTTTGGATATATTGGAAAGGTTTCCAGAAGAGGGGGAGAAAGTAAAAGCGGAAGGGCTGGGAGTTTGCTTTAATTTTGTGGTGAAGAAGGTGGAGAATGAGAAGATTGAGATGGTGGAGTTTACGGTGTAGGGAGGAAAGGAAGTCGAGAGTTAAATGGGGGATTATGGGATTTTTTTATTAGTACTTAAGCATAACTTGACAATAATGCATAAATAATATACAAACAAGCTGTTATATATTTTTTATTATGGATAACATAGAAAGTCGACGTGAATTTTTAAGAAAGGCACCGTTACGTTTGGCAGGTGCTTGTGCGGTTATGAGTGAGGTTCCGGAGGCTTGTGCCAGAGTGGTTAGTGATCGTGTTTTTGAGTTTTTACATGATGAGGGGGCTGTTCCTTTTTTAGAAAAGATTGCTGTTCCATCGGGTTTGAGACGAGTTTGGGTTCCGAAGGGGTCTTTTGGTGAGTGGATGAGACAGTTACCTGTTAAACAGAGAAATAATGGAATATTTGATAAGGATGGAAAAAGGGTTTTTGGTTCGGAGATGGCTCATTCGATAGTGGATATGGATGTATGGCGTTATCAGGAATGTGCTGATGTGGCTATGCGGCTTTGGGGGGAATACCTCTATGCTACTGATCAATTACATCGTTTGGATATGCGGCTGGAAAATGGAAGCCGAAATCCGAAATCTCGTCCTTATGATCGCCGGTCATTTAAGAAATATTTTCTTTATCAGTTCGGTTATGCCAGTTCCTGGGTTTTGAAGAGGGATTTGGAAAAAGTATCGATTCCTGATGCCATGCCGGGAGATGTGATTGTGTTACGTCAGCCAGGAACTTCTCAGGGGCATGTCTTTGTTATAATGGATGTAGCAAAAGATGCGGACGGAAAACCAAAAGTAGTGATCGGACAAAGTAATATTCCGGCCCAGAGTTTTCATATTGTGCCTAATAATCCCATGCCTTATAAAGGGTGGGAGGGGTATCGTGATGAATTTACTAAAGGGAATTCGATCGATTTTTCTGATCCTGCTTCACTTACACTTGATAAAATAAGAAGACTTTTTGGAGAACTGCCAGCAATCCAAGATGAAAAAAATAGTGAGAATAATCACTCATGTTGGTTTGATCTTGAGTTATTTATGATGCAAACTCGACAGGATCCAAATGGACAAGGGGTAATTAGGCGGTTTTATTAATATGTTAAGTAACTTCCGTTTTTTTGTTTTTTTTATAGCGCTTAACGATGCTGTTTAGTCCCGCCGGATTAAATCTTAAAATTTTTACCTCATCACCCGCATTTTTTCGAAGTGCGTTTAAATTTTCGCCAATTTCTTCTGGTTCAATTCCGAATCCGCCAAAACGTTTTCTATTATTTTCTGATGCAAATCCGGTTGAAAAATCATTAGCTACTTGATCTCTAATGATTTGAGATTTTTTGAAGTCATTATTCAATTGGTTTCCTTGAATTGTAGGAATTACGTCTTCATAAGTGTCTTTTCCATGTTTGTCAGTAATTATATTTCCATTTTTGTCCCGAGCCGTAATGGCTCTTATTCCTTTTTTATCATACCATATTTCATCACCATTTGGTTTTCTGGGCTTTCCAGAGATTAATTGTGCATGGTACCCTCCTTTTTTGTGTTTTCTGGCTATGTAATCGCCGGGCCTGCAATCCTTTCCATTCTTATTTAGCTCCGTAAACAATTCTCCTGCTCCAAAAAAATGAGAAGCCGATAGGTTTGGGTAAACATCTTGCATGAAGGCTTCGATTGTTTTGTAATCCGACAATGTTTTGTATTCCGTTCCCCAAATTTTGGTTCCGTCTTCCTTTACGTCTTTTAAAACCCCTACCGGTAAAGCTAAATTCATGCTATTTTTGTAACAGAAATCGATTAAAAAAATCACTGCGGTCTCAACACAGTGTTGTTGAGCGTAAAGATCGGGATTTCCTTTTGGATTCCAACAAATATCATTTTCTTTAATGTATTTCTTAAGATTATCAGGATTTGATAAATTTTTTGCAATATGTTCAGAAAATGCGGTGGAATCGGCTTCTGTCCATTCTCTTAATTGCATGCCTTCAATTGAGTGCTCCCGAAGTAAGTTTTCCGGTGCTTTACAACAAATTTCATCTCCTTTAGAAATTCTGATTCTGTTTTTTCCTGTTAGTTTAGCTCCTTTCGCTTCGACAAAGTTTGGAAAGCCTTTCTTGCGGACATAAAGTGGATTGGGGTAAGCTGCATCAACCAGATTTTTTATTCTCAATGGATTTGCTTTGCTTGTAAGTCGGACTGTGCCATCTTCACTTTTTTTTGCCAGGCCTTTTAATCCTCCTTTGGTGATAAGTTTTGCTAATTGAGGATCTTTTGCTGATGAGAGTTTACTTTCAGGAGAAACTTGCGGTTTTGAAATTTCATGAGGCGCTGAAACAATTGGAGTTTTCTCCGGAGGTTTTTTAACTGTTATTGTTTTTTTTGATGCAAGTTTTTTATTGTAAGCTTTGACTGCAGCACGGGTAAGTTTTCCGGCTTTTCCGTCTGCACCCCAGCTTCCAAGATTATAACCTTCTGCGATTAATTTATTTTGCAGAGTTTTTACGTCTTTTTCATCTGTTGGTATGGTGAGTAGTGTTTCTTTTGGAGTTTCTCCTTTTGACCACATATCATCCATACTTGTTAAAGCGTTTCCGGTAGCTTCCTGCCTGTTTTTCAAACCTTCATTGGTTTCGGAATCTTCCTGAAGAGCTGGATCTTCAGATAATTGCTGTGCTTCCTCCTGTGGAGGAAGTTGTTCTCTGCGTTTAGGGGCTGGTACCGGTGCTTCGCGTGTTTCAGGCATTTTTATTCAGGTTAGCTAAATCATTCTCCAACTGAGCTTCAGCTTTTTCGATTTCTTTAAGGTGTTCTTTTTTATGTTTAGTTTCCAGTTTCATCATTTTATCGTGAAGTGAATCGGCTTTTTCTTTTTTGATTTCCTTGATTCTGTTTTTTCCGAATTCTATGTATTCTTTTTCGTGTTTTTCAAGTTCAGTGATCATTCCGGCTCTGAGTTCGGGGGGATATTTTTCTGCATTTGCTAAAAAATAATTTTTCCTCTCTTGAATGAGGAGGATTGTGTTTTTGATTCGGTATATGAACGTCTGAAGATCCATTTTGTACGTAATAAATCCTCATATTATATTATAAAAAAGGAGAAAAAACAAGCTAAAGCCGAAAATTAGCGTAGAAGGTACAATACATAATGTGCACTTAACCAAGAAACCCATACATGAGTTCTTGAGAAAGGTGGGGGGCGGTGGAATGGAGTGGAGCGTAGCGGAACGGAATGGAACCGCCCCCCACCTTCGGTCGAAGTCAAAAAAGAAACCCTACTGAAAAATAATAATGGCCTCTGTATGAACCTTCAAAACACAAAATATGATATTCGGCCATAAAGGCGGTTTTCCCGGAGGCTCCCGATGGTTGCCTCCGTGAACCGCCAGAAAAACAATCCTCTAGCTTGAATAATCATGGCACCTGAATGGACACATCCTATAAAAATTTATTTACAAATAATGATCACAAACATCTTTAACTACACTAGCAAATTGTGTGAAAAATGGAGCGATAGCGGAGTTTTTTGCCCAATTTACGTCATGAGGATTTTTTTGTGGAGAAATAAGAAATTCAATGGCCACTCAAAAGGCCATTGGTTTTTTTATTTCGGTGATGCGAAAAGCTAGTAATTAAGCCAAAAAAATGGTAGAATGGCCGGATTTGCTTTCTGATCACTCTACCAAATGAAGAATAAAATAAAATTACCAAAAGAGCCAATGATTTATCGAGATCAAATCAGATTGTCGGAAGAATGTGAGCTAAGCCGAAAATTAGTTCACTCAAACATCATCTTCTCATACTTTGCTAGCATCTTTTTCAGTGTTGATCGGTCGAATTCGGTTACGGAATTTTCGTGGAGGAATATTACGAGTAGGTCGGCAAGATTCCTTGAAAGTCTGCTGACGAATTTGTCGTTTTCTCGCAGGGATTTTAGTTTTACTGTGGTGGATACATGGTCGGCAGCCAGGATAAATGTCCACCAGTAGGATATTTTTTCTTCTATTTTCGGGTCGTTGAATTTTACTATTGAAAAGTTGGCTTTTTCCTGTATGAATTTATCAAATTCTATGAAGCAGGTTTTGCCAGCATCTTCATTGGCGATAGATATAAAGGCAAGAATCGTAAGTGAGGGGATATTGTGGTTTATGAGGAATATTACAAAATCTAGAGCCTCAGGGCTTAGGTTTGAAATAATTTTTGCGAGTTTATGGTCGAAGTTTTGTGCTTTTTTTTCGTCTTTTCTTATGCCGGCGATTTTTTGTTGGGCCTCTTTCAGGCGTTCGGCAAATACTTCATCAGACTCGGAAGCTACTTCGGTTCCTGCTCCGAGGACTAAATCATCGAGTTTTTCTGCACCGCTTTCTGACATGAGAGAGGGTAGTCAAAATTTAAAAGTCGAAAGTTTGTAAAGCCGCTTTAGACTTTTGACTTTCGGGCTTTAGACTCTAATTAATTTATACTGCCTGTATATTCACAAATCTTGTTGGATATCTACGACCGTCGAATCTTTGGATGGCTTTTTCAGTAAAAACTACTTTTCCGGTAACTCGTGCAAAAATAGTAAAATCTCTTCCCATTCCCACATTTTCACCTGGGCGGAATTTTGTGCCTTTTTGGCGTACAATTATCTCTCCGGCGTTAACCTTTTGTTCACCGAATCGTTTTACGCCTCTTTTTTTGGCGTTGGAATCTCGACCGTTTTTACTGGATCCGCCTGCTTTTTTATGAGCCATTTTTTTTCAGTTAACAATTATACAGTGAACAATAATTAATATAAATCGTGGTTATTTTAATAGTTTTTTTAGTATTTGCAAGGGAAAAATGTATGACAAGAATTTTTGAAAATTCGATATTTAGTTTTAGTATGTCTTCGTGCGTAAAATTATTTCTGCTTTCATTTTATTATCCATACTGATGAATTCTTCGGTATCTGTTGCTTGCGATATCCATCAGGATTTGCGAGAGCAGTTTTCGGAGATGGTGACGAAGAAAGATCTTTGTTATGCTTCTGTGACTTATTCTTTGGATGAGCTTTATGAGGAGGCGCATGAAAAGTATCAGATAATGATGAATTGTCTTTTTAATGATGCGATGATGCAGTCTGTAAATCGGATGAATACGGATTTTCGTCCTATTTTGGCTTCTATAATTCGGAATCCTAGTACGCGTGTGCTTGAGGATTTGAGCTTTGATACGAGTAAATGTTCATTGCAGGGAATACAGGCTTCTCAGGCGCGGAATGGGTATAGTACTTTGTGTGAGACGGAGGGGGATAATCATACGGTGGATAAGTTTTATTCTGTCTGTCATGTGGCTGAAACCGCTATGAATGAATTTTGTGCTTACCAGGAATATCTTGAGTGGAAGATTTGTGATTATAAGTCGTTTTCGAGAGAATATCCGGTTTCTGATTTTGATAATGATTATAATGTTCGTGATGAAATTAAGCGTACGGAGCGGCAGGATACCTATCGAAAAGAAATTCAGAAATCACGGAAAACTTTATATGAAATGATATATCGCTATCAGAAGTGGGAGCAGAACTATAGGATCCATTTGTGGTTGGTTACGATTTTGGATGCTTTGAAAGAAACTAGAAGTATGCTTCAAGAACTGAGGAAGGCGGTCTATGTGTTTCCGGATAAGTTTAATTATGCGGCTTCCGAGATATGTGATCAGGGGTGCTGACAAGGCGTATGGGAAAAGAATTAAAAATTATAAATTAAAAATTAAAAATGGGAGTGAGATTTCAATGGTTAAAGTTGATGATCATGGGAGTAATCATTGTCTGCGTGATTGTTGTTCCGGCAATAGTTGAGGGATTGTCTGTTTTTGAGAATCTTTATGATACCATCTATATGGAGAAGGATAAGGAGCAGGAGAAGAAGGTCTGTTCGCGGACTTTGGAAAGGCAGGCTTTGTTTTTTGAGGTTGGAGGTTTGGAGTTTTCAGATTTTAGTTGTTCGAAGTTGTTTGAACTGGAGAAGGGGAATTTTGATGAGTTTATCGTTGGGAAAGTTAAAAGTAAGGAGGTTCATGAGAAATGGGTTGAGCGGGTGGTGAAGATTATGAAGTTTGAACGTGAAATGTTGCAGTTTGAGGATGATTTGAGGATGAAAACGGAGAATATGAGTATTTTTTCAAATCGGTTTATGGGGGATGGGGCTTATGATTTGATTAATGATTTGGATGATATTGACGAAGTTCTTTTCGGGGAAAAACACACAAGGCCGAAACCGAGTTTTAGTTTTAAAAAATCAAATGCTTTTTCCGATACGGAAGAAGAGTGGCAGGATGGTTTTGAGGAAGAAGGTAGTAAGCCGGCGCTTTCTATTACTGGTGGGATGAGTTCGAATCCGAATGACTATTCGGATGATGATGGATCAATAGCCGGAAATTTAGCAAATATGAAGGAAGTGTATGCTGACGGAAAACAAGGAGCAGCGGCTTTGTCTTCAATTTCACAGGCTGCGGAGTGTAATTCAACACGTTTTTTTCAGCTGCCCTTTTTAAATCTTTCTTTACCTGACCTTGGGGATTTGAACAGTCAGAGTGTTAAGAAAGGTTCTATTCCTATTACAAAGACTGAGGTGGAAATAAATAAGGAAGAATTGATCGGGGAGAAGTTTTCGGCTTTGGAAGAGAAAATTATTACGGAAACTCCCTGCAAAGATAAAATGGCGGAAGATGCGAAGAAATATGATATTGAGAATTTGGATCAGTCGAATCTTGTAAAGGAGTGTAAAATTATTAAGAACGAATTTTGGGGGCAGCGATTTGATGCGATACGTAAAGCTGCGACAATAGAGCCGGAAAAGTCGTATTATATGAGAATATTGAGGGCGATCGACCAATGGAATCAGGATTTTCTTACTTTTTTTCCTATGATAGTTGAACAGAAACTTGAGTATCGGGAGCTTTCGGAGAAGTCGAAATGCTATTAACAATTAATAATTAATAATGCGTATTTCATTGTCTATGTTTATCATCGTTTTCTTCTTCTTTTTATTAGGAGAAGTGTTTGCGGCTTCTCCGAAGTGTAAGCTGCCGAATTCTTTGGAGAAGCTGATAAAGGATTTGGAGCCGCATATTCGTGATCTTCAGGGGCAATATAAGGAAAAGTGTTTGGAGATGGAGTTTGCGGAGGATAAAATCTCGGCGGGAGATTATTCGCAGAGGTTTAGGAAATTCTTTGTCCTTTCTGCAAAAAATCGTGTTATAGACCAGTATTTTTCGGCTTTCCCTCCTATTTTCCCGGATGCTTTGAGTCATTATTATGAATTGGTTCCGAAGGTTGATGAGCTTTGGAGGAAGGCGGGAAATCATGATTATCAGATTTGCCTTGCGACATTGCCGGGGGAAAGTGAATCTTCCGGGAGAGAACTCAGAAAAGTATTTAAGGAAATTGAAGAACTTTTTGCGTATCATGAAAACGTGGTGGCGAATGTTATTCCTGCTTCCATTGAGCCGTTAAAGGCTTCAAAGGCGATTTTTTATCCTTCGGAAAAGTTGAGGGGGTTGGTTAAGTCTATGTCAAAGGAGTTGTCGCTTCGAAATCAGAGGGTTTGTAAAGATCAAGAGACGGAAGCGGATGGGGGTCTTATAAGTGTTGATAAAGCTTCCGGTAAAACTATGAAATCTCAGGATAAAGCAGATAGAAAGGCTGGGGGAGGTGGCATGGATACTCCTCCGCCAGCTCCTGAAATGTCTAAGGAGTTTAAGAAAGGGTTGTCTCTTTCAAACGCGACAGCTAGCGGAGATGATTTTCCGGCTTTTTTTTCATTGAATACGGAGGAAATCCCCGAAGCGGATGAACCGAAAACTTTTTTTGATGATCCGATTGCCTGGTTATGGGGAAAATTGAAGCTTTTTGAGAATAAAGAATCTTCTACTCAAAACGTTGAATTTTTTGATAATCGGGAATTGGAGACAAATTTTCGTGTGCGGCATGAAAAGTGGAGAAATGATCGGAATTTTATTATAAATCGTGTAAAAGATATTGCTGGGGTACGAACGGATGGGTTTTCCAAAAAATTAGACTATACTTTTGATATTGTTCAGGGGATAAATAAACTCCTTGTGGAAACTTTGCGGTATAAGGATATTGTTTGTGTGAATCAGGCGGTTATGGTTGTTTGTCCGAAGTAAGTAGCAAGGAACAAGTCGCAAGGGGCAAGTTTAAATATCTTTCGGATTCGTAATTTCTCCGGTTATAGCCGCTATGGCGGCCATCAGTGGGGACATCAAATGTGTGATGCTTCCCGGGCCTTGCCTGCCTATGAAGTTTCGGTTTGAGGTGGAGGCACAGCGGGCGCCTGGGGGGACAAGGTCTCCGTTCATGGCTAGGCACATGGAACAGCCGGGCATGCGGAACTTGATGCCGGCTTCTTTGAATATTTTGTCGAGTCCTTCTTTTTGGCATTGGGTGTATACGGGTTCCGATCCGGGAACAATAAAAGCTTTTACATGGGAATTAATTTTTTTCCCATCTAAAATTTTAGCTGCTTCCCTGAGGTCTTCGATTCTTCCGTTTGTACAGCTTCCGATGAAGACGTAGTCTATTTTTGTTCCGGCAATGGGTTGTCCTGGTGCTAGGCGGGTATATTGGAGAGCTTTCATAGTAGCCAGTTGTTTGGATGGATCTGTAAATTCTTTGGGAGAGGGGATTAGTTCATCTATTTGCACGGATTGTTCGGGGTTTGTTCCCCAGGTAACGTAGGGATGCTTATTGTCCAGATTTATTTCTACTTCTGTGTCGTAGTGTGCGTTTGTAGGGGAGGCCAGTTTTTTCCATGAGACAATAGCTTCTTCGTAGTTTTTTGGGGTAAATTTTTTGTTTTTCAGATACTTAAAAGTCGTTTCGTCGGGGGAAATTACTCCAAATCTGGATCCGCATTCGATGGACATGTTACAAATGGTCATTCGTTCTTCCATGGTGCGGTTTTGTATATATTCGCCGCTAAATTCAATGGCATATCCGGTTCCTCCTTGTACGCCAATCTTATTTATGAGAAAGAGAATGGCATCTTTGGCGGTAAAATATTTTGAGGGAGTTCCGATGAAGTTTACTTTCATTGTTTTCGGTTTTTCCATGAGAAGGCATTGTGTGGCCATTACATGGGAAATCTGTGTGGTTCCAATGCCGAATGCTAAGGCGCCGAATGCTCCGTGTGTGGAGGTATGGGAGTCGCCGCAGACGATGGTTTTTCCGGGTTGGGTGAGGCCGAGTTCCGGACCGATTACGTGGACGATGCCCTGTTTCCCGGTTCCTGCGTCAAAGAGCTTTATGCCAAATTCTTTGCAATTTTGGCGAAGTTTTTCTACTTGTGCGCGGGATTTTTTGTCCGGATAAGCTTTTCTTTCCGAGTCTGTGGGGATGGAGTGGTCGATGGTGGCGAAGTTTTTTGATGAATTAAAAAATTTTAGTTTTCTTTTTCTGAGCACTTCAAAAGCTTGAGGACTGGTTACTTCATGAAGAAATTGTAGATCTATAAATAGAATATCGGGAGTATCTTTTTCATGATTAACTACATGGGATTTCCAGATTTTATCAATGATGTTATTATTCTGCATTTTGATTAATTGCTTTATAAGTGAAAATTCGGTATAATATTACGATATATTTTGCAAAAAATGAATAAAAAGGAGGAAAAAGCTAAAAATCCTAATGATTCAAGTGAAAAAGGCATAAAATTGCCTTGGATGGAAGAGTGGGAAAAAAAAAAGAAGGAACAAAAATCTCAGAAAGAAAATGAGCTAAAGGAAAAAGCGAAACCTGCGGCAAAAGGGAGCGGGAAAATTGAGTTAAAATGGATGAAGGAATGGGAGAAAAAAGGAAAAGAAATTAAACCTAAAAAGGAGGGAAG
>CAYVJW010000023.1:6453-18576 GCA_964451885.1 uncultured Candidatus Peribacteria bacterium | reverse complement strand
AACAACTGCAGTATTTAAGTAGGCAGAAAAAAAACTTAAATCGTCTCCTCTAAGTTTCAGTTCTTAACGCCCCTCCCAATTGGGTAACCGTGTTAACAATAGCAAACGACAGGAGGATAATGATAATTCCAATGATCGCATATTGCAACACCTTCTTTCCCTTATCAGTTTGTCCGTCATCACCAGCTGCTGTCATATATAAAAACCCTCCAAAAATCACCATCCCCGTACAAAGAAGCCCCAAAAAGAAAAGGAAAAAATTAATCACCACTAAAGCAGCTTCACGTAAAGACCCCTCTCTCCACCCCGGGGTAGCCTCTGTTAATGTAATAGGCTTATCACCTGAATCAATTAAACGATTAGGAACTGCCAAGCATCCGTCAAAGAGAAGCAAAGCAAACGAAAACAATATTCCAAGAAAAGGAGCTAAAAACTTTGGAGAAAGAATATCTTTCATTATTATTTATAATTTTCTCAAATAGGGATATTAATAACCCTTATGTTTCTTCCCGACTTCCGCCTCCCATCTGAGTAACCGAATTAACGATAGCAAAGGACAATAAACAGATAAGAATTCCTATAACGGCATACATCAAAACCTTCTTTGCTTTTTCTGTTTGTCCGTCATCACCTCCCGCCGTAATATAAAGGTATCCTCCATAGATAACCATTCCAGTACAGAGAAGCCCAAGAAAATAGAGAAAGAAATTAATAACTGTTAAGCCGGCCTCACGGAGAGAGCCACCCCATTTCGTACTACCGCCGATATTTGACGGATTATCACCATCTAGAATAAGCGTATCCCCCATAGCAAAACCATGACCGCACCAAAGGAATGCAGCAGCTAATACCATCCCGAACGCGGGAGCGATGAATCTGAAATTGAGTATTTTTTTCATTTTTTTGAGGAGTAAAATTTTACTTTTATTTTGTTTGTTTATTATATAAACAAACCTTATCATAATTCTCCCGAAAAACCAAAACCTTTGCAAGTTTTTTTTGTGTTTTAATAAAAAAAACAGACATGAGCCTATTTTTACCTCTAAAAGACGCTATAAATTCTACTTCCGCCCATTTTTCAAAATTAGGGAAGTTGGGTATTAATAACACAAAAGAATTTTTGGAGTTTTTTCCGCGGGTTGTCGAGTCCACGGAAATTGTACCAAATTTCGAAAGCCTTCGGTTGGGCAAAAAAAATACGCTTTCCGGAATACTCACGGACATTCGCAAAGAAAGGACAAAAAGAGGGAAAATGCTGGGAAAGGCCTCTATTATCCTGGATGACGGGGCGCAAATAGAAGTGGTGTGGTTTCAAATCCCCTACGCATTGAGAAACCTAAAAGAGGAGACTCGTGTTTTTCTGGTGGGAAAAGTCGAACGGAGTTACGGAAAAATACAAATACTCAATCCAGAACTGCACCTTGCCCACGGCGTGCACGTGGGAACGCTTCGCGCTATTTATCCGGAATCTCCCCCGATTACCTCCAAATGGATCCGGGACAAAATAACGCCATTGTTGTCTTTTGCCGGCGATTTCCCAGAAATCCTGCCGGAAGAAATGCGCCGGAGGGAAAACCTGATTTCAAAACCGGAAGCCATACAGGCTATCCATCATCCGAAATCAGTTCAAAAATGGGAAGAGGCCAGAAGGCGACTAGCCTTTGAGGAAATTTTTGAAATCCAAACCCGGGTGATCCAGGAAAAATTTCACCGGGAAAGAAACAGAAAAAACACCTTTGTAGTACCCTTTGATCCGGAGCAAATAAAAGAAGACCTAAAAAAACTCTCATTCGAGCTTACAACAGCGCAAAAAAAATGCCTGCACGTCATCCTGAAAGACCTGCAGTCCTCCCGCCCTATGTATCAATTGCTCCAGGGGGACGTAGGAAGCGGGAAAACCATTGTTTCTTTTCTGGCCGCGCTTCAGGCTCTCCGGCAGGGGTTTCAGACAGCAATCCTGGCTCCGACGGAAATTCTGGCTAAACAGCATTTTGCGGGGGCATTGAAATTTTTTCCCCACGAGATGGGGATAGAGCTTCTTACGGGCTCCGTAACAGCCAAAAAGAAAGAACAGGTGAAATCATCCCTTCGGACAGGAAATATAAAAGTTTTGATTGGCACGCATGCAATCCTGACCGAAGACACGGCTTTCAATAATCTCGGCCTGGCCGTAATAGACGAACAGCATCGTTTTGGCGTTGCGCAGAGGGCAATACTGGCCGAAAATAATGCGCACGTACTTGCTATGACCGCTACTCCCATCCCGCGCACGCTTGCACTGACAGTTTACGGGGACCAAGATCTATCTGTGATTAACGAACTTCCCCCCGGCAGAAAGCCAATAATCACCCGGGTGATATCCGACGAAAAAACACGCACACTCTGTAATCGTTTTATTGAGGATCAGATTGAAAAAGGCCGTCAGATATTCTGGATTTGTCCGCTCATCGATGAATCGGACAAAATAGAAGCCAAAAACGTAATAGAAGAATTCGACCGGATTGCCAACGATATTTTCCCGACTAGGCGCGTACAGTTTCTCCACGGCAAACTTCGATCGGCAGAAAAATCCGCCACCATGGAATCGTTCCGCGCGCACGAATTCGACATCCTGGTGTCCACCTCTGTAATAGAAGTGGGTGTGGATATTCCGAACGCCACGGCTATGGTGATCGAAAACGCCGAAAGGTTCGGCCTTGCTCAGCTTCACCAGTTTCGGGGACGGATCGGGCGGAACGACCTGCAGAGCTATTGTTTCCTTATGGCGGGAAAAGCCGAAGACGCTCACGCCTCACGACTGAGAGCCATGGAAAAATCAAACGATGGCATGTATCTGGCGGAGATCGACATGAAACTCCGTGGAACGGGAGAAATATATGGAACTCGCCAAAGCGGATTCCCGGACCTCAAATGTGCCGATCTCACTGACGTAGAGATGATCAGCTCGGCGAGGGATTGGGCGGTCAGGATTTTGGAAGAAGACATGGAGCTGGGGCAGTATCCGGAACTGAAGAAACAGGTGAAGGAAGGAAAGGTTTATATTGGGAACTAAATATTGTGTTTTATTGTGAAAGTGTGTATAATACTATGGTACTTTATGTGTTTTATTAAATAAAATGGAAGCTAAAAATAAATTACAGAAACTAATTAATTCATCAAAAACCCTAAATAAAAAACAAAAGGAAGAATTTTTAAAACTCATCGATAAAATTTCATCTGAAGACACGGAAAAAACAATTGCTTATTTAAAAATACTGGAAGCAAAAGCAGAAAGATTGATTGAAAAACAGAAAGCTCTAAAACAGCACGCAAAAAACATGAAATCAATTCATGCAAAAGCGAAGGTAAAGGCAATAACCATAGTAGAAAAAAAGATAAACCAATCAAAAGAGGCAGAACTCGATTCGATTTTAAAAAGGGAGGATTTGAAAGAGTAACAGTAATGAACCAATTTCCACTTGGGTATCCCAGTCTTAAAAAAATTGATGGGGAGCATTCTGGGGGCTATGGGGTAGAGCCGAAAGTAAAAGGAGAAAACCTTTATAGAAATCGGCTGGATGATGGGGATGTGGTAAAAATCATCAGACCGAAAGGAATGAGTTAGGATTTTATTGAGGGAGTGGGTGGCACAAGGCGCACCCACTCCTGTTTAAGTCCGGGAGAAAGTCACTCCGACGGGGAGCGGAAAGATACGTCGATCCGCGTCAGGTCGACCACCATGGTAACGGTGGCCCGCCCATTTCCTGCATCGTAGAAAGGAGTCTGTTTGCGAATGGCTCCGGGACCGAGATGGCCGTGAATATTGGAAATATCCGTATGTCCGGCGGCGAATGCGGCCATCATAACGGCCGAAAGCTGAGCATCTACCGTCGCCGCCCGACGGGCGGCGTACTGACTTTGCCCCGGCGCCGACGTTCCGGCCACCGTGATCAGGTGGCCGGCAAGTCGTTCCTCGGTTTCGTTCGCATGAGCGGGCGTGGCACCGAAGAAGGTCAGACTGAGGGCTAGGACAAAGATGATTGCACATGACTGTTTCATGATACTCCCCTTTAAAATGTGACGGTTGCACTCCCGGATGTGAGAGTGCAACCAGTTAGTGGGAAAAACCCACAATTGGTTGAAACTTCACATGGAGAAGCGCAACGAATAATACTGAAGTTGTAAAAGAGCAAGATTTTGTTTTTGTGTGCCACAAGGCATAATGAAAACCTCAAACTTGTCAAGTTTTTATTTGACCTATTTACTGATGGTCGCTGACATCAAAAACCTTCAAGACATCATTGTCAAAAAAGCAAAAAGCCCTATACTTTTTATTTATGCGAAATGAATAGATTTTTTCACCTTTCGGTTTTCGAAGCTTAAAATCTACCGATTTGACATCTCCGAAAAGGAGAGTTTTTGCAGCTTTGACGTATTGGACAACAAGGCCCCTCTTTTGGAGTGTCGGGAGAACCTTTTTATACTCTTTGATTCTCGTGATTTTCATCGTGACAACTCAACAAAGTCTGACTCTGGAGCATTTTTTGCTTCTTTATAGGCAGCAATAATTTGCAGTTCACGGTCTATTTCGTGTAATTCAAGCTTTTTTCCTTTCAGCTGAAAGGAAAAAGCGCCGTTGTCTAAAATTTGAATTAGATCATTAAGAGGAATGATTACTTTATCGTTCGAAACCGAATACGTGTTTGCCAACATGGGACAATTATAGAATATTGTTTACAATAAATCAAATGTAAGTCATTGCTTTCTCCCCAAAACCTCCTATCATATCCCACAAGAAATAAAACATAAAATGAAAAAAATCCCGGGCATCCTGAGTATGGTTCTGCTGGCGGTGGCGGGTGGGGTTTTGATGGGGTCTGTGTCATATGCGAAGACGGTAAAAGAAATACAAGATGAGATAACTAAGATTGAAGGGAATATTAAAGGAGCAGAAGATGCTCTACTAAACGCCGAAGAAATAGAAAGGCGCGCGAAATATTCCTTCAAACAAGCGGAGAAAAAGGTTCAAAAAGCTCAAAAAGCATTTGATACCCAAAAAGCGATTGTAGTACAAAAAGAAAATGAAAAAACAACAAGAGAACAAGCACAAAAGAAAGCAGAAGATGCTTATCTCAGCTTGCAAAAAAAATATGACAACAAAGGCTACCCGGAGTATAGCAAAGAGGAAATAGAAACAATTCTTAAAGAAAATAAATCTTATGTTATAGTAACCAAATCTTATAAGAAAGACATAAAATTCCAAACTGCACCCGGACCATATTGGGACTGGAAGTATGCGGCATGGGCGCGGGAAATTGCTGAAAAGTCATACCTTGATTGTGAAGCTAGCTGGACATGTTTTACAAAAGGCTCTTCATTAAAGGTTTTTGAAAATATAGAAAAGGAAGAAGAAGAAATAATGAAGCCTTATAAAGAGCTGATGGATAAAATGAGGCCGGCCAAAGAAGACTGGCAAAAGCTAATTAACGAATTTACCGAAGCAAGAAATAAACATGCGGAAGCAAAAAAAACACTCGAAGAAATGCAAAGCGTCTTAACGAAAAAGCAAAATGCTGTTGAGAAAAATAAAACCGCCTTGGGTGCTGCGGGGAAGACCAAAGAAGCTGCTGATGCGGCTCTCAAAAAACACAAAATTAAACTATCAGAACTGGAAAGAGAGCTGAGAAGAGAGCGGGAAAATCCGTGCCAACTCAAAAGGTACATAAATAAACAAACGGGACAGTCAAACTTTCCTTGTCGCGGGAAATGTGGCCCCGGCGAAAAAGCGATTACTGATTCGCAGGAATTTGAATCCAGGGCGCACATGTGTTCTAACAAGGATTTAACGTGCTGTATTACAGAAGGCCTTAAACCACTAGAAGGGGGGACATGTTTTGTAACGTCGCCCGATTATCTATTTAAATCGAGAATCCCTGGCACCTGTAGAGCCTCCTGTAAATCCGGAGAAATGGGAAAGGATGAAGAAGGAAAAAAGTTTGTTGTTGCCGTTTCCAAAGACTTTCCATGTACGGGGATGTGTTGTTACAAAGAAGACATGATAAACCAAAAAAAAGCAAAAACGCCAAGATCCGAATGTCTTCTTGAATCTGCTTTTAAGCGAGCCCAAATGGAAGCGAATACAACAGAAAACCAACAAAAGGTTGGGCCGTATAAAGGCAAAGCCTGTGAAGACAGGTGTACTTACTGGGGCGGCCGACAGACTCCGGCTGCAGGCGGCGAAATGGAATGCTATCTTTTTCCCGGAACGGAACTTGTGGGAGCAAAACTACCGTCCCCACCCCCCACCTCCCCCAAATCTACTATCATCGCACAAAACCTCGCAAGAATCCCGGAATGTGAGAAAAAGCCTTATGATCTTGGACTACAAAACGCCATTAACAAACTTAAGACTAATGAAAAAACTATTTACGAAGAAGTTGTAAACGAGGACGTGAGGACATTTCAGAGGTTATACTTATTGTATAAAGAACAAAACAAAGTAGAGTGTCCAGATCTTCCCGGGCTACCCAGAAAAGGAAAAGACGGAATGTGGAAAACCGGGGAAGGCGGAGAAACGGCGGCAGCGTATGAGGCGATTTGTTCGGGGAGGTGTGAGCCGAAAAAGAAAGCCGGCATGGTGGCGTGTGGGAATGCAATACAAAAGGCTTTTGAAGCTGACGAAAAGGATCCGAAAGGCTCGATATCCATAAAAGAGAAATGTTCAGAAGGGGGATGGCAGAAAGATTGGTTTGCTAAAGAAGATGAGGGGCTTTGGAGGCCCGGGGCGTGCGGGCATGTTAAATCAAGTGACAGTGATGTTAAATGCTTCGAAAAAAAACCGATTCCCACACAAGAAAAGGATCCGGAAACGGGAAAACCTCTTGCAAGGTGCGGGCAATACGAAAAAGGGGTATGTCAGGATATATGGGCGATATCGACCTGTGATGAGTTAGGAGGGGAATTATACATTGGGCACGAGGAAGGAAATAATAAATGTTCTTCTGGATCATGTTGCATCAGCAAAACAAACGCAGCCACGCTTTCTTGCGGAAAGAAGGGAGACGGGGACTGTAACTTTGGGAACACTTGTCCCAGTTCTGCAGAATCATTAGAAGAAGGAGACGACGATTGCCCCAGAAAGTTTAACTGTTGCGGAAAGAAAGAAGCCCCGAAAAAATGCGAAGAAAAGTTGGGAAGATATAACGGGTACTGTGAATCCGGAACATTGTGTGGATCTGGAAAAGGTTCTATCGAAGACGAAAACTTAAAAGACGGAGATAAATGTGCTTCCGGGGTGTGTTGTGTAAAGGACGGGCAAACAAAGGAATCAAGAGGGAAGGGCAAGCCTCCTGCGGACGAATTTGGGGGGCGTTGCGGGATAGAAAAGGGTGCGGAGTGTAAAGAAATGGAAATGCTAATGTGCCCTGACCCTTGGATAGCGGCTGAGTCAGGAGGGAGGGATTGCGGGGGCGGACTAAAATGTTGTATCAAGAAAATATGTGAGGAAAAGCTGGGAAGATATAGCGGTTACTGCGAATCCGGACCGGCATGCGGGTTTGGAAAAGGCATTATCGGAAACGATGACCTGAAAGATGGAGACCAATGTGATTTGACGAAGATATGCTGTGCAGAAAACGGGGAAGAAAACGACCCTTGCGGTACGGACACTGGAGCGGTGTGTTCAAAAAAGCCATGTGTCAATTACGAAGGGCCTTCCAGTGGGGGAAGGGACTGTGAGATGGGCCTTTGGTGTTGCATTCAAGCGGCCGTAAAAGATCGGGAAGAGGCATTCAAAGAAACAGAAAAGGCTGCTCCAGTATGTGGAGATCAGGAAGAGGAAGACGGAAGTGATAAAGGGGTGTGTGTCAAAAGGGAGTGCAAGAAAGACGCGGGGGAAACATGGCTTGAATCTAATAAGAAGGATTGTCCGGGTGATGATATGTTTTGTTGTGTGCCACCGGCATGGATAAAGATAGAAGAGGCAGAAGAGGCTGCAGAGGAGGCTGAAGAGGCCGTTAAAGCGGCACAAAAGGAATTGGCGGAGTGCAAGGATGAAAAATGCAAAACAAAAGCAAATGCAAAACTTGAAAAAGCACAAGGAGACTTGAAAAAGGCTGAAGCCATGGGAGAAGCAGCGGAAGCCGGAGAGTCTATTGAAGACTCTCAAGATGCAGTAGATCTGGCAAAAACAAAAGTAGGCAGTCTGGCGCACATAGAAAAAGAAAGACTAGATGCGGTTGAGAAAAAAAAGAAAGATGACATTGCGGCATGTGAGAATCTCGAGAAGAAGGAGAAAGAGGCCTGTAAAACAAAGGCTAATACAGACGCAGCCAAAGCAATCGCAGGCATTGAGGCGGAAAAAGTAGCGGCGCAAAAGAAGCTAGGAGCCACGAAGGAAGAATTAGAAGCCAAAGAAAAATGCCCCGGAGCCCCCGTGAATATCCAGGTACTTGCGGCGGAGGTGGCCAAGGGCTCGTCAAAAATTTTAAAATTTCAGCAGGAATATAATAAAGTGGTCGAGAAATGTAGGACATCTGAAGGGGTAGAAAAAGAGATTGACGAAGATGGGTACTGGGGGCCACAGACAGAAAAAGCAAAAAAAGCCCTCTGCGAAGGCAAGATAACATGTGACGAAGAAACACAAAAGACTGCAAAAGAAGAAAGAGCGGCTGCCCCGGCGGCTGCCTCCACAGCGGCAGCCGCAAAAGCGGTCAAGCAAGCAGAAGCAAGCGTAGCGGTTGCGCAACAAAAGACAGAGAGTAAAAAGCAAGAGGTAGCTAAAAAAGAATCAGAGGTAGCGGCAATAACAGCCGAATTGGAAAAGCTGGAAGCAGAATGCGGAGGGGGAACGACAGAGGAAAAACCTAAAAAAGAAGAAGAAAGGGCAAAAGAAGGCGAACCCTGCATAGGCAGTGTCCATGGAAGCAAATTAACGGGAACATGTCTTGGATCAGGACTTGGAATCACGGTGTCTTGTGCCTGGGGAGAAAGCGTTGTAGCAGGAACAGAAGATAAGTGTGCCTCTGGCCTTCGCTGTTGCATAAAAAACGGAAAAGTAGGAGACCCCTGTGGATCGGACGAGGGAGCGATCTGCACGAAAGTTGATAGCGAAGGATGTAAAAAATTTGGAGGGGGGTCTGGCGGAGGGAGTAATTGTGATGGCTTGGGTGTTCAGTGTTGTAAGCCGTAATTCTGCGTAGGGCTAAAGCTCTTCCGATCGGTCAAGTCTTTTGACTCGACCGTATACAAACGTCGATTATATATGAAAAACATATATTAAGACATTAAGATATATGTTATAATATATATTAAAATCACATACAGGATCAGGGACCATTCTGCTCCTGTGCGAGAGTGAGTGTTATATTTACTTGGTTTTTTTTGATATCAGCTAATGATGACAATTGTTGAGGCAAAATCTGTTGTAACTATCCAGCATCAAAAATAGGATCTCTTGTTTTTTTAGCAAAGAGAGAGGCTAAAGCCTCGGATGCAGATATGCCATTCTTTTTACAGGTCGAAAGATAGGACCTGATTCGACAAAAATTTTTAGCTTTTCTCAATTTCCCCGTATTTTATTTACAGAGCCTAATACTTCAATTTTGTGTTCCACCATTTTCTGAATTTCATCTCTGGCAGGACCTATGTATTTTCGCGGGTCAAATTCTTTGGGGTTTTCTACCAAAACCTTTCGGACTATGGCGGTCATTACGATACGCAGGTCTGTGTCGATATTTACTTTAGAAACGCCGTGTTTTACGGCCTCTGAAATAGTTTCTTCGTTTACCCCTTTTGCGCCCGCCAAATTTCCTCCGTATTGGTTTATAACTTCGACATATTCTTGTGGTACGGATGAGCTTCCGTGCATTACGAGGGGAACATCCGGAAGGACTTCGGTTAGTTTTTTTACCCGGTCGATATCTACTTTTCCATCACTTGAGAACTTATAGGCTCCGTGTGAAGTCCCGATAGCGCAGGCGAGAGTGTCGCATCCACTTTCTTTCACAAATTGCATGGCTTCTGCGGGATCGGTGAGTCGGGCATCTCTTTCATCTACTGACACATGTTCTTCGATTCCCCCGAGGCGTCCCAGTTCTGCCTCTACGATTGCGCCTTTTGGGTGGGCATAGTTCACGACTTCTTTAGTAATTTGGATGTTTTTTTCCAGGGGTTCATGAGAGGCATCAATCATCACCGAGTTAAAGCCGGCCTCAATAGCACTTTTGCATACTTCAAAATCAGCTCCGTGATCTTGGTGTACAATAATGGGAAGACGCGGGTATTGTTTAGCAAGGTTGTGAATAATCGCCATAAGCATCCCGGTATTCGCGTATTTCCGGGCTCCGGAAGAGATTTGGAGAATGAGTGGAGCATTTTTTGCATGATGGGCTGTTACAATCCCCTGCGTTATTTCCATATTATTAGCATTGAATGCTCCAATGGCATATCCGCCATGATAAGCATCCATAAGTATTTCCAGGGGGTTTTGAATGATTGGCATTTTTGGGTGAATTATGAATTTTTCTTCTTCAAGACACAAGCGTGTGATATCAATTATTGGAAACTTATGTTTACAGTATGGGTATTTAATGTATGGATAGCAAGTTTTTGTTGTTAAAAAAATAAACCAAATTTGTATTTTTAAAGAAAGAGTGACAGGGGGGAGTTAGGGGTTTGGCATCCTGATGAAAGGACAACCTCCGCTCCTTTTCGAAGCCAAGAACTTCATATAAGGCTATTGAAGAAAATTTTGAAGTATTATATTGTCAGTGAAAGATTACGAAAAATTAAGGCGAAAGTTTTAAACGTTCTAAACGAATCCAATATAACAACCTGTGTTTGTACACGGTCAAGTTAAAAAGACTTGAGACTCGACTTATCGGAGGGATATGCACTATTTATTTCAGGCAGACCGGCTTTGACTTGAACTAAAAAACACAACACACCACCTTGTCGATCAGGGTGCCGTTTACAGTAGACCATGTTGTACTATTGGGACTACTTAGATATGATCCGCTGCCAGAGTCTCCAGCATATGTGTATCTTATACTAATTGCAGAGTTTCCTTCTTTGGTTCTGCAAAAACTATCTACACTATAATCATTATACACCCAATTAGATAACGAGTAATGGAGTCGAGAGTCCCCTCCGGTCGGATTAGTATATATAGTACAATCATCACTACTTTCTGCATTTATATGCGCCACTATCTCATTCCACTGTGCCGAGGAAAGAGTGTCTCCGCTATTTACTGTGTTAAGAGCATATACTACAGTCACGCCAATAGACATGATCATTGTGACACAGAGTGCGCCCCATCCGGGGACAAATCTGTGGCGAGGAATGGGGTTGGGTTTTTTTGGAGGGGATTTTATGTTGTACTAATTATTAATATAGATACAGGGTATATATAATTTGAAATTTGGGCAATTAAATCCTTATTGAAATATACAAGAATCAAACTTATCGGCATCAAACTTACAAGTCTCCGGGCCGGAGGGAGCGGCTGGGGTTGTAGGAGTGGCTGGAGCTGTGGAAGCAGTTTCACCTTCTGGCCATTCCTCACAAACCTTCCCCCCATTCTCATCATACCCCCTCAAATAAGAGCCGTCCGGGCAAAGGTCGATTAGTCCGTTTACCATCTTTGCGGCTTGGTTCCAGTTTTCTGGAGTTAGTTTGGAGCCGAGTGTTTTGTTTGTAGGAAGTGGGGTGTAGGTGGCATAGGCTATTGCGGTGATGGATAGGGAAATTACAAAACATATGGTCGGGAGGAGTGTTGGGGAGAGAAAGAAGGAAGGTGTTTTTTTTATTTTTTTCATTCTACTCTGGAAGTATATGAAACTATTCGGGGAGCGTCAAATTTTGGGTAATCTTAAAAACCGATGTCTGCATGCGGTCAAGTCAAAAATGATTTCGTCGATTAGTGGGGGAATTATTTATCTATATTCATGAACAGGGAAACAATCACAGCAAGTACGCCGGCAATAAATGCATTCGTTGTGGCAAAAGCTCGTGAAAAATTAACCGTTACTTGATTTCTTGCTTCATAGACTTTTTCCAGTTTTTCTTTGTCCAGGCGTAAATCATATTTTATTTCATCAAACCCGCGCCGCCATTCTGCTCGATCTTCTTTACGAGTCTGTT